>CAJFTW010000026.1 GCA_904420025.1 Candidatus Pseudolachnospira avium
AGGCCAAGAAAATGAACCATATTGTCAAGCGCCTCTTGAACCTGGGGGAGATTGAGTCCGGGGATATGAAGCTGACCCTGGAGGACTTTGACCTGACAGCCGTGCTGAAGGGGGTCCTGCAGTCCACGGCGGTGCTGGGGAAAGAAATCCAGTGTGAGACGGAGCTGCAGGCCCCGCCGGAGCTGTGGGTGCGGGCGGACGAGTTTATGATGGAGGAGCTGCTGCAGAACTACCTGAGCAACGCTTACCATCATGTGTCCAACCCCGGCAAGATTGTGGTGAAGGCCGGCACCGTACACGGAAAAGTGAGGATCTCCGTGTTCAATACGGGCAAGCAGATCCCGGAGGAGGATCTGCCCCACCTGTGGGAAAAATTTTATAAGGTGGACAAGGCGCGTACCCGCAAGTACGGCGGCAGCGGCATTGGCCTGTCCATTGTCAAGGCCATTGCCCATGCCCACGGCGGCAGCTGCGGCGTGGAAAATAAGCCGGACGGCGTGGAATTCTGGATGGAATTCTAGGCAGCCGGTTCCGGGCCGGGGAAGTCAGATCTCGGAGAAGGAGATCTGGTGGTGCCGGAAGAAGCGGCGGGTGACGTTGTCCCACTCCCGCTCCAGGGAGCGGTCCAGGGAGAAGGTGGTCAGGGAGACGCCGGTGGTACAGCGGATTTTCCCCTCCTCGTACAGAATGTTCAGGAACAGGCCGGCCACCTCCTCCGGGGCAACGGGGAGCCCCCAGGAGTGGAGGGTTTTCTCCGTGTTTTCCTGCGAAAGCCGCAGCACAATCTTAAAGCCCTTGGGCAGGGTCTGGCCCTTGATGATCTGGAAGGCCAGGGGGCGCAGCTGCCCCCAGGTGGCACACACCGGCTTCCCCTCCTCGGTGAGGGAATTGCCGTCTATGGCAATGGAAAACATGGTCACAAAAACCGCCTCCGGCACCAGGAAATTGTCAAACACCTCCTGGCGGAACAGCTTTTGGGTAAAATCCTTCAGGTCATCGATTTGGAGCCCCAGCATGGCAGCCCCTCCTTTCCTTTTCGAGGTTTCTTTCAGTATAGCGGAAGAAAATGCAAATGTAAATGGATATTGTACTGGAAAGATTCAGAAAATAGTGGTATGCTAGAGGCAAATAAGCCAGAACCGAAAACGGCTCGGAAAGGAATCTGCACTATGAAAATCATGTTTCTGGGTGCCTGCCACGAGGTGACCGGGAGCTGCACCTGCCTGGAGGTCAACGGCCGCTACTTTCTGGTGGACTGCGGCATGGAGCAGGGGCTCAACGTCTTTGAAAATTCGGGGCTTCCAGCCTCCCCGGCGGAGATCGAGTGCGTGCTGCTGACCCACGCCCACATTGACCATTCCGGCAAGCTGCCCTGGCTCTACAAAAATGGCTTTCGGGGGACCGTCTACGCCACCGAGGCCACCTGCAACCTGTGCAACATTATGCTCCGGGACAGCGCCCACATCCAGGAATCCGAGGCGGAGTGGAAAAACCGGAAGGCACAGCGGGCTGGCAAGGCGGAGGTGGAGCCTCTGTACACCATGGCGGACGCGGAAGGGGTCATCCGGAAGTTCCGGCCGGTCCCCTACCGGCAGCGGATCCATGTGCTGGAGGGGGTGGACATTGCCTTCACAGACGTGGGCCATCTGCTGGGCTCCGCCAGCATTGAGGTGTGGATGCGGGAAGGGGAAACGGAGAAAAAGATGGTGTTCAGCGGGGACGTGGGCAACCACGACCGCCCCATTCTCCGGAACCCCCAGCTGACCCGGGAGGCGGACTACGTGATGATTGAATCCACCTACGGCAACCGCTACCATGAGAAGCGGGAGGATGAGCGGGACTATGTGCGCCAGCTGGCCCGGTGCATCCAGCGGACCCTGGACCGGGGCGGCAATGTGGTCATCCCCAGCTTTGCTGTGGGGCGCACCCAGGAAATCCTCTACTTTATCCGGCAGATCAAGGAGGAGGGGATGGTCCAGGGCCACGGGACGTTCCCGGTGTACGTGGACAGCCCCCTGGCCAACGAGGCCACCAGCGTCTTTGTCCAGAGTGACCGGGACTATTTTGACGAGCCCATGCGGGCCCTGCTGGACGCGGGCAAGAACCCCCTGTTCTTCCCGGGTCTGGAGATCTCTGTCTCCACCGATGAATCCCGGGCCATCAATTTCAACCAGACCCCCAAGGTGATCCTGTCCGCCAGCGGCATGTGCGAGGCCGGGCGGATCCGCCACCATCTGAAGCATAACCTGTGGCGGAAGGAGAGCACCATCCTGTTTGTGGGTTACCAGTCGGTGGGGACTCTGGGGCGCACCATCTACGAGGGCGCCAAGCAGGTGAAGCTGTTTGGGGAGGAGATTGAGGTCAACGCGGAGATTGAAACCCTGGCCGGCATCAGCGGCCATGCGGACAAGGACGGGCTGCTCCACTGGCTGGACGGCTTTGAGCAGAAGCCAACCATGGTGTTTGTGAACCACGGGGAGGATGCGGCCTGCCAGGACTTTGTGAAGTGCCTGGAGCAGGAAAAGGGCTACCGGGCCATGGCCCCCTACAGCGGCACCATCTATGACCTGGCCGCCGGGGAGCTCCTGTTTGAAACTGAGCCCAGGCGGATTGTCCGGGAGGGGCGTCCGGCTGTGGACGGTATGCGCACCGAGGGCTTCTTTGGCGCTCTGGTGGCCGCCGGCCGCCGGCTCACCGGCCTCATCTCCAAGTGGCGGGAGCGGCCCAACAAGGAGATTAAACGTTTTACCAGAGAGGTGGAGGAGCTCTGCGACAAATGGGAAAAGGAACTGTAAACCGGAATTACCAGCGGGAGATGGAACAGATTATCCGGGAAAACCGGGAGCAGGGGCGGGTGCCGTCCCTGCTTTTGCACAGCTGCTGCGGGCCCTGCAGCAGCTCGGTGCTGGAGCGGCTGACGGAGGATTTCCGGGTCACTGTGTTCTATTTTAATCCCAACATTTCTCCGGAGGAGGAGTACCGGAAGCGGGTGGAGGAGCAGAAGCGGCTGCTCCGGGAACAACCGGCCCGGTATCCGGTGGCGTTCCGGGAAGGGCGCTACTGTCCGGAGGACTTCTACGCCATGGCCCGGGGCCTGGAGGCGGTGCCGGAGGGCGGGGAGAGGTGCTTCCGCTGCTACCGGCAGCGGCTGGCGGAGGCGGCCCGGGAGGCGGCGGAAGGGGGCTTTGACTATTTTGCCACCACCCTTTCGGTGAGCCCCATGAAAAACGCCGCCTGGATCAACCAGCTGGGCCAGGAGCTTGCGGAGGAATGGGGGGTATGCTGGCTGCTTTCGGACTTCAAGAAAAAGGACGGCTACCGCCGGTCCATAGAGCTGTCCCGGGCGTACGGCCTGTACCGCCAGGATTACTGCGGCTGCGTGTATTCCCGGCGGGAACGGCAGGAAAAAGAAGCAAAAAAAGCTTTACAGAACGGGGACTTCGTACTAAAATGGAAAGGTATTGCGAACAACCTTAGGAGGGTATAAGATGAAAGTATTGGTTATCAACTGTGGAAGCTCTTCCCTGAAATACCAGCTGATTGATTCCGAGACAGAGCAGGTGCAGGCCAAGGGCCTCTGTGAGAGAATCGGCATTGACGGCCGTCTGGTGTACCAGCCCGCCGGCGGGGAGAAGGAGACCGTGGAGGCGGCCATGCCCACCCACACGGAGGCCATCCAGATGGTGCTGGACATCCTGGTCAATGAGAAAACCGGTGTGCTGAAGAGCCTGGATGAGGTGGATGCCATTGGACACCGGGTGCTGCACGGCGGCCATAAGCTGACCAAATCGGTGAAGATTGATGACGAGGCCCTGCAGATCATTGACGAGTGCTGCGACCTGGGGCCGCTGCACAACCCGGCCAACCTCATGGGAATCCGCGCCTGTATGCAGCTGATGCCCGGCAAGCCCAATGTGGCCGTGTTTGACACTGCTTTCCATCAGACCATGCCGGCCAAGGCGTATATGTACGGCATCCCCTACGAATACTATGAGAAGTACCACATCCGCAAATATGGTTTCCACGGCACCTCCCACAGCTTTGTGTCCAAGGAGGCCATCAAGTTCCTGGGCCTGGATCCGGACAACTCCAAGGTGATTGTAGCCCACCTGGGCAACGGCTCCTCCGTCAGCGCTGTGCAGAACAGCAAGTGCGTGGACACCAGCATGGGCCTGACCCCGCTGGAGGGCCTGATCATGGGGACCCGCTCCGGCGACCTGGATCCGGCTGTGCTGGAGTACATTGCCAGAAAAGAGGGCAAGGATATTTTTGAGCTGCTGACCATGCTGAACAAGAAGTCCGGCGTGTACGGCATGACCAAGGGCCTGTCCAGCGACTTCCGTGACCTGGGCGAGGCGGCGGCCAACGGAAATGAGCTGGCAGCCAACGCCATTGACGCTTTCTGCTACCGGGTGGCCAAGTATATCGGCTCCTACGTGGCGGCCATGAACGGTGTGGATGCCATTGCCTTCACCGGCGGCATTGGTGAGAACGGCCTGGAAGAGAGAGAGAAGATTGTGTCCTACCTGGGTTACCTGGGCATTACCCTGGACGAGGAGGCCAACAAGCAGAGAGGCAAGAACTTTGTCATCTCCACGCCGGACTCCAAGGTGACGGTGGCCATCATCCCCACCAACGAGGAGCTGATGATTGCCAGAGAGACCGTGGCTCTGGTGTAAGACAGGCATCCCTTGCGGGATAAATCGGAGCGAATACGAATAGGCTGCGGCAGCGCAGCCTATTCTTTATATCAGGGGCGTCAAAATATTTTTTGACGCCTTCACCACTCTCATTGATACAGGGGAAGAGAATGAAGGCTTTTTTTAAATGGATCCGCGGCCTGCCCCCGGTGGGCCTTCGGATGGTCAAGTCAGCGGTGTGTGTGTTTCTGTGTTTCTGGCTCTGCTCCTTCCGGGGGGATGACAGCACGCCCTTCCAGGTGGTGCTGGCGGGCCTCTGGTGCATTCAGCCGAATCTGGACGGCAGCCGGGTTATGGGCTGGCGGCGTCTCCTGGGCACCCTCATCGGCGCGGCCTTTGGCCTGGTGATCCTGCCGGTGGAGCTGCGGGTGTGGGCCGCCCAGGGGGAGATCATGGGGTATCTGCTGGCCTCGGCCATGCTGATCCCGGTCCTCTACGCCACGGTGCTGCTGGGGAAAACGGAGGCCTCCTACTATTCCTGCGTGGTGTTCCTGAGCGTCACCAGCACCTACATCACCGATGCCAACCCCTATCTGCTGGTCTGGAACCGGACCCTGGACACGGCCATCGGCCTGGCGGTGGGCCTGCTGGTGAACGCGGCCCAGATTCCCCGACGCTACCGCCGGGACCGGCTGTTTGTGCTGCAGCTGGAGGACGCTTTGCTGGGGGAGGATGGGAAGCTGACGCCCTACGGCAAGGTGGAGCTGAACAATATGCTGAACCGGGGGGCGCAGATTACGGTGGCCACGGCCCAGACCCCGGCCACCCTCATGCCGCCGCTGCGGGAGCTGCATCTGGCCCTGCCGGTGGTGGCCATGGACGGGGCGGTGCTCTACGACATCCGGACTAAGACCTTCCTCCACTCCTACGTGATCTCCCAGGCGGTGACCGGGGAGCTGAACCGGTTCCTCACCGGCCAGGGATACCATCATTTTGTTAACGTGGTCATGGAGGATATGCTGGTCATCTACTACCAGGATTTCCAGTGCCCGGCGGCAGAGCAGGTCTACCAGACCCTGCGGACCTCCCCCTACCGGAACTACGTCCACGGGGAGGTGCCGGAGGGAGCGGCGGCGGTGTACTTCCTGGTGGTGGAGGAGAAGGGGCGGATGCGGCAGCTGCGGCAGCTGCTGGAGGAGGCCGGCTACGCGGCGGAGCTGAAGCTGGCCTGGAGCGAGCCGGAGGAGTTCTCCGGAACCGTGTTCCTGCGGATCTACAGCCAGAACGCCACCATCCCCCACATGCTGGAATATCTCCAGCAGGAGGCCGGTGCCGGCCGCATGGTGACCATCGGGACTTCTCCGGAGGCGGACGTGACGGTGCCGGCAGGGCAGCCTAACCGGACTGTGAAGGCGCTGAAACGCCGCTTTGCGCCCTTTTTCTGGGAGCGGGAAAAAACGAAACTTTCTTAACTTTTGATAAAATATATAGATAAAATGCGGAGTTTGCGGTATACTACAAAAGATTTACGATGAAAGCCCAGTCGCAAAGCATAGGCGGGACGGACGGTCAATGCTTTAGCGAAGCCGAGGTAGGACACAGGGAGGAAACGATGCGAGTGGTTTTTATGGGAACACCGGCGTTCAGTGTGCCGGTGCTGACAGCTCTGGTGGAGGCCGGGCACACGGTGGCGGCGGTGGTTACCCAGCCGGATAAGCCCAGGGGACGCGGGAAGGCGCCCCAGGCTTCGCCTGTGAAGGAAAAGGCGCTGGAGTATGGCATTCCGGTGCTGCAGCCGGTGAAGGTGCGGGAACCGGAATTTGTGGAAGAACTGAAAAAGCTGGCCCCGGAGGTGATGGTGGTGGTGGCCTTCGGCCAGATCCTGACCCGGGAGGTGCTGGCGGTTCCCGCCTACGGCTGTATCAACGTCCATGCGTCCCTGCTGCCCATGTACCGGGGGGCAGCCCCCATCCAGCAGGTGATCCTGGATGGCCGGCAGGAAACCGGCGTTACCACCATGTTTATGGATGAGGGGCTGGATACCGGTGATATGCTGCTGCGGACGGTGGTGCCCATTGCCCCGGAGGAGACCGGCGGCAGCCTGACGGAGAAGCTCAGCGCCGCCGGGGCCCCGCTTTTGATTGAGACCCTCCGCCGCCTGGAGGAGGGCACCCTGGAGCGGACGCCCCAGACCGGGGAGACCTGCTATGCGGGGATGCTGAAGAAGTCTATGGGGCGCATAGACTGGAGCCGGTCGGCGGCGGAGCTGGAGCGGCTGGTCCGGGGTATGGACCCCTGGCCCAGCGCCTACACCACCCGGAACGGCAAGGGCCTGAAAATCTGGTCCGCCCGGGTGGAGACGGCGGAGGCCGGAACGCACGCCGGGGAACATACCGGGTACGCGCCGGAATCCGGCGCGGCGCCCGGGACGGTGGTCCGGACCGGCAGGGACGGGATCTGGGTCCAGGCCGGGGATGGCTTGCTGGTGATCCGGGAGCTGCAGCCGGAGGGAAAAAAAAGAATGGCCGCGGACGCCTACCTGCGCGGGTATCCCGTGCAGCCGGGGGAACGGCTGGAATAGGAGGAAGCTATGTTTTTTTGGTGGGATCCCACATACATTTTGGTGATCATTGCGGCGCTGATCAGCGTGGCGGCATCGGCGCGGGTCAACAGTACCTACGCCCGCTATTCCCGGGTCCGCAGCGCCTCCGGCATGACGGGAGCGGAGGCAGCCCGGCGGATCCTCCAGATGCAGGGCATCTACGATGTCAGCGTGGAGCACGTATCCGGCCGTCTGACGGACCACTATGATCCCCGCAGCAAGGTGCTGCGTCTCTCGGACGCCACCTTCGGTTCCACCAGCGTGGCGGCGGTGGGGGTGGCGGCCCATGAGTGCGGCCATGCCATCCAGCATGCCAGGGGCTACGCGCCCCTGGCTATCCGCAGCACCCTGGTGCCGGTGGCCAACCTGGGCGCCACACTCAGCTGGCCCCTGGTGCTCATCGGCCTGCTGATCCGCAGCGACAGCGGCATGATTTTCATCAATGCAGGTATTCTGCTGTTCTGCGCGGTGGTGCTGTTCCAGGTGGTCACCCTGCCGGTGGAGTTCAATGCCTCCAGCCGGGGGCTGCGGCTTCTGACGGAGACGGGGATCCTCTACGACAGTGAGGCGGCCCAGACCAAGAAGGTGCTCTCGGCCGCAGCCATGACCTACGTGGCCAGCGTGGCGGCCAGCCTTCTGCAGCTGCTGCGTCTGCTGCTCATTGCCCGCAGCCGGGACCGGGATTAACCTATGGGAAACACAAGAGAGACTGCCTGCCGGATTCTGGAGGCAGTGCTGGAGCAGGGAGGCCAGAGCCACCAGATGCTGCGGGAGACCCTGGGGCGGGAGCGGGACATGGATGCCCGGGACCGGCGGTTTGTCCAGCGGCTGGTGCAGGGTACCCTGGAGCGGCTGCTTCTCCTGGATGCCAAGCTGAACGCGGTCTCCCGGACGCCGGTGCGGAAAATGAAGCCCTGGATCCGGAGCCTGCTCCGGATGAGTACATATCAGCTGCTGTTCCTGGATAATATCCCCGCCCCGGCGGTGTGCAGCCAGGCGGTGCAGCTGGCGGAAAAGCGGGGCTTTGCCGGGCTTAAGGGCTTTGTCAACGGTGTGCTGCGGAACATTGCCCGGGATCCTTCCCTGCCGGAGGGCGGCCCGGAGCTGTTCTATTCCGTGCCCCGGTGGCTGTTGGACCGGTGGGAGGCGGAGCTGGGGCCGGAGGCGGCGCAAGCATTCCTCCAGGCATCCCTGGAGCCGGGGCGCCTGGCGGTCCGCTGGAACCTGTCCTGCGCGGCGCCGGAAGCGATCCGGCAGAGCCTGGAACGGCAGAAGGTACGCACGGAGCCCCTCCCCTACGGCCTGCCGGGGGCGTACCTGGAGGGCTTTGACCGGGTGGACCGGCTGGAGGCCTTTGAGAAGGGATGGCTGCAGGTGCAGAATGTCAGCTCCATATTGGCGGGGCTGGCGGCGGCGCCGGAGCCGGGGAACCGGGTGCTGGATCTGTGCGCGGCGCCAGGGGGCAAGAGCCTGCACCTGGCGGATCAGCTCCGGGGCAGCGGACAGGTGGTTGCCTGTGACCTGACGCCCCGGAAGGTGGAGAAGATTGAGGAAAACCGGCGTCGGTGCGGCTTCTCCAACCTGGAAGCCCGGGTGTCCGACGCCCGGGTATTCCGGCCGGAGTGGGAGGGGGCCTTTGACCGGGTGATGGCGGACCTGCCCTGCTCCGGCCTGGGCACCATCGGCCACAAGCCGGAGATCAAGTATCGGGTGACGCCGGCAGAGTTGGACAGCCTGGCAGGGCTGCAGCGGGAGATCCTCTCTGTGGCCTGGCGGTATCTGAAGCCCGGGGGCGTGCTGGTCTACAGCACCTGCACCGTCAGCCGGCAGGAAAATCAGGAAAATTTCCAGTGGCTGCTGGAGCATTTCCCCCTGGAGCCGGTGTCTCTGGAGGGCACGCTGCCGGCGGGGCTGCGGGAGAAGAGCCTGGCGGAGGGGGTTCTGCAGCTGGTGCCGGGGGTACACCCCTGTGACGGTTTCTTTATTTCCAAGTGCAAGAGGATTTGAAAAAGAATGAGTGAGAAAGTGGATATTCGGTCCATGGACCGGCAGGAGCTGAAAGCGTTTTTCCTGGGGATAGGGGAAAAGCCTTTCCGGGCCTCCCAGGTGTACCAGTGGCTGCACCGGAAGAAGGCAGACAGCTTTGCCTCCATGACCAACCTGTCCGAAGGGCTTCGGCAAACGCTGGCGGAGCTCTGCCGCTTGGATGCCTTTGCCGTGGCGGAGCGGCAGGTTTCCCGGCTGGACGGGACCAGAAAGTACGCCTTCCTGCTGGCGGACGGGAATATTATTGAGAGCGTCTACATGAAATACCACTATGGGGTTAGTGTCTGTATTTCCTCCCAGGTAGGCTGCCGCATGGGCTGCCGGTTCTGCGCCTCCACCCTGGGAGGCCTGGTGCGGAACCTGACCCCGGGGGAGATGCTGGGGCAGATCTACGCCATTGAGAAGGATACCGGGGAGCGGGTCTCCCACGTGGTGGTCATGGGCAGCGGGGAGCCCCTGGACAACCTGGACAATCTGATCCGCTTCCTGCGGCTGGTATCGGATGAGGAGGGGGCGGCCATCGGGCAGCGGAATATCACCGTCTCCACCTGTGGGCTGGTGCCGGAGATATACCGGCTGGCGGAGGAACGGTTCCAGATCACCCTGGCCCTCTCCCTCCACGCCCCGGAGGATGCGCTGCGGAAGACCATGATGCCCATTGCCAACCGTTACACCATCCGGGAAGCCCTGGATGCCTGCGATGCCTACTTTGGCGCCACCGGGCGGCGGATCAGCTATGAGTACAGCCTGGTCCGGGGTGTCAACGACCGGCCAGGGCAAGCCCAGCAGCTGGCAGCCCTGCTCCGGGGGCGCAACTGCCATGTAAACTTGATTCCGGTAAACCCCATCCGGGAACGGAATTACCGGGAAACCAAGGGCCCAGAGGTCCAGCAGTTCAAAAAAGAACTTGAAAAAAGTGGAATCCATGTTACTATTAGAAGGAGGCTGGGCGCGGATATAGACAGCGCCTGCGGCCAGCTGCGCCGCAGGATCCAGCAGGAGGAAGGTCGGGAGGAGGCGGAATGAGATGAACTTTTTTGCGGGAACGGATACCGGAAAGGTCCGGAAAGAGAATGAGGATCACATCTTCGCCTCCGGCAGTCCGGTGGGGCCGCTGCAAAACCTGTTCCTGGTAGCGGACGGGATGGGCGGCTACCAGGGGGGCGAGTATGCTTCCCGTTATGTGGTGGAGCACCTGGTGCGGGAGATTCAGAATAGCCAGAAAACCAATCCGGTTTCTATTCTGAACGATGCTATTCAGGAGGCAAACCGGGGCCTTCGGGAGGAGGCGCACCGGAACCGGGAATTCGCGGAGATGGGGACCACGCTGGTGGCGGCCACGGTGGAGGACGGTACCCTTTATATTGCCAATATCGGGGACAGCCGCCTGTACCTGCTGGAGGACGGCATCACGCTCCGGCAGATCACCCGGGACCATTCCTGGGTGGAGGAGATGGTGGCGGATGGGAAAATCCAGCGCAACAGCGCCAGCTACTGGGCAAAGAAGAATATTATTACCCGGGCGGTGGGGATCGAAGAGACCGCCACGGCAGACTTTTTTGAGACGGATTTAAAGCCGGGAGAGCGGATTTTGCTGTGCTCGGACGGATTGTCCAACATGGTGGAGGATGCGGAAATCCAGGAAATCCTTTCCAGGCCGGAATCAGTAGAGGTTTTGGGACAGGAGCTGATTGAAAAGGGGAAGGAATACGGCGGAAGGGATAATATTTCGGTGATCCTAGTGGAGCCGGAACCAGACGAGGTGAGTGTATGCTAAGAATCGGAATGTTTTTGGGCAATCGGTATGAGATTATCAGCAAGATTGGCTCCGGCGGCATGTCGGACGTCTACAAGGCCAAATGCCATAAGCTGAATCGTTTTGTGGCCATCAAGGTCTTAAAGCCGGAGTTTGCCAGCGACCAGGGCTTTGTGTCCAAGTTCCGGATGGAGGCCCAGTCGGCGGCCTGCCTTTCCCACCCCAACATTGTGAGCATCTACGATGTGGGGGAGGAGAATGGAATCTACTACATTGTCATGGAGCTTATAGACGGCATTACGCTGAAGAAATATATTGAGAGAAAAAAGAAGCTGGAGATCCGGGAGTCCATTGAGGTAGCCATGCAGGTGGCCCGGGGCCTGGAGGCTGCCCACCGGGAGCACATTGTCCACCGGGACATTAAGCCCCAGAATATTATGATCACCCGGGAGGGCAAGGTGAAGGTGACGGATTTCGGTATTGCCCGTGCCGCCTCCTCCCAGACCATCAGCTCCAACACCATGGGCAGCGTCCATTATATTTCGCCGGAGCAGGCCCGGGGCGGCTACTGCGATGAGCGCAGTGATATCTACTCCCTGGGCATTACCATGTATGAGATGCTCACAGGCCGGGTGCCTTTTGAGGGGGATTCCACGGTGGCGGTGGCCCTGCTGCACATCCAGGGGGAGATGGTGCCTCCCCGGGAGTACGAGCCGCTGATCCCGGTGAGCCTGGAGAAGATTATCCTCAAATGTACCCAGAAGAAGCCGGAACGCCGGTATTCCTCGGCCACCGAGCTCATTGAGGACCTGAAAAAGTGCCTGGCCATGCCCAACGGGGACTTCGTAAAGATGGCACCCCTGACCAACGATTCCCCCACCATGGTATTCCGGGATTCGGATATGGAGCAGATCAAGCGGGGGGCCAGCCGCACCGCCGCGGAGGCGGAGCGCCGGGCGGAGAAGGCCTACCAGATGGGTATGGAGGACGAGGAAGACGGCTACGAGGAGGACGAGTACGACGAGGATGATTACGATGAGGAAGACGACTACGATGACGAGGAGGACGATGAGAGCGACTCCCAGTTTGAGAAGATTGTCACCTACATTATGATTGGTGTGGCGGTGCTGATTGTGCTGATTGTGGGCGCCGTTGCCCTGCGTGCCTGCGGCGTGCTGAACTTCGGCTCCGGCAATGAGAGCACTGAGAGCAGCAATGCCACTCAGGTCACCATGATCAGCCTGCTGGGCATGACCGTGGAGGAGGCGGAGGCGGCCATTGAGGAGCAGGATCTGGGGCTGACCATCCGGGTGTCCGAGTATGTGGCCTCCGAGGACTATCCGGCAGACCAGATTGCCTCCCAGGATTTCCAGGAAGGCGAGGTGGTGGACCGGGGGTCCACGGTGACGGTTACGGTCAGCACCGGCAGCGACCGGCTGACCATCCCCACGGATCTGGCGGGACAGACGGAGAATGAGGCCCGCCGGGCCCTGCGCTCCGCCGGCTTTACCAATGTGGCTTCCGCCACCCAGGAGCAGAACAGCGATACAGTGGCGGAGGGCATGGTCATCGGCACCAATCCGGAGATGGGTACCTCTGTGGGCAAAGATACGGAGATCACCCTGATCATCAGCATTGGGCCGGCCTCTAAACCGGCTACGGTGCCCAATCTGTCCGGCATGACCGAGGATGACGCCCGGGATGCCCTGGAGGCGGAGAACCTGAGCCTGGGCTCCGTGGAGTGGGATTACAGTGATTCGGTGCCGGAGGGCCGGGTCATGGACCAGAGCGTAGCCGCCGACTCCACGGTGGAGGAGGGGACCTCGGTGAATATTACCCTCAGCCAGGGCAGCTCCACGGTGCAGGTGCCGGATGTGCGCTGGGGAACCCTGGCGGAGGCACGGGACACCCTCAGCGAGTACGGCCTGTACCTCAGTGAAACCAGAGAGTACGACGACAGCTATCCGGAGGGGACCGTCATCGGGCAGGATACCAGCCCGGGCAGCCGGGTGGAGCGGGGGAGCACCATCGGCGTGACCGTCAGCGCCGGGCCGGAACCCACCGAAGCCCCGGAGACCGACCCTCCGGAGACCTCCACCGAAGCGCCTACCCAGGAAGACCCCACAGAGGGCGGCGATGCAGCGGAATAGCCCATGAGGGGAAAGATTATCAAGGGGGTGGCAGGCTTCTACTATGTCCATGACGGAGTCTGCCGCACCTACCAGTGCCGCGCCAAGGGCGTTTTCCGGAACCGGAACCAGAAGCCCTTGGTGGGGGACAATGTGGAGTTTGAGATTTTGGATGAAGCCGCAGGGGAAGGGAATGTGGTCTCCCTCCTCCCGCGGAAAAACGCATTAATCCGGCCGGCAGCGGCCAATGTGGACCAGATCCTGCTGATCTTTTCCATGAAAGCGCCGGCGCCCAACTGGAATCTGCTGGACCGCTTCCTGATCTCCATGGAGCAGCAGGAAATCCCCACCGTGCTCTGCTTTAACAAGACGGATCTGGCGGACCAGGCCCAGGAAGAAGCATACCGGGCCGTTTACCGGAACACCGGCTACACGGTCTGTTTTTTCAGCGTACAAAACCGCCGGGGCCTGGAGAAGGTAGACGCCTTGCTGGAGGGAAAAACCACCGCTTTGGCTGGCCCGTCCGGGGTGGGCAAGTCCTCCCTCATGAATCTTCTGCAGCCGGGGGCAGATGCGGAGACTGGGAGTGTAAGCCGGAAGATCCAGCGGGGCCGCCATACCACCCGCCATACGGAGATTTTTTATCTGCGGCGGGACACGTTCCTGCTGGACACTCCGGGATTTACCTCCCTGTATGTGGAGGGCTTGGACTGCCGGGAGCTGCGGGACTTTTTCCCAGAGTTCCAGAAGCCGTCGGAGCAGTGCCGCTTCCTGGACTGCGTCCATGTGGGGGAGCGGGACTGCGGGGTGAAACAGGCGGTGAAGGCCGGGGAAATCAGCCCGGAGCGGTACGCCAACTACCTGCAGATTTACCAGGAACTGAGGGATAAGAAAAAATGGTAGAGGAGCACAGTATGAAGAATATTCTCTCTCCGTCGGTGCTGGCGGCGGAGTTCTCCCATCTGGCGGAGGAGGCGGCCCGGGTGGAGCGGGCCGGCGCCCCGTACCTGCACCTGGATGTAATGGACGGGCTTTTTGTGCCCAGCATTTCTTTTGGCATGCCGGTGATCCAGAGCCTGCGCAGGCAGAGCCGCCTGGTGTTTGATGTCCACCTGATGATTGAGGACCCGGACCGGTATCTGGAGGCTTTTGTGAATGCCGGCGCCGATATCCTGACGGTCCACGCGGAGGCCTGCCGCCATCTGGACCGGACCCTTTCCACCATCCGTAGCCTGGGGGTGAAGGCCGGTGTGGCCCTGAACCCGGCCACACCCCTGTCTGTGGTGGAGTGGGTGCTGGAAAAGGCGGATATGGTTCTCCTGATGTCGGTGAACCCCGGCTTTGGCGGGCAGAAATACATCCCCTACGTGACGGAAAAGATCCGGCAGCTGCGCGGCCTGCTTTCGGAGCGGGGGCTGGAGACGGATATTGAGGTGGACGGCGGCGTGGGCCTGGAAAACGGCCCGGAGATCCTGGCAGCCGGGGCCAATGTGCTGGTGGCCGGCTCCGCGGTGTTCCGCGGGGATGCCGAGGCAAATGTAAAGGCGTTTTTACAATGGATGGAATGATTCGTTTGGTAGCCACGGATGTGGACGGAACGCTGGTGCCCGACGGCACCAGCCAGATCAACCCGGAGTATTACTCCGTCATTGAGGAGCTGCGGCGGCTGGGCATCCAGTTTGCCGTGGCCAGCGGCCGGCAGGAGGACAGCCTCCACCGGCTGTTTGCGCCGGTGAAAGCCCGGGTATTCTTTATCAGCAGCAACGGAGGGGTCCTGAGCACCTATAACCGGATCCTGTTTTCCACCCCCATGAGGCAGGCGGACCTGCTGGAGCTGCTGGACCAGTGCCGGCAGCTGCCGGCCTGTGAGCTGCTGGTTGCCGCCAGCAATGCCACCTACTGTGAGCAGGGGGCGGACCCGGAATTCCTCCGCTGGCTGCGGGAGGAATACCGGTTTACCATTGAGGAGGTGCCGGACCTGCGCCAGGTGAGCGGGGACGCGGTGAAGCTTTCGGTCTATCACAAACCGGACGGGAAGCCCCACCCGGCCACGGTGCTGGTGGAGCCCTGGAAGGGGCGGCTCACCGGCGTGGTATCCGGCCCGGAGTGGGTGGACTTTGCGGACCCGGCGGTGCAGAAGGGGACGGCCATCCGGATCCTCCAGGAATCCCTGGAGATTTCCCCGGAGGAAACCATGGTCTTTGGGGATCAGCTCAACGACCTTTCCATGCTGCGTCAGGCGGTTTACAGCTACGCGGTGGGCAGCGCCCGGGAAGAGGTAAAGGCAGCGGCGGCCCGGATTGCACCGCCCATGCGGGAGGACGGGGTGCTGCAGGTGTTGAAGAAACTGGCGGAGGCGAAAGGAGCAGCAGTATGGGAGTAAGGCAAAGGTGCCGCTTCCTGCTGGCGGCTCTGTTTTGTTTCTGCCTTCTGTCCGGGTGCAGCAAAAGCGGCATCTCGTTGGGAGGCTATCAGATTTCCGGCCTCACCTCCCAGGAGCTTTTGTGCGTGGGGGAGGAGGTCTGCCCCCTCTCGGAGGCCATGATCTTTGTGGTCAGCCAGAAGAATTTGTACCAGGATACCTACGGCGGGGAAATCTGGCAGGTCTCCCTGGGGGAGGAGAGCCTGGACGAATACGCCATGGGGCAGCTGCGGGACTATCTGGGCCGGCTGTTTGCCGCCTCCCAGATGGCGGAGGAGCTGCGTCTGACCCTGACGGAACAGGAAAGCGCCCGGGTATCCCAGGCGGCGGCGGACTATATGGCCCATCTGGGGGAGCGGGACCGGGAAATCTGCGGCACCACCCAGGCGGAGGTGGAGGACGCCTTCCGGCGCTATATCCTTGCCAACCGGGCTTATGAGGAAACCCTGCAGAACGCCGGGGTGGAGGTCAGCGAGGATGAGGCACGGGTCATGCAGATCCAGCAGATTTTCCTTTCCTCCCAGGGGCTGGCCGGGGAGGAGCTGGCCAGACGGCGCAGCGAGGCGGAGTCGGTAGCCCAGCGGGCAGCCGGGGAGGCCAACTTTGCGGAGCTGGCAGAGGAGTACAACGAGGCGGAGGAGACGGAACTTTCGGTGAAGCGGGGAGACCTGTCCCAGGCGGAGGAGGAAGCAGTGTTTGCCCTCTCGGCCGGGGAGGTCAGCGGCCTGCTGGAGACGGAGGGCGGCTGGCGGATTGTACGCTGCGTCAACTCCTACGACCGGGAGGCCACCGCCGCCAACAAGGAACGGATGCAGAGCCAGCGGGAGCAGGAGGCCTTCCGGCAGGAGCTGGAAGCCTTTCTGGAGGATCATCCGGCGGCTTTCAACCAGACCTTATGGGACAGCATCAGCTTTTCCGGCTATGATGGGGAGGCATCCGCCAACTTTTATAACAGCTATCAGACATACTTTGAGGAGGAGTGAGGAAGACCATGGAACAGCTGATTATGGCGTTGGACCAGGGGACCACCAGTTCCCGCTGCATTCTGTTTGACCGGGCCGGCACCATCCGGAGCATGGCCTCCCGGGAGTTCCGGCAGATCTATCCCCAGCCGGGATGGGTGGAGCACGACCCCATGGAAATCTGGGCCTCCCAGCTGGGGGTGGCCACGGAGGCCATGGGCATGGTGGGTGCCGGTCCCTCGGACATTGGGGCCATTGGCATCACCAACCAGCGGGAGACCACCATTGTCTGGGACCGGAACACCGGGGAGCCGGTGTCCCACGCCATTGTCTGGCAGTGCCGGCGCACGGCGGAGGCCATAGAGGCGTTCCAGGAGACGCCCCTGGCCCGGCAGGTGCCGGAGCGCACCGGCCTGGTTCCGGACGCCTACTTTTCCGCCTCCAAAATCCAGTGGATCCTGGACCATGTGCCGGGGGCCCGGAAGCGGGCTGAGGCCGGCGACCTGCTGTTCGGCACCGTGGATTCCTGGCTGATCTGGAAGCTCACCGGCGGGAAGGTCCACGCCACGGACCTGACCAACGCCTCCCGGACCATGCTCTTTGACATCCGGAAGCGCCAGTGGGATGAGGAGCTGCTCCGCTGCTTTGGCGTGCCCCGGTCCATGCTGCCGGAGGTGCGGATGTCCAGCGGCCTCTTTGGGGTGACGGACCCGCGGGTGCTGGGCGGGGAGATTCCCATTGCCGGGGTGGCGGGGGATCAGCAGGCGGCCCTGTTCGGCCAGTGCTGCTTCACCCCCGGGGAGGGGAAGAACACCTACGGAACCGGCTGCTTCCTGCTGATGAACACCGGGGAGACGCCGGTGCGCTCCCAAAACGGTCTGCTGACCACCATTGCCGCCAGCACCGGGGATACGGTGGAGTATGCCCTGGAGGGCAGCGTGTTTGTGGCCGGGGCCTCGGTCCAATGGCTGCGGGATGAGCTGCGGATGTTTCGGGAGGCGGCCCAGTCGGAGGAGTATGCCCGGGCGGTGGAGGACACCGCCGGCGGCTACGTGGTGCCGGCCTTCACCGGCCTGGGGGCCCCCTACTGGGATCCCTACGCCCGGGGCATGGTGGTAGGCATCACCCGGGGCTTTGGCAAGGAGCACCTGATCCGGGCCACCCTGGAATCCATTGCCTACCAGACCTGGGATGTGCTCCGGGCCATGGAGAAGGACGCGGGGATCCCCCTGAAAAGCCTGCAGGTGGACGGCGGGGCCAGCGCCAACAATTTCCTCATGCAGTTCCAGGCGGACATCCTGAATACGCCGGTGGTCCGCCCCCGCTGTATTGAGACCACGGCCCTGGGGGCCGCCTATCTGGCCGGCCTGGCGGTGGGCTACTGGAAGGACCGGGATGAGATCCGCGGCAACAAGCAGAAGGATGCGGAGTTCCTGCCCCACATGGAGGAGGAGAAGCGCCGGCGCCTGCTGGACGGATGGGCCCGGGCGGTGGACTGCGCCAGGGCCTGGGGTGCCGGCAGCCGCCGTGCGGCGGACAAAGGAGGAGACAAGGTATGATTGCGGTGATCGACTATGACGCAGGCAACCTGCGGAGCGTGGAAAAGGCCCTGGCAGCCCTGGGGGAGCAGCCGGAGGTGACCCGGGACCCCCAGGTAATCCGGACAGCGGACAAGGTGATTCTGCCGGGGGTGGGCGCCTTTGGGGACGCCATGGAGAACCTGCGGCGTTTTGGGCTGGTGGAGCCCATCCGGCAGGTGGTGGAGAAAGGGACCCCGTTTCTGGGCATCTGCCTGGGCATGCAGCTGCTGTTTGAGAGCAGCGAGGAAAGCCCCGGCGTGGAGGGGCTCTCCCTGCTGCCGGGCAAAATCCTGCGGATTCCCCCTCAGGAGGGGCTGAAGATCCCTCACATGGGCTGGAATTCCCTTCAGGTGCGGCCGGGGGCCCGGCTGTTCCGGGGGCTGCCGGAGGAGCCTTACGTCTATTTTGTCCACTCCTATTACCTGAAGGCGGGGGAGGAGGCCATTGTGGCGGCAACCACCCAATATGGGGTGGAAATTCACGCCTCGGTGGAGCGTGGAAACCTGTTTGGCTGCCAGTTCCACCCGGAAAAGAGCAGCGCAGTGGGACGAACGATTCTGAAGAATTTTGCCGGCCTGGGCCAGTGAGGAGGAGCTATGTTTACCAAGAGAATCATTCCCTGCCTGGACGTCCACGGGGGACGGGTGGTCAAAGGGGTCAATTTTGTAAATTTGCGGGACGCCGGGGACCCGGTGGAGATTGCTGCGGCCTACGACGCGGCCGGGGCGGATGAGCTGGTGTTCCTGGACATCACCGCCTCCTCGGACGCTCGGGCTACGGTGGTGGATATGGTCCGCCGGGTGGCGGAGAAGGTCTTTATCCCTTTTACGGTGGGCGGCGGCATCCGCACTGTGGAGGATTTCAAGGCGCTGCTGCGGGAGGGGGCGGACAAGATTTCCGTCAACTCCGCGGCCATTGACCGGCCGGAGCTGATCGCCGAGGCGGCGGACAAGTTCGGAAGCCAGTGCGTGGTGCTGGCCATAGATGCCAAGCGCCGGCCGGACGGCAGCGGCTGGAGTGTCTACAAAAACGGCGGCCGGATTGACATGGGCCTGGATGCGGTGGAGTGGGCCGCCCGGGGTGTGGCGCTGGGCGCCGGGGAGATCCTGCTCACCAGCATGGACTGCGACGGCACCAAGGCCGGCTATGACAATGCGCTGACCGCGGCGGTGGCGGAGGCGGTGCCGGTGCCGGTGATTGCCTCCGGCGGCGCTGGGACCAAGGAGCATTTTTACGACGCGCTGACCAGGGGCAAGGCGGACGCCGCCCTGGCGGCCTCCCTGTTCCACTACAAGGAGCTGGAAATCCGGGAGCTGAAGGGATATTTGGCAGGCCGGGGTATCCCGGTGCGCCTGTAGGAAGGGGAGGACAAAAGATGAGTGCCATTTCCAACGATTGGCTGCAGCCGCTTTCCGCGGAATTTAAAAAGCCCTACTATGCCAAGTTATATGAGACGGTCAAGCGGGAATATAATACATACCAGGTGTTCCCGGCCCCGGACGACATTTTTGCTGCCTTTGAACTGACCCCCCTGTCCCAGGTGAAGGTGGTGATCCTGGGCCAGGACCCGTACCACAACGTGGGGCAGGCCCACGGCCTGTGCTTCTCCGTGAAGCCGGACGTGGAGATCCCCCCGTCCCTGGTGAATATCTACCAGGAGCTCCACGACGACCTGGGCTGCTATATTCCAAACAACGGCTGCCTGGTCAAATGGGCCAAACAAGGCGTACTGTTGTTGAATACTGTGCTCACGGTGCGGGCCCACCGGGCCAACTCCCACCGGGGCATTGGCTGGGAGGAGTTTACGGACGCGGCCATCCGGGCGGTGAATCAGCAGGACCGGCCGGTGGTGTTCATCCTCTGGGGGCGGCCGGCGCAGATGAAGCGGGCCATGCTGGATAATCCCAGGCATCTGGTGCTGACAGCGCCGCACCCCAGCCCGCTTTCCGCCAGCCGGGGCTTTTTTGGCAGCCGGCCCTTCAGCCAGGCCAACGCGTTCCTCAGCGCCCACGGGGTGGAACCCATTGACTGGCAGATTGAAAATGTGTGACGCCGGGAAGCAGCAAAGAATTTTCCGATAAAGGGGAGTACCATGGATTTTCTGGAAATTATCAAGGTTATTTTTTACGGCATTGTGGAAGGCATTACCGAGTGGCTGCCGGTGAGCAGCACCGGCCATCTGATTCTCTTTGAGAGCTTCTGGCCTCTGAACGTATCCGACGCGTTCCTGGAGATGTTCCGGGTGGTCATCCAGCTGGGCGCCATCCTGGCGGTGTGCGTGGTCTTTTTTAACCGGCTGAACCCGTTCAGCCGGGTCCACTCGCCGGCCAAGAAGGCGGAAATCTGGGATATATGGCTGAAGGTGATTGTGGGCTGTATTCCGGCAGGAGTCACCGGCGTGCTGTTCAACGACTTCTTTGACGAGCACTTTTACAAGTGGCCGGTGGTGGCCGCGGCGCTGATCGTCTACGGCGTGGCGTTCATTGTCATTGAGCAGTACAACCGGCACCACCGCCCCCGGATCCGCAGCTTCCGGGACATGAGCCTGACCACGGCCCTGCTCATCGGCCTGATTCAGGTCCTTTCCCTGGTGCCCGGCACCTCCCGGTCCGGCTCCACCATCCTGGGAGCTATGCTTCTGGGGGTTTCCCGGACCGTGGCGGCGGAATACACTTTCTTTTTGGCTATCCCCGTGATGTTTGGGGCCAGTGCCTTAAAGCTGCTGGATTTTGGCCTGGGCTTTACAGCGCCTGAGCTGATTACCCTGTTTCTGGGGATGGCGGTGGCTTTTGTGGTCTCCCTGTTTGTGATCCGTTTCCTGATGGATTTTGTCAAGCGGTACAGTTTTGCTATTTTCGGTTATTACCGGATCTTGCTGGGCGTGGTGGTCATTGGCATCGCCCTGGCCTTCCCCTCCCTGTTGCCCCACTGACCGGTCTTTTCCGGGAATCGTAAGAAAATTTTCATCTTCTGAAAGGGCGTTTTGTGGTAAGATAAGAAAGAACGATTGCGGTGTTTGACAGCGGGGCAGGGGCTGTAAGCCCTTGCTTTTGCTGATAGAGAGGGGAGCTTGGAAGGCTCCTCTGTACGAAGGGAGAAAGACGGATGTCGGAGAGCGGCAGAAGAAAAGAAATAGACCGGGCAGCGGCGGCCCGGCGGGCGGCCGCCCGCAAAAAGAAACGGAGAAAACGGGTGGCCCAGGTATGGATGCGCCGGGGCATTGCCGGCGCGGTTTTGATTCTGCTGGTGGTGGGAGTGTTTTTTGGAATCCGGGGCCTGGTCCGGCTTTTTGGCGGGGAAGAGAGCACCTCGCCTTATGGCCTTCCCAGCTATATCCAGGAGGATTATCTGACCATCAATCCCTATTCACGACCGGGGATCAAGCTTCCCGGCGGCGTCCAGGGAATTGTGGTACACTATGTGGGCAATCCGGGGACCAGCGCCCAGAACAACCGGGATTATTTTGAGGGCCTGAAGGACAGTGGGGATACTTCTGCCAGCAGCAACTTCATTATAGGGCTGGACGGGGAGATTATTGCCTGTGTACCCATTGACGAGGTGGCCTACGCCTCCAATTCCGCCAATGACTACACCCTTTCCATTGAGTGCTGCCATCCGGATGAGACGGGGCAGTTTACCGATGCCACCTACGAGTCGCTGGTTCGGCTTACCGCATACCTGTGCGACCGCTTTGACCTGGACAGCCAGGATGTGGTCCGCCACTACGATGTAAGCCCCAGCCAGAAGGCCTGCCCCCTGTATTTTGTGGAGCATACGGATGCCTGGGAGTCTTTCCGCCAGGAGGTGCAGACGGCCACGGACCAGCTGCGGGCGGAGACCGCCGGCTCGCCGGACGGGGAATCCGATGGCGGGGAGGAGACCAGTGCGTCCTCCGCTGCTGCCGGGGAAGGAACGGCAGAAGGGGAGAGTGAAAGCGTGTCAGAGGCAGGCGGCACAGAGACAGGCAGCGCAGCGGCAGAGTAAGAGTACGGGGATTCCGCAGGAGGGGACGGAATGAAAATCCGATTGGACAAAAAATATATACAAGTGGGGCTGGTGGCCTTCGGCGTGGTTGCGGCCAGTATCCTGTTTTACCTGGTGCTGACCCAGCTGGGGCAGATCCGGAGCTTTTTCCTGATGCTCATCGGGCTTCTGAAGCCGGTGATCTACGGGCTGATCTTCGGCTACCTGATGAACCCCATGGTGGGCTTCTTTGAGCGGGCCTGGTTCCGGAAACTGGGGGAGCGGGCCTTTCCCACACGGGAGAAAAGGGCCCGGGGACTGGCAAGGGCCCTGAGCGTGGCGGCCAGCCTGGCCACGGTGCTGCTGATTGTGGCGGTGCTGCTGTGGATGGTACTGCCCCGGCTCTATGATAGCCTGGAAATGCTGGCCACCAACCTGTCCACCTATCTGGCCCAGGGGCAGGCGCTGATCACCAATTCCTTTGAGGCGGACTCGGATATACGGACCATTATGCTGAACCTGTACAGCTCCATCTCCGAGTATGCCACCCGCTGGCTCAACGGGGATGCCCTGGACGACCTCAGCAACCTGCTGATCAGCATCTCCACCGGCATTTACAGTGTGCTCCGGGAGATCCTGAACATGATCATCGGCCTGATTGTGGCGGTGTATGTGCTGGTGAGCAAGGAGCGGTTCGGGGCCCAGTCCAAAAAATTCCTTTACAGCATATTCCCGATTAAGGCGGTAAACCAGATTCTGGAGGACCTGCGGGACGCCAACCAGATTTTCAGCCGCTATATCACCGGCGTGCTGCTGGACTCGTTGATGGTGGGGGTCATCTGCTTCATCAGCCTGACCATCCTGGGGATGCCCTATAGGGAGCTGGTCAGCGTGATTGTGGGCGCCACCAATGTGATCCCCTTCTTTGGCCCGTTTTTGGGTGCCATCCCCAGCGCTTTCCTGATCCTGCTCATTGACCCGCTGAAGTGCCTGATCTTTTTGGCCTTCATCCTGGTGCTCCAGCAGGTGGACGGCAATATCCTGGCGCCCAAGATCCTGGGAGAGTCCACTGGCCTGGGCAGCTTCTGGGTGATCTGCGCCACCCTGGTGGGCGGTGGGCTGTTTGGATTTGTGGGCATGCTGTTTGGTGTGCCGGCTTTCGCCGTTATCTATAAGCTGTTAAAGCGGTGGGTGGAGCACTCCCTTCGGCGGAAGGGAATTCCTGCCGGCACCACCGAGTTCCGGCGGATCGTCTGCATAGACGAGGAAACCGAGCGGCCGGTGTACCGGGAAGCGGCGGAAAAGGAATAAAAAAGAAAAAGGCAGAAAACGTGCCCCGCAGGGAGGTCCTCTTCGGCTCCTCTTTCCTGTGGGGCACGCCCTTTTCCGCCATTCGCACGGAAACTCAGAACTTTTCAAACTCCTCCACGGACAGGATAAAAATGGTGGCGCCACCCACCTCCATGTTTACAGGGACCGAGGTGGACATGTTGGCCAGGCTGCCCGCCGAGGGGCTGCTGGTAAAGACCATCTGGCGGCGCTTGCCAGCAAACTGCTTGATGATCCCGCAGACCTGCTCTACCTTGGCGTCCTCCACGCCGGTCAGGAGAGTCGTATTTCCTTTTTTCAGGAAGCCGCCGGTGGAAGCCAGCTTCGTGACAAAGAAATTCTGGTGGTTCAGCTCTTCAACCAGTTCAGGTGCATCTTCGTTTTGGACAATGGCCAGAATCATTTTCATACTAAGCACCTCCGCTCTATTATTTCTGATTATTATTATAATCTCTGAGAGAGAAAGATGCAAGATGGAGAATTATAAAGTTAATTTCACAGAGTGGAATTGAGTGGAGCGAAACAGGCAGAAAACGAGCCTGTCCTGTGCGGATTCAATGGATTTGATGAAAAAAAAGAATGAATGATTCTCGCATTTCCTCTTGGAAAAATCCAATGGGTATAGTATAATGAAAAAGTAAAACACAGATTTCACTCTGTGAAATGTCATTGTAAAAAAAATAACATGAAGGAGGACTTTACAATGAAAAGAAAATTTTCTATTGCGCATCTGAGCGCCCTGCAGGTTCCGCCGCAGAATATGGTGTACCTGGCTGCCGCTGCTGGCTATGACTATGTCAGCATCCGCCCGGTGCTGCTGGGGACCCCCGGTGAGCCCAACTACGCCGTGGACCTGAACCCAGAGATGTACAAGGAGTTCGATGTGGCAATGGCTGAGACCGGCATGAAGCTCAGCGATATTGAACTGTTCCGCCTGACGGATAATGTGGATATGGACAAGTGGAAACCCGCTTTTGAGTTTGCCCAGAAGCATGACTGCCATCACCTGATCACCAGCTGCTGGACCAAGAATACCGAGTACGCCAAGGAAACCCTGGCCAAGCTCTGCGAGGTGACTAAGCCCTACGGCATCACCTGCAACTTTGAGTTTGTGACTTGGTCTGATTGCCCGGATCTGAAGACCGCCAAGGAGTTCATCTACTCCACCCATGCGGACAACATTGGTCTGTTGGTGGATACCCTGCATTTTGACCGCTCCCGTGTGACCATGGCGGAGTTGGATGACTGCCCTCGGGATTGGTTCAACTTCATCCACCTGTGCGATGGCCCGGCGCCCCGGCCTGCCATGGATGACAACGAGGCTCTGATCCACACCGGAAGAGATGCCCGTCTGTACATCGGCGAGGGTTGCGTGGACATTGCCGGCATTGTAAAGAGAATCCCGGATACGGCGGTTTGCTCCATTGAGCTGCCCCACATCAAGAGAGTGGAAGCCTACGGCCCCCTGGAGCACTACAAGCAGTGCCTGAAGAGCGCCAAGGAGTATTTTGCCGCTCACGGAATCGAGTAAAAGCGCAGCGGTTCCTCCCCCCGGAAAATATCCGGGAGCAGCGGCAACTTTTATTAGATTCTTTTCAAAAACGTGTTGACGAACGGTTGATCACGTAGTATAATTCCAATGAACGGAATCGGGATTTCACAGTATGAAATTCTGGTGAAGCGACTTGGAACATATCTGTAAGGAGGAAGAAACAATGAGCAGAATGGTGGACATGAAAGCTGTCTACGAATCGAAAGGTCTGACCCAGGATCAGATTGACAACATCGAAGAGTGCTTCGCGAGAGCGGACAAGGCTCAGCTGGAGTTCGAGAAGTGGAGCCAGGAGGATATTGACCGGACCATCCGTTCCGTGGCCCAGAAGGTTGCCAACTCCAAGACCTTCCATGAGCTGGTGGAGATGGGTATCAAGGAGAGCCGTTTCGGTGATCCCATCAGCCGTGAGAATAAGAGATTCAAAATCCGTGGTATCCTGCGTGACTGCCTGAGACAGAAGTCTGTGGGCTGCATCAAGGAGATGCCTGAGAGAAAGATTAAGATTTATGCAAAGCCTGTGGGCGTGATTGCCTGCGTAATCCCGGCCACCAACCCGGATCTGACTCCGGCTGGTAACGCCATCTATGCAATTAAGGCGAGAAATGCTATCATTTTCTCCCCCCATCCCCGCACCGCTGGCACCAGCTACAAGACCTGTGCGCTGATGCGTGAGGGACTGGCCCGCGTGGGTGCTCCGGAAGATCTGGTACAGTGCCTGGGCGGCGGCCTGAATCCGGAGACCGGCAAGCCCAACGTAAAGATCAACCGCCAGATGTCCGAGGCGCTGATGTCCAAGTGTGATCTGGTTATCGCCACCGGCGGCCAGGGCGTGGTTCGCCGTTCCTACACCTCCGGTACCCCGGCTTACGGCGTAGGCGCCGGCAACGCTACCATGATCTGGGACGAGACGGCCATCCAGGATCTGCACCATGCGGCGGACAACACCATGCGTTCCAAAACCTCTGATTTCGGTTCCGGCTGCTCCGCGGACGGCAACGTGATCATCCACGAGAGCATCTGGGATGCGGCTCTGAAAGAGCTGGAGTCTGTTGGCGGCTACATCATGACCGAGGAAGAGCAGCAGAAGATGCGCAATGCCATGTGGGATGAGGACATTCATCGTCTGTCCGACACGGTAGCCCTGTCCGCTGAGGATATGGCCAAGGCTGCCGGCTTCCCGGTACCGGAGGGAACCCGTTTCCTGATCGCTTCCCATGGCACTGGCGTGTACACCAAGGGGGAGGAAGGCATCTGGTGCCGTGAGAAACTGTCCACGGTTCTGGCTGTCCACAAATATGAGGGCGAGTTCCAGAATGCCATTGACGCCATCATGGCCATCCATGAGGTGGGCGGCAAGGGCCATTCCGTTGGCATCTTCACCTTCGATGAGAGCCACATTGACCGTCTGGCCATGGTTGCCCGGGTAGGCCGTATCATGGTTCGCCAGCCTCAGTCCAAGGCAAACTCCGGTTCCATGAACAACGGCATGCCGATGACTTCTTCCATTGGCTGCGGCACCTGGGGCGGCAACGCTACGTCCGAGAACGTAAGCCTGCACCATTATATGAACGAGACCTGGGTATCCTGGGAGTATGAGACCCCCGACTGGCAGACCGATGAGGAGCTGTTCGGTGAGTTCTACGATCCGGAGCTGGAGAAAGTGCAGTACTCCGCCTACAACTCCAACGACGCTCTGAAATAAGACGCCCTGGACTACAGGATTTTTGCACGGAACAGGGGAGCTTAGTCTCCCCTGTTTGACTAAATAAACCACTTAAAGGAGTTCACATGAAGAAATTAGTTTCCGACCAGATCGTTGACTATCTGGAGCGCAGGGGCGTAGAGTACGTCTTTGGCC
The DNA here is from genome assembly GCA_904420025.1 of Candidatus Pseudolachnospira avium. GTDB lineage: Bacteria > Bacillota > Clostridia > Lachnospirales > Lachnospiraceae > Pseudolachnospira > Pseudolachnospira avium. Next base: position 26,843 of record CAJFTW010000026.1, read on the forward strand.
TTTGCGGACATACGGTCATCGCTATGCTGGATGCCTTCGCCCGCGCCAAGAAGCTCCGCTATATCAGCGTGCGCCATGAGCAGATCGCGGCCACCGCTGCCGACGGCTATGCCCGTGTTGCCCACAAGGCCGGCGTTATGATCTGCCACCTGGGGCCGGGCCTGACCAACGCCACCACCGGTGTTGCCAACGCTGCCTTTGACTCCATCCCCATGGTAGTCATTGCCGGCGATGTTCCCAGCTACTACTACGGCAAGCATCCCCATCAGGAAGTGAACATGCACTGCGATGGCTCCCAGTACGATATTTACAAGCCCTTTGTCAAGAGAGCCTGGAGAATTGACCGTCCGGAGGCTTTCCCGGAGGTGCTGGATAAGGCGTTCCGCCTGGCAGAGTCCGGCCGGCCTGGCCCGGTTCTGATCTCCGTGCCTATGGACATGTTCTCCCGGGAGATTGAGACCGACTGCTGGGAGCGCACCTACATGGATTCCCATGAGACCGTGAAGCCCGCTCTGGATCCGGCAACGGCTAAGGCCATTGCCAAGGAGCTGATTGAGGCCAAGAACCCGGTGATCCATGCCGGCGGCGGTGTGCTGCTGGCCCAGGCTTCCAAGGAGCTGGAGGCTCTGGTGGACTTCCTGGATATCCCGGTTTCCCGTACCCTGATGGGCCAGAGCTGCATTCCGGACAGCCATCCGCTGATGCTGGGACAGACTGGTTTCTGGGGCTTTGAGCTGACCCATGAGAAGACCACCAAGGCGGACCGGATCCTGATCCTGGGCAGCCGCATGGCCGAGGCGGACAGCTCCTCCTGGTACAAGGGCGTAACCTTCAACCAGAGTGTTACCAAGTTTATGCAGATTGATATTGACCCCACCGAGATCGGCCGCAACTACCCGGTGATGATCGGTGCCCAGGCAGACCTGAAGCATGCCCTGGCCCAGATTCTGGAGGCTGCCAAGGAGCTGAAGCCTGAGGGCATTGACCGTCCGGAGCTGCGGAAGGAGATTGCGGACTTCAAGGCCAACTTCCGGAAGCAGAACCAGGCGATCTGCGATGACGGCCGCTTCCCCATGACCCCTCAGCGGATTCTGCGGGATGTGAAGGCCCTGGTACCGGAAGACGCGCTGATCTTTACAGATGTGGGCTGGAACAAGAACGGTGTGGCCCAGCAGTACGACATCAACGTGCCCGGCGCCATCAACCATCCCTCCGGACTGGCTACCATGGGCTTCGGCGCTGCCGCTATCCTGGGCGCCAAGCTGGCTGCCCCGGACCGCGTGGTGCTGACCCTCACCGGTGACGGCGGTTTTGGCGCTGCCAACCCTTGTGTGATTGCCACTGCCAAGGAGCAGGGCATCCCGGTGATCTGGATTGTCATGAACAACAGTGCCTTCGGCACCATTGCCGGCCTGGAAGGCGCTCACTATACCAACGAGAAGGAAAACTGCGCACAGCACTTCGGCACCGAGTTCAAGATTCGCCCGAAGGATGCGGAGGGAAGCTTCTGCGAGTCCTGGGAGAGCTACTCCCCGGATTGGGCTGCCATTGCCCGGGGCTATGGCATCAAGGCCCGCAAGATTCAGAGTGCGGACGAGTTCGCCGAGGCCCTGAAGGAGGCTCTGGAGTGCAACGAGCCGTACCTGATCGACGCTCCCATGGAGAACATTGCCGTGCCGACGCCCGGCGTGTGGAACATCAACGATATTTATACCAAGAAGGATAACGTGGATATCTGCAACGGACGTCTGAAATTCCCGGATGAGATGGGCGGCAAGGAAGCCACTGTGGTTCGTACCCAGGCGGATTGATCTTGTAAAATCATCCCCCCTGTCAGAGGCGGTTCCGGCCTCCGGCAGGGGGGATACCAACAAATGGAGACAGAAAAATGGCATTAGATCTTGTGAAGAATGTTCGCATCTGCGAAGTGGGCATGAGAGACGGCCTGCAGAATGAGAAAGCGATTTCCTTTGACGAAAACGGCGTGCCCATGCGGGACAAGGCCGGCAACTTTATCTACAAGAATGCGGTGGATGAGAATGGCCAGCCCAAGCTGAGCAAGAGCGGCAAGCCGGTGAAGGAGCCCTTTGTCCTCTCGGTGGAGAACAAGGTGGAGCTGCTGAAGATGATGTTTGACGCCGGCTACAAGGTGATTGAGGTGGGATCCTTTGTGCATCCGGTGAAGGTGCCCCAGATGGCCAACACCGATGAGGTGTTTAAGGCTATCCTGGCTGAGGGCGTGCCGGAGGATGTGGAGCTGCGTGCCCTGATCCCCAATGTAAGAGGCGTGGATCGGGCCATTGCCTGCGGCTGCAAGAAGGTGAAGCTGAATGTTTCCGCCAGCAAGGGCCACAACCTGGCCAACCTGAACTGCACCCCGGCGGAGAGCGTTGCCAAGTTCAAGGAGTGTGTGGATAAGGCGGAGGCCAACGGCATTGGCATTTCCGGCTCCATCTCCATGGCCTTCGGCTCCCCGTGGGATTACAACGGCGTGCCGGTGGACGATGTAAAGGAGATTGTGGAGGCATACCTGAATGTAGGCATCAAGGAGATCTCCTTGTCCGACGCTTCCGGTATGGCGTACCCCACCCAGGTGTACGATATTTGCACGGAGATGAAGAAGTGCTATCCGGAGGCGGAGTGGTGGCTCCACTTCCACAACACCAGAGGCATGGCCCTGGCCAATATCCTGGCCGGTATGCAGGCTGGCTTCTATCAGTTTGACGCTTCCTTTGCCGGCGTGGGCGGCTGCAACTTTGTGCCCAACGCTACCGGCAACGTGGCTACCGAGGATGTGATCCATGCCCTGGACCAGATGGGCGTGGAGACCGGCATTGATCTGGACAAGTGCATGGCCATCGGCCACCGGGTGGTGGAGATGCTGCAGCATGACACGGACAGCTATATCCTGAAGGCCGGCGCCACCAAGGACCTGCGTCTGGAGCTGCCCAAGGGACAGTAAAGGAGGCGGATTGTTTCCCGCCGGAAGCAGGTGCATGGCGGAATGTGCTGCGGCATTTGCAAGCATATAGGATCATACCGGCAGCCTTCACTGGCTGCCGGGCAATAATATCATACACCATGGAGGCATGGTAGAAAGAGGTATCAAGATGGCTACGAAACTGATTGCTCTGCTTGGGACTCCTCTGGGACAGTCCTTCTCCCCCCGGATGCAGAATGAGGCTTATGCGGCGATGGGATTTGACGCCCACTATTTCCCGCTGGAGTGTGACAATACCCTGATCGGCAACAACATTGCCAACATCAAGAAGGATGACAGCTTTGCCGGCTTTGCGGTGACCAAGCCCAACAAAGAGTTTGCGGTTCAGTTCATGGACGAGATGGACTCCCTGGCGGAGAAGATGGGCACCATTAACACGGTGGTGAGAAGCGCTGACGGCAAGCTGAAGGGCTACAACACCGATGGCTACGGCGCCACCAAGTCCCTGCAGCTGGAGGGCGTGGATTTTGAGAAGAGCACCTTCTTTGTGTGGGGTGCCGGCGGCACCGGCAAGTCCGTGTGCTTCACCATGGCTCACATGGGCGCCAAGAAGATGTACATCTGCTCCCGCTCCGAGAAGTGCGAGGTGCTGGCAAAAGACCTGAATGAGAAGTTTGGACGCGAGGTGGCGGTGGCCATCCGCCAGGCCAACCACGACGAGGTGGTGAAGGCCGCCCAGACCTGCGATGTGCTGATGAACCTGTCCGGCCTGGGCATGAGAGGCCACGAGGGCGAGACCGTGATTGAGAAAGAGAACATCAAGCCCAACCAGATCTGCTTTGATGCCACCTACAACCCGCTGAAGACCCAGTTCCTGCTGGATGCGGAGGCCCAGGGCTGCAAGATCATCAACGGCCTGGGGATGGTAATCTACCAGGGTGCCCGCCAGATTGAGCTGTGGGCTGGCGTGGAGAAGGCCCCGGTGGAGCAGATGACCGAGACCATCA
>CAJFTW010000027.1 GCA_904420025.1 Candidatus Pseudolachnospira avium
GATAGACCTGGTCCACCGTCTCCAGCAGCCGGGCGTCTGTCAGCTCCTCCTCCGGGATCACGGCGCTGAAGCCCTGCTTCCGGAAGCTCTCCGCGTTGAGGATCTGGTCTCCGCGGCTGGCGGCGGCGGAGAGGGGGATCAGAATATTGGGCTTCCGCAGGGCCAGCAGCTCGCAGATGGCGTTGGCCCCGGCCCGGGAGATGACCACGTCCGCCAGGGCAAAGAGATCCTTCAGCGGATCCGTCACATACTCAAACTGGCAGTAGCCCTGGGTCCCCTTCAGGCTTTCATCCAGATTTTTCTTTCCGCAGATATGAATAACCTGAAACTGCTCCAGCAGCTGGGGCAGCACCTGGCGCACAGCGGTGTTCACCCGCACGGAACCCAGGCTGCCGCCGATGACCAGCAGTACCGGCTTATCCGGGGAAAAGCCGGTGAGCTCCAGCCCCCGGAGCCGGGAGCCGGATAAGAGCTCCGCCCGGATAGGGCAGCCAGTGACCACCGCCTTTTCCGGGGGAAGGTTTTTCTTGGTCTCCGGGAAATTGCAGCAGACCTTGGCGGCGGAGGGAATGCAGATTTTGTTGGCCAGGCCCGGCGTCATATCCGATTCGTGGATGATGGTAGGAATCTTCAGCCGTTTGGCTGCCAGCACCACCGGAACCGCCACAAAGCCGCCCTTGGAGAAGATCACGTCCGGCCGGTATTTCTTCAGCAGCTTCCGGGCCTCCCCAAAGCCTTTGAGGACCCGGAAGGGGTCTGTGAAATTCTTCCAGTCAAAGTACCGGCGCAGCTTGCCGGAGGAAATCCCGTTATAGGGGATTCCGGCGGCTTCCACCAGGTTCTTCTCAATGCCCTCCTTGGAGCCGATGTAGCGGATCTCATAGCCGTGCTCCTTCAGGGCCGGGAGCAGGGCCAGGTTGGGGGTCACATGGCCGGCGGTGCCGCCGCCGGTCAGGATAATACGCTTCATAAAAATCCTCCTCAGGCCTGGGATGCCTGGTATGCGCGGAGCGCCTGGGCCAGCTGATCCGGGCAGGATGTGGGCTTAAAGCCACAGTGGATGCCCTCCAGGCGGCGGATGACCTCATCTACCGGCATACCCTCCACCAGATGGCTGATGCCCTGGAGGTTGCCGTTGCAGCCGCCGGTAAACTGTACCTGGGTCAGCTTGCCGTCCTCCACCTGAAAATCAATGAGCTGGGAACATACGCCCTTGGGTCTATATTGCATGATCGTACCTCCTCATTGGTTATAAAAGAAAAGCCTTCGGATTGCTCTGTGCTTACGCACTCCCGTACGCCATGCGTTTGGCTGCCATCCGGCGCTTTCCCCATAAAGTATACCACAAATTCTTTTCCAGGCAAGAGGCGAACGCCGGATTCCCCTGCAAGGGCGCCGGATTCCTTGCTGAAGCACCGGATTTCCCATGGATTCCTTGCTGAAGCACCGGATTTCCCATGGATTCCTTGCTGGAGCACCGGATTTCCCTTGCATTCCCCGTGGGATCACAGTATACTGGACATGGATCTGCCTGGAAAAGCACGGCAGGCGAGGAGGTAAGGTATGCTGGGATTGATTGGAGCAATGCCGGAGGAGACGGCGCAGCTGGCCGAGGCCCTGGAGGAGCGGAAGCTGACGGAGCGGGCCGGCTTGCGGATTTACCGGGGAATTTTGAAAGGGGTGCCGGCGGTGGTGACCTGTGCCGGGGTGGGCAAGGTCAACGCCGCCCTCTGCGCCCAGATTTTAATCAGTGAGTTTCAGGTGGACACCCTGATTAACACCGGGGTGGCCGGCGGCGTGGCGCCGGAGGTGCGCCAGGGAGATGTGGTCATCTCCACGGACGCCATGTACCATGATTTTGATTCTACGCCTCTGGGGATGCAGCTGGGGGAGATTGCCTATATGGAGCGCTCCGTTTTCCCGGCGGATGAGCGGCTGCGGGACCTGGCCCTGGACGCCTGCCGGCGGCTGCTGCCGGAGGGACGGTATCACCAGGGGCGGATTGTCACCGGCGACCAGTTCATCAACAGCCGGGAAAAACAGCAGTGGCTGTACCAGACCTTTGGGGCGGCCTGCACGGAGATGGAGGGGGCGGCCATTGCCCATGTGGCCTACCTGAACCAGGTGCCCTTCCTGATTCTGCGGTCCATCTCGGACGGGGCGGATGATTCCTCCGCCGGGGATTACCAGTCCTTCAAAAGCCAGGCCATCCAGATTGGCGTGGACATCCTGATGGATCTTTTGGCAAACGGGGTCGGAACCTGACGAACGATTTTTGGAAATAGCCCTTCCAAAACCTTCCCATTCATTTTATACTATAGAGGGCGGCCGGAACGCGGAAGAATCCGGCTGGCTGCCGGACAAGCCTGCGGCGGCTGCACCGCAGAATAGAACAGAATAGGGGGAAGAGGAATGGCCGTAGTGTTTCTGGAACAGAACCTGGGACTCTATGTGATCACCGGGCTCACTCTCCTGGGGCTCCTCTGCCGGCTGGCGGTAAACCGCCGCTGCCGGAGGCTGATGCGCCAGTCGGAGAACCTGAACGCTACCAAAGACAAGCAGCTGAAGAACTGGAAGAAACAATTTGAAGAACTGTCGGATATTGGAAACGGGATCCGCCATACCGGAAGCTATTTGGAGAAATGCTTCCGCCGCTGCCGGACCCTGGGGCTGACCCTGCGGGCCTGGAGGCGGCTGGCGGTGCTGGCCACCGTCCTGTCCCTGCTGGGAGGGCTGGGAATGGGGGCTGCCGCCTGGCTGCTGCACCTGGATTACCGGTACGTGATCCTGTACGGGGCCTCCGGGGTAGTGCTGGGCTGTGCCGGGATATTGTTCCGGATTCTCTTTGACAACGCAGGAAAAGAGGCTCAGACCCTGGAATGCCTGGCAGAGCGGTTTGAGGAGCAGCTGCTCCCCCGTATCCAGCGCTCCCGGGCGCTGCGGGGCGGGGAGCGCAGCCCCAAACCGGTCCAGCCACCAGTGACCCTGGGGCCGGAGGAGGAAAAAATCCTGGAGGATGTCTTCCGGGAATATCTTACGTAAAGAAAAGGAGGATGACAAGATGTCCCAACTGCATTTTGACAGCAGCCATGCCTGCGATTTTATCACGGAAAAGGATTTTGACGCCATCAAGCCGGAGGTTTTGGCGGCCCGGGATACGCTTCTGGGCCGCCAGGGAGCCGGATCGGATTTCCTGGGCTGGCTGGATCTGCCGGTGGACTATGACCGGGAGGAGTTCGGTCGCATTCAGAAGGCGGCGGAGGAAATCCGCAGCCATTCGGACGTGCTGCTGGTCATCGGCATCGGCGGCTCCTATCTGGGAGCACGGGCAGCTATTGAGTTTTTGCGCCACAGCTTTTACAACATGGTATCGTCCCAGGTGCGGAAGGCGCCGGAAATCTATTTTGTGGGCAACAACATCAGCGGCACCTACCTGCGGGAGCTGACAGATGTGCTGGAGGGGAAGGATTTCTCCGTCAACGTAATCTCCAAATCCGGCACCACCACCGAGCCGGCCATCGCCTTCCGGGTATTCCGGAAGATGCTGGTGGAAAAGTACGGCCGGGAGGGGGCGGCCAAGCGCATCTACGCCACCACGGACCGGGCCAAGGGCGCCCTGAAGAAGGTGGCGGATGAGGAAGGCTTTGCCACCTTTGTGGTACCGGACGATGTGGGCGGCCGGTTCTCTGTGCTCACTGCCGTGGGCCTGCTGCCCATAGCCGTCAGCGGCGCGGACATTGCCGCTCTGATGGAGGGGGCTGCTCAGGCCCGTGAGCAGGCGCTGAACGCCGCTTATGAGGAGAATGACGCCCTGCGCTACGCCGCGGCACGGAACTTCCTGCACCGGCAGGGCAAGCAGGTGGAGGTGCTGGCCAACTACGAGCCCAGCCTGCACTACGTCTCCGAGTGGTGGAAGCAGCTGTACGGGGAGAGCGAGGGCAAGGATCATAAGGGGATCTTCCCTGCCTCCGTGGATCTGACCACAGACCTCCACTCTATGGGGCAATTCCTGCAGGACGGCACCCGGCTGATGTTTGAGACGGTGCTGGCGGTGGAGACGCCCCGGGCACAGGTGGTGCTGGAGGAGGAGCCGGTGGATTTGGACGGCCTCAACTACCTGGCGGGACAGACCATGGACTTTGTTAACAAGAGCGCCATGAAGGGGACCATCCTGGCCCACACGGACGGCCAGGTGCCCAACCTGCTGATACATATCCCGGCCCAGGACGAGCGGTCCCTGGGACAGCTGTTCTATTTCTTTGAGTTTGCCTGCGGCGTCAGTGGATATATGCTGGGCGTGAACCCCTTCAACCAGCCCGGTGTGGAGAGCTACAAGCGCAACATGTTTGCCCTCCTGGGAAAGCCCGGGTATGAGAAGGAGCGGGAGGAGTTGGAAAAACGGCTGTAAGCCGGTTCGGCACCCTCCGGGTATACCTTTATGCCGTGAAAAGATCGGCAAATAGAGGAAACACCCTCCGGGTATACCTTTATGCCGTGAAAAGATC
>CAJFTW010000028.1 GCA_904420025.1 Candidatus Pseudolachnospira avium
CCTTCTTGCTCATACAGGTTAGCGTCGCTAAAGCATAAACGGGCTAGCCTGCAAGCAGTCTGCCCCGCTTATGCTTTGCGACCGGGCTTTCATAGTAAAAAAGGGACAGCATATTTTCATATGTGTCCCCTTCCCCGCTTTTGCTTACTTAACCAGCTCTTTTACCTTGGACGCTTTGCCCACCCGATCTCTCAGGTAGTTCAGCTTAGCCCGTCTCACTTTACCTCTGCGGACCACTTCCACCTTCTCAATCTCCGGGGAATGCACCGGCCAGGTCTTCTCCACGCCCACACCGTTGGAAGTCTTGCGGACCGTGAAGGTCTCCCGTGCGCCGCCGTGCTGGCGCTTCAGCACCGTGCCCTCAAAAACCTGAATTCTCTCCCGGTTTCCCTCTTTGATCTTGGCGTGTACGCGAACCGTGTCGCCTACCCGGAAGTTTCCGGCGCCTTCCCGCAGCTGCTCCGCCTCAATCTTCTTGATGATCTCGTTCATGTTTCCTCCTGAATTCTTGGATGTTCATAACCAATCGCCCTTGGCAGCGGACCATCCACATTTTTACACAGCGATTTATTTTATCATAAACCTATTCAACTTGCAAGCCCTTTTTGGCCAAATATTCCCGGTCCTCCCCCGTCAGCTCCGCCTTTTCCAAAAGGTCCGGCCGCCACCGGAGCGTCCGCTCCAGAGACTGCTCCCGCCTCCACCTTTCAATGTTGGCGTGATGGCCGGAGAGCAGCACCTCCGGCACCCGCATGCCCTCGTAGACCTCCGGCCGGGTGTACTGGGGATACTCCAGCAGATTATCATGGAAGGATTCAATCTCCGCCGAATCCTGGTTGTGTAGCACCCCCTCCACCATCCGGGAGACCGCATCAATGAGCACCATGGCCGGCAGCTCCCCGCCTGTGAGCACGTAGTCCCCAATGGATACGTTGTCTGTGACAATCCGCTCCAGGATCCGCTCGTCCACCCCCTCGTAGTGGCCGCAGAGCAGCACCAGATCCGGCTCCCGGGCCAGCTCCTCCGCCATGGACTGGGAGAACACCTTTCCCTGGGGAGTAAGATAGATGACCCGGTGGCTGCCCGGGATTTTTTCCCGCACCGCCTGATAGGCCCGCTCAATGGGCCCCGGCTGCATGACCAGGCCGGCGCCGCCGCCGTAGGGGTAGTCATCCACCCGGCCATGCTTGTTCTCTGCAAAGTCCCGGATATTGGTGGCGGTGACGGAAATGTACCCGTTTTCCATGGCCCGCCCCAGAATGCTGGTGCGGCAGCCCATCTCAATCAGGTCCGGGAACAGCGTCAGCACGTGAAAATTCATAAATCCTCCAGCCCTTCCATCAGATGCACCCGCAGGAAGCCCTCCTCCGGGCGGATGTCCAGAATGCACTCCGCAATGGCCGGCAGCAGCAGCTCCCGCTGGCCGTTGTCCACCACATAGACGTCATTGGCCCCGGTCTGGAGCACCTCCTTCAGACGGCCCAGCTCCCGTCCCTCCTCGTCCAGCACCGGCAGGCCCAGCAGGTCCGCCACGTAAAACTCCCCTTCTTCCAGGGGAATGGCGTCCTCCCGGGCCACCAGCAGGTCACTGCCCCGGTACTGCTCAATCTGGTTGATGTCATCCATCCCCTTGAACTTCAGGATGGCCATGCCCTTAAAAAACTTGACCCCTTCAATCTCCAGGGGAATCCGCTCCCCCTTCCGGGTCTCCATCACCAGCTTTTTCAGCTTCCGGAAACGGTTTGCATCCTCGGTGGTGGGAAAGGCCTTGATCTCCCCCCGGATGCCGTGGGTGCTGGCAAACACGCCAACGCGCAGGTATTCTTCCATGTCGCCCTCCTCAAAACAAGCGGGCAAACAAGCCCTCCCAGGGACTGCCTGCCCGCCTGATTCCTTTGGTTACTGGATGTCCAGCGTTACCTTTTTGTCTTCCTTGGAAGCCGCCACCTTGACCACCGAACGGATTGCCTTGGCGATCCGCCCCTGCTTGCCAATAACCTTCCCCATATCGGAAGGGGCGACTTTCAGTTCCAGAACGGTCTCCCGTTCCTTCTCTGTCTCCGTAACCACCACCTCATCCGGATTGTTCACCAGAGCCTTGGCGATTACCTCCACCAATTCCTTCATGTCTGACTACCTCCTGGCGGATTATTTCTCTACGCCGGCAATCTTCAGGAGTTTGGCTACGGTCTCCGTAGGCTTGGCGCCCTGGGACAGCCACTTCTTCGCCTTCTCCTCGTCGATCTTAATCACGCTGGGATCCTTTGTGGAGTCATAGTATCCGATCTCCTCAATGAAACGGCCGTCTCTGGGAGAGCGGGAGTCCGCCACAATCACTCTATAGAAAGGAGCCTTCTTCTGTCCCATTCTTCTCAAACGAATCTTTACTGCCACTGGTATTTCACCTCCTTGATTGATCTTGTATTAAAAGGGAAGGGAGAACCTTCCTCTTTTACCCTTTTTCCCCATGAGCCCAGACATCTGCTTCATCATCTTCCGGGACTGCTCAAACTGCTTCATCAACCGGTTCACCTCGGCAATATCCACCCCGGCACCCTTGGCAATCCGCCGCTTCCGGGAGGGGTTGATCAGCTCTGGCTTGCTCCGCTCCTCCTTGGTCATGGACAGGATAATGGACTCAATGCGCTTGATGGACTTGTCGTCCGGCATATCCACGCCCTTCAGCTTGTTTCCCATACCGGGGATCATGCTCATCAGATCCCCCAGGTTGCCCATCTTGCGGATCTGGGCAAACTGGTCCAGAAAGTCGTTGAAGTCAAACTCGGCCTTCCGCAGCTTCCGCTCCATCTCCTTGGCCTTGTCCGCGTCCACCTGGGCCTCCGCCTTCTCAATAAGGGAAAGGATGTCCCCCATGCCCAGGATCCGGGAGGCCATGCGGTCCGGATAAAACTGCTCCAGATCCGAGAGCTTCTCTCCCATGCCCACGTAGAGGATGGGCTTTCCGGTGACGGCCCGGATGGAAAGGGCCGCGCCGCCGCGGGTGTCGCCGTCCAGCTTGGTCACGATAATGCCGTCGATTCCCACCTTCTCATTGAAGGTGCTGGCCACGTTCACCGCATCCTGGCCGGTCATGGCATCCACCACCAGGATGGTCTGCTTCACCGGCACCGCTTCCTTGATCTGGGAGAGCTCCTCCATCATCTGCTCGTCAATGTGGAGCCGGCCGGCGGTATCCAAAATCACCACATTCTGGCCGTTCTTTTTTGCGTGCTCCACCGCCGCCTTGGCGATGTTCACCGGCGAGTTGCCGTCCCCCATGGAGAAAACCGGCACCCCCTGCTTCTCCCCGTTGACCTTCAGCTGTTCAATGGCTGCCGGCCGGTAGATGTCACAGGCCACCAGCAAAGGCTTCCGCCCCTTGGACAGCAGCTTTCCGGCAATCTTGGCCGCTGTGGTGGTCTTGCCGGCGCCCTGCAGGCCCGCCATCATGAAAATGGTGATCTCATTTCCGGGATTCAGAGCCAGCTCCGTGGTCTCCGAGCCCATCAGGCGCACCATTTCCTCGTTGACAATCTTGATGACCATCTGTCCCGGGGTCAGGCTATTCATGACATCTGCGCCCACAGCCCGCTCCTCCACGGATTTGACAAACTGCTTGACCACCTTAAAGTTGACGTCCGCCTCCAGCAGGGCCATTTTTACTTCCTTCAGCGCTGCCTTCACATCTGCCTCGGTGAGCCGTCCTTTGCCCCGGAGCTTTTTGAATACATTCTGCAGTTTTTCCGATAAGCTTTCAAAGGCCATGAATTACAATTCTCCTATTTGCTCGGAAATCTGTTCAATCCGCTTCACACAGGCCGCGTCCCCAGTGGCGTCAAACTCCTGCGCCAGCTGCCGGATCTCCTTCACCAGCCGTCTTGTTTCCTGGAATTTCCGCACCAGCCCCAGCTTCTCCTCATATCCCCGGAGAGCCTTGTCACACCGCCGGATCAGATCGTGGACCCCCTGGCGGCTGATGTGCTCCTGCTCCGCCGCCTCACTGAGGGACAGATCGTTGAACACCACTTCCTGGTAGACACGTTTCTGATGTTCCGTCAGGAGCTCACCGTAGAAATCGTACAGCAGCGCCTGCTCTACAAACTTTTCCATGGATCTCCTCCCGGCGGGTACGCCCTGGTTTTCCGCAAGTCACCTTCCGTATCATACACGATCTCCCCCACTTTGTCAAGGGTTTTTTCTTGACAGAAAGCCTGCCAAGCGACTGTGCGGCGGAGGGAGCTTGCTCACGGAGCTGCACAGGCATTTGGCGGGCTAGGAATCATGAGCATGCAGGGCGCTACAACCGGGCCTTCTCCCACACCTCCCGGTGCCCTTCATACTGTTGGTTCAGCCAGGCAGCCGCCTGGCTGATTCCCTCCTGGGAAAAATCGAACTCAGCCTCCTGCCGTGTGCCTTCCTCGGATTTCTCATAGCACAGAGGCTGGGGCCAGATGACCACGCCAAGCCGCGGTGCTTCCTTCTCCCCTTGCTTGCGGAGCAGGTACCGCATGCCCCGGTAGCTGCCGGTTAGATCCTGCTTTTCTAGGTACCCCACAGACATTAACGTTTTTTCCTCAATCAAAAAAAATCTTCCCCCTTATTCTGGCAGACCGGTATGCGCGGTGCTCCAGGTCCAGCCCGGAATTTTCTGTACACAACGAATTTTACCAAAATATTCTTTACGTATCAAGGATATACATGGTAGAATGAAAGAAAAGCCAAGGGCTTTCATACATAGTGGTGCCCGTGCCAGCGGGCATGGAAAGTTGGTTATACTTTATATAGGGAAACTGGAAAACGGAATGAATCCGATCCTTCCGCATACAATAAAAGGAGAATGGCTATGAAAAAAATCTTATTTGCGACTTCCGAGTGTGTACCCTTCATCAAGACCGGTGGCCTGGCGGATGTGGCCGGCTCCCTGCCCAAGTATTTTGACAAGGCCCGCTTTGACGTGCGGGTGGTGCTTCCCAAATATCTATGTATCCCGGAGCCCTACCGGAACCAAATGGAATATATCACCCACTTTTATATGTATTACAACGGACGGAACCGCTATGTGGGCATCCTGAAGCTGGAATATCAGGGAGTCCTTTTCTATTTCATTGACAACGAGGAGTATTTTTCCGGGTCCACCCCCTACTCGGATCCCCTGTATGACCTGGAAAAATTCGGCTTTTTCTCCAAGGCGGTGCTCTCCATTCTGCCGTCCATTGAGTTCCAGCCGGACATCATCCACTGTCACGACTGGCACACAGGCCTAGTGCCGGTGTACCTGCGGAACGAGTTTGCCGCCGACCTGTTCTACACGTCCATCAAGACCATTATCACCATCCACAACCTACGCTTCCAGGGCATCTGGGGCATTCCGGATGTGAAGCGGATTACCGGCCTGCCGGACTACCTGTTTACGCCGGACAAGCTGGAGGCTTATGGGGACGCCAACTTCCTCAAGGGAGGCATTGTCTACGCAGACTATGTGACCACTGTCAGCGAAACGTACGTAGAAGAGGTAAAAACACCGTTTTATGGGGAAAGGCTGGATAAACTGCTGTGGGCCCGCTCCAACTGCTTCTGCGGCATCCTCAACGGCATCGACTATCAGGAGTATGATCCGGAGACGGATCCTGCCATCCCCTTCCATTTCAACGCGGAAACCTTCCGCAAGGAAAAGGTTCGGGACAAGATGGAGCTGCAGCGGGAGCTGGGGCTGGAGGTCAATGCCAAAACCTTGCTCATTGGCATTGTCTCCCGGATGACGGATCAGAAGGGCTTCGACCTGATTGAGCGGGTGTTGGATGAAATGCTCTCCTACGATGCGGTACAGTTTGCAGTGCTGGGGACCGGTGAGCGCCACTACGAGGACATGTTCCGCAGCTTTGCGGGCCGCTACCCGGGCAAGCTCTCCGCCAATATCTGCTACTCGGAAGCCCTCTCCCGGGGGATTTATGCCGGCTGCGATGCATTCCTGATGCCGTCCCTCTTTGAGCCCTGTGGCCTCAGCCAGCTGATTGCCCTGCGCTACGGCACACTGCCCATTGTCCGGGAGACCGGCGGCCTGAAGGATACAGTGGAGCCCTACAATGAGTTTACCAACAACGGCACCGGTTTTTCCTTCTCCAATTACAACGCTCATGAGATGATGGCTACCATACGGTACGCGGAGAATGTATATTATGACAAGAAACGGCGGTGGAACCAGATGGTGGAGCGGGCCATGGCCAAAGATTTCTCCTGGAATGCTTCCGCAGAAAAATATCAGGATCTGTATGACCAGCTGTAAGCTTTTCGCTTTGACTGTGAAATAAGGGCGGTGCGCCGCCAGGCGCACCCCCAGAGAGAGATAGCGGCGGCTTTTGCCGCCGCTATCTCTCTCCATCCTCCAGCATCCGATAGCCAATGCCCAGCTCTGTGACAATGTACCGTGGCTCCACAGGATTTTCCCCTAGCTTCCGCCGGATATTGGCCATATTTACCCGCAGGATCTGGTTATCGTTCTTGATATGGGGGCCCCAGATCTGCCGCATAATGAAATCATAGGTCAGCACCTTGCCTGCGTGCTTGGCCAGAAGGGCAAGGCTTTTAAATTCCGTCCCTGTAAAATGGATCTCCTCCCCATTTTTCCAGATCTGATGCCGGCCCATATCAATGACCAGATCCTTCACGTGAAAAACCTCATCCTCCCCCGGGGCGGAGGCGTGGACCGTTCCCCGATGGCGTAGCGCCGTCCGCACCCGGGCCATCAGCTCAGAAATGCCAAAGGGCTTGGTTATGTAATCGTCTGCACCCAGATCCAGAGCCTGCACCTTCTCCGCCTCCTGGTCCCGAGCAGAGACAACTACAATGGGCACACCGCTGTTCTCCCGCATGAAAGCAATCAGCTGCATGCCGTCTATGTCCGGAAGTCCCAGGTCCAGCAAAATCAGATCTGGGCAGCAGCTACGGAATTTTGCCTCCGCCTCCCGGCCATTTGCTGCTGTCTCCACCTGGTATCCACTGCTCTCCAGGGAATGGAGAATAAAATCCCGGATTCCCCGCTCATCCTCCACCACCAAAATGCGTTCGCCTTCCGCAGCCATCCATTTTTCCTCCTGACACCGGAATTTCCTGTCTGCCTCTATTGTACACCCTTTGCCGCCGAAGGAAAATTAAAATCGCGCTAAGGTTCCGGAAATGCTGCCCGCCGGATTGCTCCGCAGGTACCTGCGCGCCTCAGCGCTTCCGGTATTCCAGCCGGATCCGATCCGCAATCAACGCCACAAACTCTGAGTTGGTAGGCTTGCCCTTGCCTGTATTGATGGTGTAACCGAACAGCTCATTGATGGTATCCATATTGCCGCGGCTCCAGGCCACCTCAATGGCATGGCGGATAGCCCGCTCCACCCGACTGGAGGTGGTCTGATGCTTTTTGGCAATGGTGGGGTACAGGATTTTGGTAATAGAATTGAGCATCTCCATATCCTGCACCGAAAGGATAATGGCGTCCCGGAGGTACTGATAGCCTTTGATATGGGCGGGGACGCCAATCTCGTGGATCATGGCAGTCACATCCGTCTCCAAATTCCGCTCCATATATTCGCTTTTACTCTCATAGGGTGCCACCGTCCGGCTCTCCGCCGGCCGGCTACGCTTTCCGGTCATATTTTTGATGCGGCTGATCACCAGGTCCGCGTCAAAAGGCTTCATCACATAGTAGCCGGCTCCCAGGCGGAAGGCATCCTCCGTCACTTTCTCATGCCCCACCGCCGTAATCACAATAAAGGAGGGTACTTTCTTCAGCGTCTTGTCATCCCGGACCCGCTCCATCACTGCCAGTCCGTCCATCTTGGGCATAATAATATCCAGCAGTACTACATCCGGGGATTTTTCCCGGATAATCTTCAGCAGTTCTTCCCCGTCCCCGGCGCGGCCCACCACCTGGAAATCTGGCTCCCTCTCCAGCCCCCTGGTCAGATTTTCCACAACGGCCTCGTTATCATCTGCGATGGCAATATCTAATTTCCCCATGAAACTTCTCTCCTTCTGACTGGTTCTTCTTTTTCAGGCAGGTTCTATTATAAATTCCTTCCGTCCGACGCGCAAGAAGTGACAATCGCAGAATACGACACATTTCACCCCGATGAGGACGCTTCCAGCATTTTCTCCAAAAATATGCCATAACCTCTGGTCGGATCCTGGAGAAATACGTGGGTCACTGCCCCAATCATTTTCCCGTTCTGAAGAATAGGGCTGCCGCTCATGCCCTGGACAATGCCACCGGTGAGCTCCAGCAGTTCCGGGTCTGTCACTTGGATCACAAGCCCTTTGTTGTCACTGCTGTTCTTGTCCACCTGCAGGATCTCAATCCGGTAGTCCCGGATTTCTCCGGAGATGGAACTGCGGATCCAGGCCTCGCCCAGTTCCACATCCTGCATGTATCCCACGGGCACTGCCTCCACACCCTCCGGCAGGCTCTGCTCCAGGTCGCAGGTGCCGTAGATGCCGGCGCTGCAGTTGCGGTAGATCTCCCCCAGACAATTCTGGCTGCTGTAGTCAATGCTGCCGCAGACGGAGCCCGGCTGGCTGCCATTGCCTTTGATAATGGAACGGATGCTGGCTTCATAGAGCAGCCCTTCGGTACTCTCAATGAGCATACCGGTGTCTGTGTCACTGATGCCGTGCCCCAAGGCGCCGTACCCACCCTCCGGCGTGATATAGCTGAGGGTGCCGATCCCCTGGGTGTCGTCCCGCACCCAGATCCCCAGCTTAAACTCATTTTCCCCGGACTGCACCGGCGTAATGGATACCTGCCGTTCTTCCTGATCACGGCGGATGGTCAGGGACACCGGCGCCGCGCCGTTTTCCGATACCAGCTCCACCAGCTCCTCCTTGTCCGAAATGGGCTCGCCGTTGACCGCCGTAATATAGTCCCCGGACTGCACCTGGTCCCGGGCCGGATCCCGCTCTACGCCGCTCAGGTCTGCCACCGCCCCGGTGCCCACGATCATAATGCCCTGGGTTTCCAGATAGATACCAATGGGTTCCCCGATGGGATACACATACCGGGGATTCACCACTGCCACCTCAATCTCCTTCATGGGGATCAGGCCAAAGAGTTTGCAGGATACAGAATAGCTGCCGGTGGAGGACCCCACAATCTGAAAATCCTCGTCTAGGACCAGGTCAATGGCGTCCGAGGGGATGTTGCTGGCGCCGAGCAGGGAAACCTCCTGGCTCTCGCTGGTCAGGGTAGCGGCCATGGGAAGGGAAAAGTTAAAGTTTTCCTCCTCCTGCACCACCACATTCACCCGGTCCGGGATGGTGTTCTGTATATAAAAATAGGAAAAGAAAGCGCAAAACACCAGTGCCGCGCCGAAGATCCACAGCAGGACACGTCTGTAACGTTTTCTCGCGTTCATATCACACCTCCTAATGCGAAAATAGTGGATGCCGCAAAGGCTCCTTTCTCCTTTGTCTGGCATCCACTATATAGTATGGGATATTTCCGTGAGTTCAAACTAGTTGTTTTTTGTTCTGCCTGCCAATTCCTTCATCTCCCGGGCACTCTGGATTACTGTCTCCGTAATCTCTGCGCCGCCCAGCATCCGGGCCAGCTCCCGCACCTCCTCCTGGGGATTCAGCACTCGTACAATGGTCTGGGTCTGCCGGCCTGACACGCCCTTTTCAATACAGAAATGCCGGTCCGCCATGGCGGCAATCTGAGGCAGGTGGGTGATGCAGATCACCTGCCGGTTCCGGGCAATCAGGTTCAGCTTTTCCGAAACCTTCTGGGCTGTGCGCCCGCTGATGCCTGTGTCAATCTCATCAAAAATCAGGGTGGGAATCTGATCCTTATCCGAGAGCAGCGCCTTGATGGCCAGCATAATCCGGGACAGCTCGCCGCCGGATGCCACCTGGCCCAGCGGCCGCACCGGTTCCCCGGGATTGGTGGAGATCCGGAATTCCGCCGCATCCCGCCCGTTCCGGGTGAATTCCGGCAATGGCTCCAGGGCAACGGTAAATTCCACATGGAGGAAGTTCAGGTCCGTCAGCGCCTGGCGGATGGCCGCCGCCAGCGGTTCCGCCGCCTGCCGGCGGATCTGGCTCAGACGGTCGGAGGCCGCTTCCAGCTCCGCTCTTTTTTTCCGTTCTTCTTCTGCTGTCTCTAGTTTGCGCACCTCAAAGTCGTTCCATTCCTCCAATTTCTGTTTTTTCTGGCGCAAACTGGAAAAAATAGCGTCCAGGGAACCGCCGTATTTCTCCTCCAGCCGCTGGATACTATCCAACCGTTCCTCCACCTGCCGCATTTCCTCCGGATCAAAGGAGAGGCTCTCCGCGTAATCCTCCAGCTCCCGGCAGACGCCGCTGAGCAGCTCCTCCACCTGGCTCAGCTGGGCGTAGGTATCCTCCAGATTCCCGTCCAGCTCCACCCCCCGGGCCAGCTCCCGCAGGGCCCGGGACACCTGGTCCCCGGCCCCCTCCATGTCCTGCAGCCCCAGCTCCCGACCGGCTGCCTGCACCGCCTCCGCCAGTCGGCGGCTGTTGCGGAACCGGCGGAAGCGCTCGGTCAGTTCCTCCTTTTCACCCTTCCGGAGGGCCGCCGCCTCAATCTCCTGGATCTCGTAGGCCAGGAAATCCATCTCCCGCTTCCGGCTCTCCGGATCCACCTGGAAAGCTTCCAGCCGCTTCCGGCATTCCTGCCAGGCGCCGTAGGCCGCCGCCACCTGGTCCCGGGCTTCCCCGGAAGCCGCATACTCGTCCAGTATCTCCAGGTGCTTCTGCTTTTTCAGCAGGGACTGATGCTCGTGCTGGCCGTGGATGTCCAGCAGCAGCTCCGTTACCTGGCGCACCTTGGCGGAGGTCACCGCCTCATCGTTGATCTTGTGGACACTGCGGTTTTCCATAATCTTGCGTGAGATCAGGATACAGTCGTACTCGGTGCTCACCTCCAGGGCTTCCAAAGCCTTCTTTTTATCCCCCTCCACAGAGAAGACCAGCTCTATGTATGCAAAATCCGCCCCAGTGCGGATCACATCCCCCCGGACACGTCCGCCCAAAGCCGCGTTGACCGCGTCAATGAGGATGGATTTTCCGGCGCCAGTCTCTCCGGTGAGCACGTTGAGCCCCGGCCCCAAATCCAGCTCTGCCTCATCAATGAGCGCAAAATTTTTTACGTGCAGATTCAACAGCATAGCGCTTCCTCCGTGGCGTTTTCCGGTCTGAAGCCGGCCCGCCTTTTTTAGGACATCTTGATTCGCAAAGTCTCCAAGAAGCTCATGGTACTCAGCTTCAGAATATTAGTCACCTGCCCCGCCTGCACAATCTCCAGCCGGTCCCCCGGCTCCATCTGCACCAGGGTGTCCCCGTCGTAGTAGGTGACATACTCCACCTGGGAATCCAGGTCCTTCTCCGATCCCAGAAGCTCCAGCTCAATGGTGTCGGTGGAGGAGAGGATCAGGCTCCGGTTGTTCAGGGAGTGGGGCGCAATGGGCGTCACCACAAACAGCTTGGCGGTGGGCTCCACCACCGGGCCGCCGCAGGAAAGGTTGTAGGCGGTGGAGCCGGTAGGGGTGGAAATGATGATGCCGTCCGCCGTGTACAGATACAGGAATGCCCCGTTGACGTACAGCTTAAACTGAATCACCCGCAGGGAGCGGTTCCGGTTGATGGTGATGTCGTTGAGAGCCACGTCATCGCTGACCACAGTGCCATCGCACTTTTTCACCCGCCCCCGGAGCATCATCCGCTCCTCCACAAAGTACTCCTCCGCAATGACCCGCTCCAGAATGCCGCTGAGGCCGTTGCGGTCCCCCTCGGTGAGATACCCCAGGTGCCCCAGGTTAATGCCCAGGAAGGGCAGGTTCAGGTTCACCAGGTTCCGGGCCGCCCGCAGCAGGGTGCCATCCCCCCCCAGGACAATGACGCACTCCACCTCCGGCGGGATTTCGCTCTCCAGGGTCTGGCGGCGCAGGGAGATTTCCTCCCCTCGCCGCTCCGGCTGTACCCAGCAGGATTTCCCCCGCTTCAGCAGATAGTTCTGGATCAGGTTAGTAGTCTCAAAATTTACATCCTTGGTCTCATTGGTGATGATATAAAAATTGTTGAATTTTTTCTTATTTTTGCAGTTCATGGTGTGCATATTCCACCACTCCTTTCGGGTCCGGCCACAGGCGTTCCTGCCCGTTGTCCTTGTTTAAATACAGCAAATACTCAATATTTCCCTCCGGGCCCCGAATGGGGGAATAATCCAGATTCCGCAAAACAAAGCCAATGCTCTCCGCATAAGCTGCCACCCGCTCTATAACCTCCAGGTGGGTGTCCGGATCCCGCACCACGCCCTTTTTGCCCACCTTCTCCCGCCCAGCCTCAAACTGGGGTTTGATCAGGCAGACCACTTCACCGGACGCCGTCAGCAGCTGCCGCACCGGCTCCAGCACCTTGGTCAGGGAGATAAAGGACACATCAATGGAGGCAAAATCCGCCGGCTCCGGCACCTGGTCCGGCGTCAGGTAGCGGATGTTGGTCTTTTCCATACAGACCACCCGGGGATCCTGGCGCAGCTTCCAGGCCAGCTGGCCGTAGCCCACATCCACCGCATACACACGCACCGCACCGTTCTGGAGCATACAATCGGTAAAACCGCCGGTGGAGGCTCCCACATCCATACAGACCTTGCCTGCCAGCTCCACGCCAAAATTTTTCATAGCCTTCTCCAGCTTCAGGCCGCCCCGGCTTACGTAAGGCAGGGCATGTCCGTGGTGGACAATCTCCACCGTATCCTCAAAGGTGGCCCCGGGCTTGTCCTCCCGCTGGCCGTCCACAAAAATCTCCCCGGCCATAATCAGGGCCTTGGCCTTCTCCCGGGACTCTGCCAGCTGCCGCCGGGCCACCAGAATATCCAGTCGTTCTTTCATCTACAGCTCCTTCAAGATGGCAGCCAGAGCGCCCTCCGCGTCAATGCCCACCTGATGTTTCAAAATTTCAACGTTCCCATGCTCCACATAGATATCCGGGATGGCCACGGTAACCACCCGCAGTGGAAGCTTCTTCCACTGGCAAAAAGCCGCTACGTGCTCTCCGAACCCACCGCTGCGCACATTTTCCTCCATGGTCACCAGCAGGGTGTGTTTTTCCGCCAGCTGCTCCACCATTTCCTGGTCCAGGGGCTTCACAAAACGGGCATTGATGACGCTGGCCGAATGGCCCATAGCCTTCAGCTGCTCACGCACCTGGCAGGCAGTCTCCACCATAGTTCCCACTGCCAGAAGGGCAATTTCTTCTTCCTCATAGAGTATTTCACTCTTGCCGTAGACAATGGGCGGCCGGAACTCCCGCAGCCCCCGGTAAGCAGTGCCCCGGGGATAGCGGATAGCCAGCGGCCTGTCGAATTTCAGGCTGAACCGCAGGGCATCCGCCAGCTCATAGCAGTTTTTGGGCGCAAAGATACTTATATTGGGGATGGTCTGGAGGAAGGACAGGTCAAAGAGCCCCTGGTGTGTCTCCCCATCACTCCCCACCAGCCCGGCCCGGTCCACCACAAAGGTCACATTCAGGTTCTGGATGCATACATCGTGGAGGATCTGGTCGTAGCCCCGCTGCAGGAAGGAAGAGTACACACAGAAATAGGGCTTCATGCCTCCGGCAGCCAGGCCGGCAGCGAAAGTCACCGCATGCTCTTCCGCAATACCCACATCAAAAAAACGCTCCGGATACAGCCGCCGGAATTTTTTCAGTCCCACCCCTTCCGGCATGGCGGCGGTAATGCCCACTACCCGGGGATCCTTCTCCGCCATCTGGCAGAACACCTTGGAAAACACATCCGAATAGTCAGCCTGCTGCTTCTCCTTCCGGGGTTTTCCGGTCTCCACCACAAAGGGGTTCACCCCGTGGTAGGACTCCGGGTGCCGCTCCGCCGGCTCATAGCCCCGGCCTTTCTTGGTCATCACATGGACCACTACCGCCCGGTTCAGCCGCCGGGCCTCCCGGAACACGCTGACCATGGAAGAAATATTGTGGCCGTCCACCGGACCCAGGTAGGTGATGTCCATATTTTCAAAGAACATGCCCGGAATAAACAGCTGCTTCAGGCTCTGCTTGGCCATGCTGATCCGGCGCACCATGTGGTTGCCGATCTCCGGCACCCGGGACAGGTTCTGGCGGACGTTGGCCTTCAGATCGTTGTACTGGGGCATGGTCCGCAGGTTGTTCAGCATCCGGGAGATGCCGCCGATATTCTCGGAGATAGACATGTTGTTATCGTTGAGGACAATGATAAAATTGCTCTTCAGCTGGGAGGCGTTGTTCAGGGCCTCGTAGGCCATGCCGCCGGTGAGGGCCCCGTCCCCGATGATGGACACCACCGCAAAATCCTCCCCCCGGAGATCCCGGGCCTGGGCAATCCCCAGCCCGGCGGAGATGGAGGTGGAGCTGTGGCCGGTGTTAAAGGCGTCACAGGAGCTCTCCTTCCGGTTGGGGAAGCCGCTGATGCCGCCGTAGTGGCGGATCTCGTCAAATCCATCCTTCCGCCCGGTGAGCAGCTTGTGGGTGTAGGACTGGTGGCCCACATCCCAGATCAGCTTGTCCTCCGGCAGGTGGAAGGCCAGGTGCAGGGCCATGGTCAGCTCCACCACCCCCAGGTTGGAAGCCAGGTGGCCGCCGGTGGCGCTGATCTTCTCCAGCAGGAATTGCCGGATCTCCTCCGCCAGCTGTCCGTACAGCTTGGGATCAATGGACTGAATATCATTGGGTTTTTGAATCTGATCCAGAATCATGCCGCACCCCTTCCCCTCTTGCTCTGTCCCCCCGGTCAATGGGACCTTGTCTCCAGTTTCCGTATAAATTCCCGGAAGAACGTGCTGTCCCCCGGCAGGGTTTCCAGGCTGGCAATGGCCCGCTCCGAAAGCCGCCGCACCTCCGCCCTGGCAGCGTCCAGCCCCTCCAGGGTCACGTAGGTGGTTTTCTGGTTCCGTTCATCGCTGCCGATGGGCTTTCCCAGCTCCTCCTGGGTGCTGGTCACATCCAGAATATCATCCTGGATCTGGAAGGCCATGCCGATGTCCGCCGCAATCTGCTCCATCTGCCGCACCTGCCCCTCCGTTGCCCCGGCCAGCACTGCGCCGATCATCAGGGCCGCCTCCAGCAGCGCCCCGGTCTTCAGCCGGTAGATAAAGTCCAGCTGTTCCCGGGAGACCGGCTGGCCGGTCAGCTCCACATCCACCGCCTGGCCGCCCACCATGCCGGAAATGCCGGCCTTCTCCGCCAGAATACCCATGCTGCGGCCCACCCGCTCCGGGTGCTCCGTCTGGGCAAAGGCCTTTGCGCAGGTCTCAAATGCGTAGGTCAGCAGCGCGTCCCCGGCCAGAATGCCCATGGCCTCCCCGTAGGCAGACCAGGTGGTGGGCTTCCCCCGGCGCAGGGTATCATTGTCCATGGCCGGCAGGTCATCGTGGACCAGGGAGTAGCTGTGGATCATCTCCAGGGCCGCCATAAAGGGCTCAATTTCCGGCCCCCGGCCGCCAAACAGGCGGTAGGCTGCCTCCATCATCCGGGGGCGTATCCGTTTGCCACCGGCAGTTACGCTGTAGTTCATGGCTTCCAGCACCGTTTTCTGCATGCCGGCCTCCTCCGGCAGGTAGCGGGCCAGTATCTCCTCAATGGGCATCTCCGTCCCCCTCCTTTGTCTCCAGGATGATCAGTTTTTTCTCAATGGTGTCCACCGCCTCCTGGCAGCGGCGCGCCAGCTTCAAACCCTGCTCATAGAGGGTGAAGGTCTCCTCCAGGGAATGCTCCCCGGACTCCATCTCCCCCAGCACCGCATCCAGCTGCTCGAAGGCCTCCTCCAGGGACAACGCTTTTTTATCTTCCATTGTTTCTCCGCTCCTTTACTTGGCTGATCACTTCCCCATCCGAAAGTCGGATGGTCAGCCGGCTTCCCACCGGTGCCTGGCCAACGGACTTGATATTTTCCCCCTTTTCTCCGGTCACATAAGCATATCCCTGTTCCAGCTTGGTCAGAGGGGATACCCCGGAGAGCCGGGCCGCCGCCACTGCCAGACGGTTCCGGGTGTCCTGCAGCTGCCGCTGCATCTGTTCGCCCATCTGCCGCTCCGTCTCCGCCAGACGCTGGCGCAGCTGGTTTAGCCGGTACTGGGGCTGCAGCCGCTCCAGCCTTCTCCGCTCTGCCTGCAGGCGGAACTGCTGCTCCCGCAGTTTCCCTTGGGCTATCCGGCGCAGTGCCAGACGCTTCTGCTCCAGCTGTTCCGTAAACTCATAGACGTCAAAGACTGCCAGCTCCGCCGCCGCCGAAGGGGTGGGGGCCCGCAGGTCCGCCACAAAATCCGCTATGGTGGTGTCCGTCTCATGGCCTACGGCGGAGATCACCGGCGTTTCACACTCAAAAATGGCCCAGGCCACAATCTCCTCATTGAAGGCCCACAGATCCTCCAGGGAACCGCCGCCCCGCCCCACAATCAGGCAGTCCAGCCCCATGGTATCCAAGGTAGTAATGCCCCGGACAATACTGGCCGCCGCCTTCTCCCCCTGTACCAGCGCCGGATATAGGATCAGCTGCACAAAGGGATTCCGGCGTCCGGCAATGTTGCATATATCCCGGATGGCCGCTCCGGTGGGGGAGGTGACAATGCCGATTTTCCGGGCGAAGCGGGGAATGGGCCGTTTGTACTCCGGGGAAAACATTCCCATCTCCGAAAGCCGACGTTTCCGCTCCTCAAACTCCTGATACAAATCCCCCACACCGTCCAGCTCAATCTCCTTGGCGTACAGCTGGTACTTTCCGTCCCTCTCATAGACCATAATGCTGCCGGCCACCAGCACTTTCTGGCCCTCCTCCAACCGAAAGCGGAGACCGGCCCTCTGCCCGGCAAACATCACCGCCGAGAGAGTGCCCGTCTCATCCTTTAAGGTAAAATAGATATGGCCGGATGAATGGTATTTACAATTAGAAACTTCGCCCTTCACCACAATGGAGCGAAGGGCGTAGTCCATGGCAAACAGATTTTTGATATAGGCGTTGACTTGGCCTACTTTATATATGTTTCCGGTTCTCTTCATGGGCCGCATCAAGACCTTTCACCATTTTTCCTAAAATTGCGTTGACAAATCCCGGGGAATTTTCCCCTCCGTATACCTTAGCCAGCTCCACCGCCTCATTGATGGCAACCTTGGCCGGTACTTGTTCATCATGGAGGATCTCGTAGGCGGCCAGGCGCAGGATGGTCAGTTCCACCTTTCCCATACGCCCGGTTTTCCATCCCTCCGCTACCTCATTGAGGCGGACATCCAGCTCTTCCAGCCGTTCTCCCACCGCCAGCGCCCGCTGACGTATCTCCTCCCGGCACGCCGGCTCCAGCTCCTCCATCTCTTCTACGTACAGTGCGCACCGCTCCCGGTATTCCTCCAGGTCACAGAATTCCTTCTGAAACAGTGCTTTAAAGGTGTGTTCTCTGATCTGCTTCCGTGTCATATCTCACCTTCCGCTACGGCCGGTCCCGCTCGACGATTACGCCGGCGATCTTGATATTCACATCCAGCACAGAAAAACCAGTCATATTCTCAATGGCGGCCTTTACCTTCTCCTGCACCACCGCCGCAATATCCGGAATGGTATACCCAAATTTGATATTCAGGGACATGTAGACGGATACCTTGTCATCCATAACCTCTACCTTCACACCCTTGGACAGGCTCTTCATGCCCAGCTTGGCAATCAGCTCCCGGGTAATATTGTCCGCCATGGAATGGACACCCTCCACCTCCATAGCCGCCAGGCCAGCGATAATGGAAAACACCTCATCGGCAATGATAACCTGACCGATTTTGTCCTTCTCATGGATGACATGGGTGCTTCTGACTTCCGCTTCTTTTCCCATAAAAATCCCTCCTAGTGGAATTCCTCTCTTTCATTTTAACGCGAATCCCTGATTCTTATACTCTGCGGACATTATACCAGAAAGAGAAAGAAGATGCAAGGCAAATGAACGCCCTACCCCTCCACCGCCCGTCCCAGGTGGAAGGAGTAGATCCAGGTTTCCTTTACCGGCTTTCCCAAGGCCCGCTCCAGGGCCTCCCGGTAGTAGGCCAGCTGGATCCGGTACCGGGAAAGCAGCGTTTTCGCTCCCACCGCATCTGTCTTATAGTCCACCAGCACCAGGCCGTCCTCCTCCTCCAGAAACAGGTCGATGATTCCCTGGACCAACACCAGCTCCTCTCCCGCCTCCGGCCCCAGAATCCGGGAGGCGGGCACCCCCATGACAAAGGGATGCTCCGTCTGCCGCCGCCCTTGGCGGAAAGCCTCCTGCACCCGCCGGCCCAAGGGGCTTTGGTAGAAGCGGACAATATCCTCCGGGTTGACAGAGGCTGCTTCCGCTGCCGGATTTGTCCCGAAGACCGAGTCCGCTGCCGCCTCACCGGCATCCGCAAAATCCCGGATTACCTGGCAGATGGCTTCCCGGTTTTCCCCTTCCTCCGGGGAAAGGTGCTCCAGCACCCGGTGGTAGAGGGTCCCCCTCCGGGAACCTTCCTCTGCCGTGCGGGACGGCCGGGGGCCCCCAGCCGCTTTTTCTGGGCCGGAAACCGGGGACTGCCCGGGGGGGCCCTCCTCCACAAATCCGCGCCCTTCCGTTCCCGCCGCCTCCTTCAGCTGGGAAACCGAGTAGGCGGAGCGGACCGCTGTTAACGCCTGCTGCGGATAGTTCCAGGTCAGCCGTCTCTCCCACCGGGCCTCCAGTTCCGGATCCCCGCCGGGCACCAGTCCCGCCGGCAGTGCCGTCCGCAGCCACTGGCCCCTGCCCAGCTTTTCCACCTCCCGGGCCACCAGGTCCGCATCCTCCAGCACCCGGATCTCCGTTTCCGGGAGCTCCCGGGCCAGCGCCATGAGAATCCAGTCCAGATAGGATTTTCCCTTCTCCACATACCAGCCCGGCAGCAGGCGTGCGGAAAAGCTCTTCGCCATGGCCGCTTTTTCCTGCGCCTCCTCCAGGCTTTTTCCCGCTGCCGTCAAGATCAGCTTCTCCCGGGCGCGGGTCAGGGCTACGTACAGAATCCGCAGCTCCTCCCCCTGTACCTCCTGCACCATCCGCTCTGCCAGCACCTGCTTCCACAGGCAGGGGATCTTGGCCATCCGCTCCAGGTCAATCACATCGGAGGCAATGCCGCCGTCCTCATGGAAGATCACCCGTTTCCGCGCATCCTGCAGATTGAAGGATTTGGACAGGCCCGCCACAAAGACCACCGGGTATTCCAGCCCCTTGCTCTTGTGGATGGTGGTGATGCGCACCAGGTCGTCCTGCTCGGAAAAGCTGGAGGCAGGCCCGTAGTCCACCTGGTATTTCTGCATTTTTTCCATATAGCGGTTGAACTGGAACAGGCCGTGAAGGCTGGTGCTCTCAAACTCCATGGCCTTCTCCCGGAGCATCTCCACGTTGGCGCGCCGGGCCTCCCCGCCGGGCAGGGCAGACAGGTACAGGCCGTAGGAGGAATCCTCCAGAATCCGGTCCAGCAGCTCATGGATGGTGAGGCACACGGCCAGCTCCCGGTACTGCTCCAGCCGTTCCAGGAAGCCTCGCATTTTGTCTGAATCCCACCGCCGGCAGCGGCTGTACAGGCTGTCATCCTCCCCCAGATGCTGCACGCCAGCCTCCGGAGACGGAAGCAGCGCCAGCTCCTCCTCCGAAAAGCCCCCCAGAGGGGACAAGAGTACCGCCGCCAGGGGAATGTCCTGCCGGGGATTATCCAGCACCTTCAGCAGGCTCAATAACACCTGCACCTCATTGGCGCTGAAATACCCCCGCTTTTCCTGGGTCACCGCGGGAATACCGTCCCGGTTCAGCTGTGCCGCAAAGTTCTCTGCCCAGCCATCCACCGTGCGCAGGAGAATGACAATATCTCGGTACCGTAGAGGCCGGTACTGCCCCCGGGCCGCATCCCACACCTGCATGCCGCCGGGAGCCATCAG
The DNA here is from genome assembly GCA_904420025.1 of Candidatus Pseudolachnospira avium. Lineage (GTDB taxonomy): Bacteria > Bacillota > Clostridia > Lachnospirales > Lachnospiraceae > Pseudolachnospira > Pseudolachnospira avium. The sequence goes on from CAJFTW010000028.1 coordinate 19,952, forward strand.
CTCCTGGATCCGGCGGGCAATGGCCTGTGCCTCCCCCTCCCGCTCATCTACCTCCCGGCACTGGGCATAGAGGAGCTCCACCGGCTCCGTGTCCGGCGGATAGGCAGCGCCGGGGTAAAGGGCAGCCTCCGGGGTGTAGGCAACCCCGCCCAGCTCCTCCCCCATCAGCTGATAGAAGACCTGGTTGATCCACTCCAGGATGGCCGGCCGGGTGCGGAAATTTTTATTCAGGTCAATCTTTCGCTCCGGGGCATCCGCCTGGTAGGAGTAGGTGTGATATTTCTCCAGAAACAGCTCCGGCCGTGCCTGGCGAAATTTGTAGATGCTCTGCTTCACATCCCCCACCAAAAACAGGTTGGGCTGCCCCCGGTGTACGCCGGAGATGGCGGTGAGGATCCGCTCCTGGATCAAATTGCTGTCCTGGTATTCGTCCACCGCAATCTCGTCAAACTCCTGTCCCAGGGAAAGGGCCAGGGGGGTGGGGCCGTCCAGCAGCTGCAGGGCCCAGTGGGCCACATCGGAAAACTCCGCCAGGTTCTTCTCCCGCTTTGCCCCCTGGTAAGCCTGGGAAAAGGCTGCCGTCAGATCCACCAGAACGCCCATGGGCCCCGCCAGCCGGCGGATATTCCGGAACATCTCCTCCGGCGTTCCCAGGCAGTAGCGCTTCTGCATTTCCTCCACCTGTCCCTTGACAAAATCCCGCAGGGTACCCAACCGTTTTTTCACCGCCGGAGCTTCCTCCATCTTTTTCCGGTAGGGCCGCCGGACAAATTTCGCCTGCCGCAGCACCGTCAGCCAGTCCGAAAAGGTTTCCGGTGCCAGCAGGGAATCCACCAGCTCCCGGTCCGAGA
>CAJFTW010000029.1 GCA_904420025.1 Candidatus Pseudolachnospira avium
ACAGATTGTGGCGGACGCCGGACACCACGGGGCGGTGACCATTGCCACCAACATGGCCGGCCGTGGTACGGACATTAAGCTGGATCCGGAGAGCGTGGCTGCCGGCGGCCTGAAGATCATCGGCACCGAGCGCCATGAATCCCGCCGGATTGACAACCAGCTGCGGGGCCGTTCCGGCCGTCAGGGGGATCCGGGCGAGTCCCAGTTCTTCATCTCCCTGGAGGACGACCTGATGCGCCTATTCGGCGGCGAGCGGATGCTGAACATGTTCAACGCCCTGAAGGTGCCGGACAACGAACAGATTCAGCACAAGATGCTGTCCGGCGCCATAGAGAAGGCCCAGAAGAAGATTGAGGGCAACAACTTCGGCATCCGGAAACAGCTGCTGGAGTACGACCAGGTGATGAACGAGCAGCGGGAGATCATCTACGGGGAGCGCCGCAGCGTCCTCAACGGGGACAGTATGCGGGACGTGATCCTGAAGATGGTCAACGATGTGACGGAGCATATTGTGGACCGGTGTATCTCCGATGAGCAGTCCCCAGACCAGTGGGATATGAACGAGCTGAACCAGCTGCTGCTTCCCATCTTCCCCATGCGGACGGTGGTGCTGACGGATGAACAGAAGAAGAGCTTTAAGAAGGCGGATCTGGCCCAGTACCTGAAGCAGCAGACTGTGAAGCTCTACGAGGCCAAGGAGGCGGAGTTCACGGATCCGGAGCAGATCCGGGAGATTGAGCGGGTGGTACTGCTGAAGGTCATTGACCGGCGCTGGATGGACCATATTGACGATATGGAGCAGCTGCGCCAGGGTATCGGCCTCCAGTCCTACGGCCAGCGGGATCCGCTGGTGGAGTACAAGATGGCCGGCTACGATATGTTTGACCAGATGACAGCCTCCATTGAGGAGGATACGGTCCGGCTGATGCTCCACATCCGCCTGGAGCAGAAGGTGGAGCGGGAGCAGGTAGCCAAGGCCACCGGCACCAACCGGGACCAGAGCCTGGCCAAAGCCCCCAAGCGGCGGGATGAGAAGAAAATCTACCCCAACGACCCGTGCCCCTGCGGTTCGGGCAAAAAATATAAACAATGCTGCGGCAGAAAGAAAGTAGGTGACATTAATGGTTGAGTTAGACCAGTACAAACAGGACCTGGCAGCCTGCGCACAGCCGTTAATCGAAGTGAGGGATTCACTTTGACCTGGCTGGCAAAGAAAACCGGATTGCAGAATTAGAGAGGACCATGGAGGAACCCACCTTCTGGGAGGATGCGGACAAGGCCAGCAAGACCATGCAGGAACTGAAAGGCCTCAAGTCGGTGGTGGGATCCTGCAACGAGCTTTCCAGCAAGTATGAGGATATTCAAACCCTCATTGAGATGGCCGGCGAGGAGAATGACGAGAGCCTGCTGCCGGAGATCAAGGAAGAGCTGGATGCTTTCAGCCAGAAGCTGGAGGACATGCGGATCAGCACGCTGCTCTCCGGCGAGTATGACAGAAACAATGCCATTTTGACCCTTCACGCCGGGGCCGGCGGCACCGAGGCCTGCGACTGGGCCGGGATGCTGTACCGGATGTACACCCGCTGGGCGGAGAAAAAGGGCTTTGATGTGGAGGTGCTGGATTATCTGGACGGCGAGGAGGCGGGGATTAAGTCGGTGACTATCCAGGTCAACGGCATGAACGCTTACGGTTTGCTGAAGTCGGAGCGGGGGGTGCACCGGCTGGTGCGGATTTCCCCCTTCAACGCCGCCGGAAAGCGGCAGACCTCCTTTGTGTCCTGCGATGTGATGCCGGAGATCCAGGAGGATCTGGATGTGGAAATCCGGGATGAGGATATCCGGATTGATACCTACCGCTCCAGCGGCGCCGGCGGCCAGCACATCAACAAGACCTCCTCAGCCATCCGCATTACCCACTATCCCACCGGGATTGTGGTCCAGTGCCAGAACGAGCGGTCCCAGTTCCAGAACAAGGACAAGGCCATGCAGATGCTGAAGGCCAAGCTGTACATGCTGAAGCAGCAGGAGCAGGCGGAGAAGGCCTCCGGTATCCGGGGCGAGGTCTCGGACATCAGCTGGGGCCACCAGATCCGTTCCTACGTCCTGCAGCCCTACACCATGGTGAAGGATCTGCGGACCGAGGTGGAGACCGGCAACGTCAACAGCGTTTTAGACGGAAATATTGATCTTTTTATCAATGGGTACTTGAAATGGTGCAATCTGTCGCGGTAGAATGCGGATAGAGCGTTGCATCAAGAGAAAACGTGCGCCGGGGAAACTGCCGGTGTGAGAGCAGAAAGGAAAATCCGTACTATGCGGCAGATAGCGATTATGGGCTACGGAACCATTGGTTCCGGCGTCTTTGACGTGGTAAATACCAACCGGGAAATTATCCGGAAGAACCTGGGGGAAGAGCTCCGGGTCAAGTACGTGCTGGATCTCCGGGATTTCCCCGGGGAGCCGGTGGAGGAGGTACTGATCCACGATGTGAACATCATCCTGGAGGACCCGGAGGTGGACATTGTGGTGGAGACCATGGGCGGCCTGGAGCCGGCGTTCACCTTTGTCCGCAGCGCCCTGGAGCGGGGAAAGAGCGTGGCCACCTCCAACAAGGAGCTGGTGGCCAAGCACGGCGTGGAGCTGCTGACCCTGGCTAAGGAGAAGAATATCAACTTCTTCTTTGGCGCCAGCGTAGGCGGCGGCATTCCCATTATCCGTCCCATGCTCCGGAGCCTCTGCGCCGATGACATTGAGGAGGTTACCGGCATCTTAAACGGCACCACCAACTATATCCTCACCAAGATGGCCCAGGAGGGGAGCTCCTTCGAGGATGCCCTGCTGGAAGCCCAGGACAACGGCTTTGCGGAGCGGAAGCCGGAGGCGGATGTGGAAGGCTTTGACGCCTGCCGGAAGATTGCCATTTTAAGCTCCATTGCCCTGGGGCGCCAGGTGGATTTTGAGGAGATCCCCACCGAGGGAATTACTGGTATTACCAAGGAAGACTTTCTCTATGCGGCCAAGCTGGGCTGGGCGATCAAACTTTTGGCCAGCAGCCGGAAGGAGAACGGCCACGTCTACGCCATGGTGGCGCCGGCGCTGGTGCAGCCGGCCCATCCGCTGTTTGCGGTGTGCGACGTGTTCAATGGGATTATGGTCCACGGGAACATGGTGGACGATGTGATGTTTTACGGCCGGGGCGCCGGCTCCCATGCCACCGCCAGCGCAGTGACAGCGGACGTGATGGATGCGGCCCGGCACCTGCATCAGAATATTTATGCAGGCTGGAGCGGGGAGAAGCAGGAGCTCTCCGATGTGGGATCCTGGGAGAAGCAGTTCCTGATCCGGGTGGAGGGAGACGCCTCCCGGGAGGCGGAGTTGGCCCAGGCCTTTGGCCAGGGCATCCTGGTGGATGCCGGGGTGGCCGGGGAAGTGGGGTACCTGACCCCGGTGATCAGTGAGAAGGAGTTTGCGGATGCAGCGGCGTCCCTTTCGGGCGTCCGGGGCCGGATCCGGGTGCAGGCGTAGAGGAGAGAAGAACGCTATGAAATATGTTGTGATTTTGGGGGACGGCATGGCCGACGAGCCGCTGAAGGAGCTGGGCGGCCAGACCCCCCTGGAATATGCCCATACGCCGGAGCTGGATGCCCTGGCAAAAAAATCCGAGATTGGCCTGTCCCGCACCATCCCGGAGGGAATGAAGCCGGGCAGCGACACGGCCAACCTGGCGGTGCTGGGCTACAATCCCCGGGATCACTACACCGGTCGTTCACCGTTGGAGGCCCTGAGCATTGGCGTGCCCATGAAGGATACGGACATTGCCCTGCGCACCAACCTGGTGACCCTCACGGAGGAGGAGGTGCCCTTTGGGGAGCAGACCATCCTGGACCACAGCTCCGGGGAGATCTCCACGGCGGATGCGGCGGTACTGCTGGAGGCTGTGAAGCGGGAGCTGCAGAATGAGACCTATCAGTTTTATGTGGGCACCAGCTACCGGCATCTTCTGATCTGGGATCGCGGGCAGGTGCTGGATCTGGCCCAGCCCCATGACCATCTGGGGCAGAAGATCGGCCCGTATCTGCCGGAGGAGGAGAGGCTCCGGCGTATGATGGTCCGCAGCTATGAGATTTTGAAAAACCATCCGCTGAACCTGGCCCGGAAGGCGGCGGGGAAGAATCCCGCCAACTGCTGCTGGTTCTGGGGCGCCGGCACCAAGCCGCTGCTCCCCTCCTTTGAGGAGAAAACCGGCAAGAAGGGCGCTATGATCTCGGCGGTGGATTTGCTGAAAGGAATTGCCGTGGGAAGCGGCATGACCAATATAGTGGTGGAGGGGGCCGACGGCACCCTGGAAACCAATTACGAAGGAAAAGCCCAGGCAGCGGTGGATGCCCTGACCAGGGGCGGCTATGATTTTGCGTATGTCCATGTGGAGGCTCCCGATGAGATGGGCCACCAGGGCAGTATAGAGAGAAAGATCAAGTCGATCGAGTATCTGGATCAAAGAGTGATCCGCCTGGTGAAAGGAGGTCTGGATGCATCCGGTGTTGAATACCGGATGCTGGTGATGCCGGACCATCCCACCCCGATCCGCGTCCGGACCCACACGTCCGACCCGGTACCGTATTTGCTTTACGATAGTACCAAACAGGAAGAGCATTCCTGGCATTACAATGAAAGAGAAGCAAAGGCCAGCGGTAATTATATCGCCGAGGGGTATCATACCATGGACCGTTTGCTGGGAGGAGAGACATGCTGATTGTAAAAAAGTTCGGCGGCAGTTCTGTCGCCGATAAAGAGAGGATCTTTAACGTAGCCAACCGCTGTATTGAGGACTATAAGGCGGGACACAAGGTAGTTGTGGTGCTGTCCGCCATGGGGAAAACCACCGATGGCCTGCTGGCCAAGGCCGCGGATATCAACCCCCATGCCAGTAAGAGAGAACTGGATATGCTGCTGACCACTGGTGAGCAGGTTTCGGTGGCCCTGATGGCCATGGCCATGGGCGCCCTGGGGGTGCCGGCGGTTTCCCTCAACGCGTTCCAGGTGCGGATGCAGACCACCTCCGTCTACGGCAATTCCCGTCTGAAGCGGATTGATACCGCCCGGATCCGGGAAGAGCTGGAGAACAATAAGATTGTCATTGTCACCGGCTTCCAGGGGGTCAACAAGCGGGATGACTACACCACCCTGGGCCGGGGCGGCTCGGATACCACGGCGGTGGCGCTGGCGGCGGCCCTGCACGCGGATGCCTGCGAGATTTTCACGGATGTGGACGGCGTCTACACCGCAGATCCCCGGGTGGTTCCCACCGCCAGGAAGCTGAAGGAGATCACCTACGATGAGATGCTGGAATTTGCCTCCCTGGGCGCCAAGGTGCTGCACAACCGCTCGGTGGAGATGGCAAAGCACTACGGCGTACCCCTGGTGGTGCGCTCCAGCCTGAACCGGAACGAAGGAACGATTGTAAAGGAGAATGCGAACATGGAAGGATTGTTAATAAGCGGCGTGGCTGCGGATAAGAATACCGCAAGGATTTCCATCATCGGAGTGCGCGACGAACCGGGGATTGCCTATAAGATCTTCAAGAGTCTGGCGCAGAAGAACATCAGCGTTGACATCATCCTTCAGTCTATTGGCCGGGAGGGCACCAAGGACATCTCCTTTACGGTGGCCCGGACGGATATGCAGGAGGCAGTGGAGACGCTGGATGCCCGGAAGGAATCCTGGGGCGCCACAGAAGTGACATACGATGACACGGTAGCCAAGGTTTCCATTGTGGGTGCCGGCATGGAGAGCAACGCCGGTGTGGCTGCCAAAATGTTTGAGGCCCTGTACAACGCCAACATCAACATCCGGATGATCGGCACGGCGGAGATCCGCATTACCGTGCTCATTGACGAGGCGGATGTGAAGAAAGCCATGCTGGCGGTACATACGGCATTTGGCCTGGACAACTGATGGCATGAGACGAAATGCAACAGCCCCCGCGGTAGAGCGAACCCTGTACCGCCTGGGAATAGCGGCCGCTGTTTTGGCGGCCGCTATTATTTTCTGGGTGGAGCATTCTTACCTGGGGCAGCTGCTTGTGCGCTTCCCCTGCCCGTTCCGGGCCCTCACCGGCTTCTACTGCCCCGGCTGTGGGGGAACCCGGGCCCTGGAGGCGCTGTGCTGCGGACAGGTGTGGGAGAGCCTGCGGCTGCATCCGCTGGTGCCCTGGGGGGCGGCGCTGTACCTGGCTTTCATGGCCAGCTGGACCCTGTGGCAGCTCAGCGGCGGCCGGTTCCCCGGCCTCCGCTGGCGGGACGGGTATCTGTGGGGAGCCCTGGCGCTTCTGGCCGTCAACTGGCTGGTAAAAAATGCCTTGCTGCTGGGCGGACGGGCGGTCTTATAAGGAGGAATCAATGGATATTATTGGAACACTGGCAAAGGAGCTGGGTATCCGCCCGGGACAGGCGGAGGCGGCGGTGAAGCTCATTGACGAGGGCAACACCATCCCCTTTATTGCTCGCTACCGGAAGGAGGCCACCGGCTCCCTGAACGATGAGGTGCTGCGGCAGCTGGACGAGCGGCTGCGGTATCTGCGGAACCTGGAGGAGCGGAAGGAACAGGTGCTGGCTTCCATTGAGGAGCAGGGAAAGCTGACGGAGGAGCTGCGGGCTAAGATCACCGCCGCCGCCACCCTGGTGGCGGTGGAGGACCTGTACCTGCCCTACCGGCCCAAGCGCCGGACCCGGGCCACCATTGCCCGGGAGCGGGGCCTGGAGCCTCTGGCGGAGATCCTCTGGGCCCAGGAGACGGAGCGGCCCATGGAGGAGGAAGCGGCGCCCTTTGTGAACCCGGAGCAGGAGGTGCCGGACGCGGCGGCGGCCCTGGCCGGGGCCTGCGACATTCTGGCGGAGCGGATCTCGGACACGGCGGAGTACCGGGCTGCCGTCCGGGCCTATACGGTGCGGGACGGCATTCTTCAGTCCGAGGCCAAAAATCCGGAGACCTCCACGGTTTACGACCAGTACTACCAGTACCAGGAGCCGGTGCCCAAGCTGGCGGGCCACCGGATTCTGGCCCTGAACCGGGGGGAAAAGGAGGGGGTCCTCAACGTGAAGATCCAGGCCCCGGAGGAGACCATCCTCCGCTACCTGGAGAAGAAGGTGATCATCCGGGAGAACCCCCACACTGCCCCGCTGCTGCGGGAGACCATCCGGGACAGCTACACGCGGCTGGTGGAGCCGGCCATCTACCGGGAGATCCGGAACCAGATGACGGAGATTGCGGAGAACGGCGCCATCCGGGTCTTTGGCAAAAATCTGGAGCAGCTGCTGCTGCAGCCGCCCATTGAGGGGAGGGTGGTGCTGGGCTGGGACCCTGCCTTCCGCACCGGCTGCAAGCTGGCGGTGGTGGACGCCACCGGGAAGGTGCTGGACACCACGGTGATCTTCCCCACCGCGCCCCAGAACAAGGTGGAGGAGTCCAAGCGGGTGGTGAAGCGCCTGATTGACAAATATGGCATTACCCTGATCTCCGTGGGCAACGGCACCGCCTCCCGGGAGTCGGAGCAGGTGATTGTGGAGCTGCTGAAGGAGATTCCGGAGAAGGGCGTCCAGTATGTGATCGTCAACGAGGCTGGGGCCTCCGTGTACTCGGCCAGCAAGCTGGCCACCGAGGAGTTCCCGGAGTTTGACGTGGGCCAGCGCAGCGCCGCCTCCATTGCCAGACGGCTCCAGGACCCGCTGGCGGAGCTGGTGAAGATTGACCCCAAGAGCATTGGCGTGGGCCAGTACCAGCACGATATGAACCAGAAGAAGCTGGGGGAGGCCCTCCACGGGGTGGTAGAAAACTGCGTGAACCGGGTGGGGGTGGACCTGAACACCGCCTCCGCCTCCCTGCTGGAGTACGTGGCCGGGGTCTCCAAGACGGTGGCCAAGAACATTGTGGCCTACCGGGAGGAGAACGGCGCCTTTGGGGACCGGCGGCAGCTGCTGAAGGTGCCCAAGCTGGGCCCCAAGGCCTACGAGCAGTGCGCCGGCTTCCTGCGGGTCCGGGGCGGGACGAACCCTCTGGACCGGACGGCGGTGCACCCGGAGAGCTATCCGGCCACAGAGGCCCTGTTAAAGGAGCTGGGGTACAGCAGCCGGGATCTGGGCTCCGGCGGCATCCCCGGCATCCGGAAGAAGGTGCGGAACCCGGAGCAGATGGCGGAGACCCTGGGCATTGGCGTGCCCACCCTGTCGGACATCCTCCAGGAGCTGGAGAAGCCCGGCCGGGACCCCCGGGAGGAGATGCCCCGGCCAGTGCTGCGGACGGACGTGCTGGAGATGAAGGATCTGAAGCCGGGGATGGTGCTCAAGGGCACGGTGCGGAACATTGTGGATTTCGGCGCCTTTGTGGACATCGGCGTCCACCAGGACGGGCTGGTGCACATCTCCCAGATCTGTGACCGGTATATTAAGCATCCCCTGGAGGCGGTGAGCGTGGGGGACGTGGTGGACGTGCAGGTGCTGAATGTGGACCTGGCCAAGAAACGGATTTCGCTGACCATGAAGATCAAGAGCTGAGAGGGTGGCCTGGCAGGCGGGAGGCCTGCCGGAAACACCCTTCGGGTGTAACGGGATGCCGTGAGAAGCACGGCATACTAAGGAAAGGAGGCAGAGGATGCGGATTGTGGTGCTGGACGGCTATGTGGAAAACCCCGGGGATCTGAGCTGGGAGCCTTTGGGAGCGCTGGGGGAGCTGACGGTCTATGACCGGACCCCGCCGGCGCAGGTGGCGGAGCGGATAGGGGAGGCGGAGATTGTTTTCACCAACAAATCCCTGATCCCGGAGCAGGTGCTGGACGCCTGCCCGGCCCTCCGGTATATTGGGGTGCTGGCCACCGGCTACAATGTGGTGGATGTGGAGGCCGCCGGCTGCCGGGGGATTGTGGTGACCAATATCCCCTCCTACGGCACGGAGACGGTGGCCCAGTTTACCATGGCCCTGCTGCTGGAAATCTGCCACCAGATTGGCCACCACAGCCGGGAGGTCCATGCCGGGCGCTGGAGCCGGAACCCGGACTTCAGCTTCTGGGATACGCCCCAGCTGGAGCTGGCAGGCAAGACCCTGGGCCTCATTGGCTACGGCCGCATTGGCCGGGCGGTGGGGCGGCTGGCCCGGGCCTTTGGCATGGAGGTACAGGCCTGGACCCGGACACCCCGGCCGGAGGAGGGCTGCCGGATGGTGAGCCGGGAGGAGCTGTTTGCCACCTCGGATGTCATCTCCCTCCACTGCCCGCTGACGGAGGAGAACCGGGGGCTGATCAACCGGGAGACCATCCGGCAGATGAAGGATGGGGTGATTCTGCTGAACACGGCCCGGGGCCCTCTGATTGTGGAGCAGGACTTGCGGGAGGCCCTGGATGCCGGCAAGGTGTATGCCGCCGGGGTGGATGTGGCCTCCACGGAGCCCATTGGGCTGGACAATCCTCTATTGGGAGCCCCAAATTGCCTGATTACCCCTCATATTGCCTGGGCCACCCGGGCGGCCCGGCAGCGGCTGATGGACACGGCAGTGGAAAATCTCCGGCGCTTTCTGGAGGGGCAGCCGGTGAACCGGGTGGACCGGTAGGCGGGGTTTGTGAAAAATCAGACAGAAAATAAAACATACATATATTGATATGATATGAAAAGGTACAAATTTTAAAGCGGTCATAAGAGGGCTAAACAGTTGACATCCCGCGGGAACGATACTATAATATGGACTTGTTTCGAGAAAAAGCGCAAAGATGTGCCATCGGGCCGGCAGACCCGGATTGCGGAGGTGGTTCATAATGGAGTATCGTTTCTTATTGGATTTAGCTATTATTTTGCTGAGTACCAAGGTTTTAAGCCTAGCGTCCAAGAAAATTCATCTTCCCCAGGTGGTGGGGGCCTTGCTGGCTGGGCTGCTGCTGGGGCCGGGGGTCCTGGGTATCCTGGAGGAGACCTCTTTTATCCAGAGCGTGGCGGAGATCGGCGTGATTGTGCTTATGTTCTGCGCCGGCCTGGAGACGGATGTGCATGAGCTGAAGAAGAGCGGCAAGGCAGCGTTCGTTATTGCCCTCATCGGTGTACTGGTGCCCTTGGCAGGGGGCTTTCTGGTTGGCTGGGTCTTCAACCGGCCGGGCCGGATTGACTCGGATGCTTCCGGGAGCCTCTTCCTGCAGAATATGTTCCTGGGCGTGGTGCTCACCGCCACCTCTGTGAGCATTACGGTGGAGACTTTGAAAGAGCTGGGCAAGCTTCAGAGCAAATCCGGGAACGCCATCCTGGGAGCGGCCATCATAGACGATGTGCTGGGCATCATCGCCCTGACCATCATCACCAGCGCGGCGGACTCCTCGGTGCACATGTCCACCATCCTGGTCAAGATTGTTCTGTTCTTTGTGTTTGCGGGGGTGGCCGGCTTTGCCTTTTTCAAGTTTTACGACTGGTGGAGCCGCCGGACCCGGCTGCTGCACCGCCACGCCATTGTGGCCTTTGTGTTCTGCCTGGTCATGTCCTACTGTGCAGAGGAGTTTTTCGGCGTGTCGGATATTACGGGGGCCTACATTGCGGGTGTGATCATCTCCATGACCCAGACCACCCAGTACCTGTCCTCCCGGTTTGACACCCTGTCCTACCTGATGCTGTCCCCGGTATTTTTTGCCAGCATCGGCCTGAAGGTAGACCTGCCGGCCATGACCCCAGCGCTGCTGCTGTTCACCCTTAGCTATGTGGTGGTTGCGGTGCTTACCAAGGTGGTGGGCTGCGGCGCGGGAGCCAAGCTGTGCGGCTACCGCACCTGCACCTGCGTGCAGATTGGCGTGGGCATGGTCTCCCGGGGCGAGGTGGCCCTGATTGTGGCCTCCCAGGGTATGCAGGTGGGCCTCATTGGCGCCAACTTTGTGGGCCCGGTGGTGATTGTGGTGATTGCCACCACCATTATCACCCCCATCCTTCAGAAGATTGTCTACAATAACAGTCCCAAGGTGGAAGTGGTGCGGAACCCCCTCAGCGAAAACTTCCAGGAGTTGGGCGAGATTCGGGACCGGGGGAATTGAGGGAGCCACAAGCAGATCAAATGGGAAATGAAAACGGCCTTCCGGAACCAGAGGGAAATGGTTCCGGCAAGGCCGTCTTTGGTTTCAGCGGAGAATCCTGTCAAGCCGGATTCTCTTTTACTGGTTCATCGGTTCCTTCAGCATGGCCTTCAACCGACGGATTTCCTCCAGGCTGGCGGAGAGGGCCTGTTCCTTTTCCTCCAGCAAGTGCTTTTGCTGGTCGATGGTGTTTTGTTGCTGGCCAATGGTCTCCCGTTTCCGGTCGATCTCTGCCTGCATTTCATCCATCATATATTGTACCGTGTTTCGGTCCAGTTCTCGGAGTTCTTGGGAAAACATTTCCATCACTTTCCTCTCTTTGCCGTGCCTCTCACGGCATAAAGGTATACCGGGAGGGTGCTTTCTGTATTCCGGCATAGTGCATAGATTTCCTCATAGTACGTTCGGAATTCCGGATACTGCAGAATCAACTTTTCAATCATTTCCGGTTCGTCTGTGCTGAGGAACGTGAGCCATGCCTCCAACTGGTTTCGGATACCTTTATTGTGCAGGATGCGGGTGAAAATGTCAAGCGGTATAAAGAGGTACTCTTGAAGTAAATCCATTTGTAGGCCTGTATCGGATTGCTGGGCAAAACCGTGCCGATAGTTTTCGGGAAAACTGTGAAAATCAGAAGGGCTTTTTTCATACAGGACAATGGTGCAAACCTTTTGAATATCACGGTAACTGAAAGCATTTCCCTTTTCGTTTCGGACTCTCCGGTATTGCCGCAGAAGCAAGTCAGAGGAGTAGCAGGCGGCCCGCTGGCCGGTGCAGTAATCCAGAAAACGATCCTGCTGTTCCGGATTCCATTCCTGATACCGGGCCAGAAGTTCCGGGGTTTCAGAAATTTCCGCCAGAACCTCTCCCCTGCTGCGGATTGTGGGAAAATACTGTTTCAAAGTTGCAGCCATACGTTGTACCTCCTAATTTCTTATTGGTTTCGCACTGCGTATCCGGGCAAGCGTTCCGATGGGAACCTCCGAAAAAAGATGCCTTACAGCTCTGAGAAAACGGGCCGTCAGAATGACAGCCGACGTCTGTAAACAGAATATCGCAAATCTATGTTTTATGCAAGCTTTTTCTGGAAAAAGACTATCTTTTTATCCCTTCCTCACTAAGCGGGAGGGACAACGAAGCCGCCATACGCCGTGTGTTTTAGTTGTGACAGTTTATGGTTATGATAAAGGGCAGGAGGTATGTGCCCATGAAAAACAATACGACAGAAAAACGTACGGTGGCAAATCCCTGGGAGGAAGGGCAGCTGGAGGCATTTGCGGACAGCCTGCGCCAGGGGGAGCGGAGCCTCTCCACCCGCAGGCAGTATGGCAGGGAAGTGCGCCGGTTCCGGGAGTGGATGCGCGGGCGGGCGCTGGACAAGGAGGCGGTGATCTCCTATAAGGAAATACTGGAAAAAACGTACCGCCCGGCCAGCGTCAACACCAAGCTGGCCGCCATCAACAGCTTTCTGGCCTTCCTGGGGAGGCAGGAGTGGAAGGTCAAGCTGCTGCGGATCCAGCGGAGCGCCTACTGCTCCGGGGAGCGGGAGCTGAGCCGGCAGGAGTATCAGCAGCTGGTGATGGCCGCCCGCCGGAAGGGGGATGAGCGGCTGTGTGTACTGCTGCAGACCGTGTGCTCCACCGGCATCCGGATCTCTGAACTGTCTTTTATCACGGTGGAGGCAGTGACGGCTGGGGAGGCTGTGGTGCGGCTGAAGGGCAAATCCAGGACCGTGCTGCTGCCGGAGAAGCTTCGCTGCCTGCTGCGGAAATACCTGCGGCGGACCGGGATCACCCACGGGGCGGTGTTTGTCACCCGCAGCGGCGCCCCCATGGACCGGAGCAATATCTGGAAGCAGATGAAGGCATTGGGCGAGGCGGCTGCCGTGCCGGAACAAAAGGTCTTCCCCCACAACCTGCGGCACCTGTTTGCCCGCTGCTTCTACGAGGTAGGAAAGGATATTGCCAAGCTGGCGGATGTGCTGGGCCACAGCAGCATCAATACCACCCGGCTGTATATCATCTCCTCTGGCCAGGAACACCGGCGGCAGCTGGAACGGCTGGGCCTGCTGGCCTGAGAAAATAGGACAAAAAAACCACATAATTTTTATTATGTGGTAAAACTGCCGATACATAAAATAAACTTGCGTCTAATATCATAACAAATCCAGGTTGGATTGTCAATAAGATTACGGTTTTCTTTTCTATGAAAGGCTCAAAATGGGGGAGCCTTTTTTCTTGATGTATAAAAAACCACATTTTCTGAACTGAAAAAAACGCTCCCTCCGTTTAGCAGCGTTCGATTTCCTCCCAACAGCGTCCATTTCCCCTACAATATCCGGGATTCCTTGGCGCAGACCGTTTCTGCGGCTGCTGGGGGATCCTTATAACCACATAATAAAAATTATGTAGTTGGAAGAAAAACACAAGAAGGAAAGGGGGGGCAGGGATTGTTGATGCTTGTCTTTCAAAAGCTGGAGGGAATGTCCTCCAAAGGGGTGATCTGCAGCCCGGAAATCTTAGCTCCGGTGCCGTTTCAGGGATGCGGCGACCTGCTCCTCAAGATGGATGGGATCTATGACCGGCTGGATTTCCCCGAAGCCTCCCGGAAAATGCGCCGTTTGCACTTGTACCGGGAACGGCTGCAGGAAAGCCTGACGGGGGAGGCTGCGGCGTCGGAAGAGCCGGACGCAACAGAGGCGTGGGGGAGGGCGCTGGCCCTGAGGCGGAACCGAAACCCGTGGCTGTACCCGGATCCGGTGAAAGGGAAGACCGCCCTGTGTGTCTGCACCCAATACCGCCAGCACAACAGCTGGCAGGGATATCTATATGGAGAGAATCAACAAAAAGTATTTTTCCGCAGTGCCCTGGAGTTGCTGTACCTGCTGGATGACTTCCTGAGGGAACAGACGGAGCAGATCAGCGGAAAAGTCGGCAAAACGGGCAGGATGGGAGAGTGAAGCAGTATGAAGAAGACAAAGAAACCCTTGGCACTGCTGCTGGCGTTTGTGCTGGCGGCGTCCCTGGCGGGAGGCCACTTTGTGACCGCCAACGCGGAGGAGGAGAGCGCTCCGGCCACGGTGGCGGAGACCCGCGCTGCATCCGGCGAAGAGTCAACCGAATCCAGCGCATTGGAAACCACCAGTGCTGCCGGGGGCGGGAGCCTTTCGGTGGAAGCATCTTCGGAAGCGGATGCGGGGGCTGAGGCTGCCACGGGAGAGCAGGCGGAAACCTCCTCTGCCGCGGAGAGCTCTGTGGAGGAGCTGCCCCAGGGAACCATCGCGGAAGCGGATGAGGCGGGCGAAGCGGAAACCAGCGGGAGCGAAGGCCAGCAGCCGGAGACGGCGTCCCGGACCTTTGAGCAGACCCTGGACAGCGGCATTGTTGTGACGGTGGAGGCCCCGGAGGGGGCGCTGCCGGAGAACGCGGTGCTGCACGCGGAGCTGATTGGCCAAGATGCGGACGGCACGGAGGCCACCGATGCGGTGGCAGCGGAGCTGGATAACGCCGGTCTGTCCTATGACGGCTTTGTGGCCCTGGATATTTACTTTACCGCAGGTGCGGACAGCAGGGAAGAGGTGGAGCCGGCCGAGCCGGTATCCGTCCGGTTCACGCTGCCGGAAGGTCTGCTGCCGGAGGAAGCGGACACGGGCAGCCTGGCGGTGCAGCATCTGGCGGAGGATGAAAACGGCCAGGTGAAAAGCGTGGAGACGGTGGCGGACACGGCGGAAGCTTCCGAGGGAACCGTGACGGTGGAAGCGGAAGCGGCAGAGCTGGCGGAGGCCGGTGCAGCGGCGGCCGTGGAGGATACGGCGGTAAGCCCGGCGGTGACGGCGGAGTTTACGGTGGATGGGTTTTCGACGTTTACTCTAACGTGGGGGGGTAGATTTTCCACCTATTTTGAGATTGTTGTTCACTATGTTAACCAGAATGGTGATGAAATTTCAGGTGAACAAACAGAGGTTATTTCTATTTCAGGTGGAGATGACATTCAATTTTCTGAGTATGCGACTAGAATCTCAAATTATGATTTTATAGAAGCTCGTTATGAAAGTATGACAGGATCTGTTGTGACACGCATGGTTGCAACAGACGACTCAAGGTCGTCTCATACACTTACTTTTTATAATGGCAATGAGGTTGTGCCAACTGATAACAACACATGGCGTCCTAGCAATGAAACAAAGGAACGAGATATTTACTTGATTTATCAGGAAAACAATGCCGGTGAGAATCCGGGCGATGATGGAACGCAGAATGTGACTGTCCAAACTACAAAAAGGGCTGTTTTGGATGAACAGTCGGGAAATTATAATTTGACTCTTTCCATTACCGGCGACCGTGGAAGTAGCAGCCGAAAGCAAATGGTTGATGTATTGTTTATATTGGATGAGTCTAACAGCATGACGGAGTGGTGGTCTGGAAAAACTCGGATTGCGCAAGCCAAACAAGCGATTGCTCAAATTTCTGGTTATGGCAATTATGATGGGTTGAGCGATAATGAGAACCTTGATGTTCAATATGCGTTAGTCGGATTTTATGGTGGTGAAAATGACGGCGCTTGGAACGATGCTGTGATAGAATGCGAATGGACTTCAAATGTAGATAAACTTTATGACGCTACTCCTGGTTGGCTGAATGAAAATCGTCGATATGGAGGGACGAATTATGAAGCAGGCTTTAGAACCGGTAAAGATGTATTGGAATCTGGCCGTGAGGACGCATTAACGGTTGTTATCTTTATCTCGGATGGCAACCCCGGATACTACTATAACAATAATGGAAATACAGCGGGAAGCAGTAATCCAAGTGATTATAACCAAACTGCTTTGGCGCATGCTGTTAAAGAATGCGAAACGCTTAATACGGGTTATTTCTATTTTGTTGGTGTTACAAATAGCGTGTCAAGTGCTGTATTTAATCAGATTGTGAGCGCAGTAGATGTTCCGGCATCAAATAAAGATTCTATTAGTGCCAATGATCCGGAGGACTTGCTGAAGGCCTTTGAGGATATTCAACAGCAAATTACCTTCTTTGCGGCTTCAAATGTAACCATCACTGACCCGCTAAGTGCGTATGCGGATTTAGTGTTAACAGATGGTGCTCCGACTTTCACTATTTCTGTCACAAAAGGGAGCCAAACATGGTCAGATACAGTTACGAGCGGAGGAACTCTTACATTTTACGATGCGGATGGGACTGCGCAGATTGCTACAGCTCGTGTCAGTGAAGATCATCGCACGATTTATTTGGATTTGCCGGAAGATTATGAATTGGAGGAAGGCTATACCTATTCCATAGGAACGGTAATTACTCCCAGTCAAGCAGCCATTGAGGCAGGACTGGGGAGTGATGCGGCTGGCCAGACACCTGATCCAGGCACAGGAACGCATGCGGACGAAAGAGAACAAGGTTTTTGGAGCAATGACAATGAAAACGCAAAAGTAACCTACACTGCCAATGGGGAAGATGGTAGCGCGCTTTTCCCGAAACCGGTGATCCAAGTCCCGGAACCTACTACCGGCAACCTTATTATTGATAAAGAGGTAGAAGGCCTAGGAGATACTTCCTTGCCGGAGGGACAGCAGTATACCTTTACGGTTACCGCAATGGATGAAAATGTAGAA
>CAJFTW010000030.1 GCA_904420025.1 Candidatus Pseudolachnospira avium
AATTGAAAAAGCGGCGGTTGGGGACCGCCGCTGCTGATTCCGGGCCTGCGCCCGGTCTGTTACCAATTTCCCTATCCCTGGTCTTAGGCTTTGCCCACGGAGCCAAACAGAGTCAGCTTTTCCCGCACCTTAGCCTTGATGGCTTCCGCGCCGGGAGCCAGCAGCTTCCGGGGGTCATACCCCTTGCCCTCCAGATCCTTGCCAGCCTCAATATACTTCCGGGTCGCCTCCGCAAACACCAGCTGGCACTCCGTATTTACATTGATCTTTGCCACACCCAGGGAGATCGCCTTCTGGATCATATCATCCGGAATGCCGGTGCCGCCGTGGAGCACCAAAGGCATATCCCCTACCTTGGCCTTGATGGCCTCCAGCACGTCAAAGCGCAGGCCAGGCCAATTGGCCGGATATTTCCCGTGGATGTTGCCAATGCCGGCAGCCAGGAAATCAATGCCAAGATCCGCAATCCGCTTGCACTCATCCGGATCCGCACACTCGCCCATACCCACTACGCCGTCTTCCTCTCCGCCGATGGAGCCGACCTCCGCCTCCAGGGAGATTCCCTTGGAGTGGCATACCTCCACCAGCTCTTTGGTCTTGGCAATGTTCTCCTCAATGGGGTAATGGGAGCCATCAAACATCACGGACTTGAAACCAGCCTCAATGCACTTGTAGCAGTGTTCGTAGCTGCCGTGGTCCAGGTGCAGGGCTACCGGAACCGTAATCTTCAGCTCCTCCAGCATACCATTGACCATGCCCACCACCGTCTTGTAGCCGGCCATGTACTTGCCTGCGCCCTCGGACACACCCAGGATGATGGGGGACTGCAGCTCCTCCACCACCTGCAGCACAGACTTTGCCCACTCCAGATTGTTGATATTGATCTGAGCTACCGCATATTTGCCTTCCTTTGCCTTCTGAAGCATCTCTGCCGCCGCAACAACCATGATCGTTTCCTCCATTAGCTTCCCGCCCCTGCGGGATTGTCTGATACTCGTTTATTGTATCACAAGCGTTTTGCCGCCGTCAATAGAACACCGCCCGCATACGTTCCCATCAATACACCCGGATACAGCTGCCAATCTCCCGCACCGTGGAGAGCGCCTGCAGGATGGTCACCGCATCCCGGAAGCCGGACTCCCGGACCAGATCCGTGATAATTACCAGTTCCGCATTCTCCGCCTGACGGCTGCGGCTTCTCTGCACCACCTGCTCAATGCACACGCCGTTGTTCCCCAGCACACTGGCAATCCCCGCCAGCACACCCGGGCGGTTGGCTGCCAGAATCCGCAGATAAAACCGGTTTTCCGTCTCCTCCATGGGCTTCACCGGCAGGCTCTTGTAGCAGCTGCAGCCCACACGTCCGCTGCACCCGTGGACCAGATTGCGGACCACATCAATCACATCGCCCATCACCGCGCTGGCGGTGGGCATCTCCCCGGCGCCCCGGCCCATGAACATGGCGTCGTCCAGGGCGTCTCCGTGGACAAACACCGCGTTGAAGGAATCCTTCACCGTGGCCAGCGGATGGTCCGAGGGGATCAGCATAGGGTGCACCCGCACCTCAATCCCCTCCGGGGTGTTCCGGGCCAGGCCCAGCAGCTTGATCTCAAAGCCGAACTCATGGGCATACCGGATGTCTGTAGCGGTAACCCGGGTGATGCCCTCGGTGTAGACCTGCGAGAAGGTGACACGGGAATTGAAGGCCAGGCAGGCCATAATGGCAATCTTCCGGCCGGCGTCATAGCCTTCCACATCCGCCGTGGGATCCGCCTCCGCATACCCAAGCTCCGTGGCCTTGGCCAGCGCCTCCTGGTAGTCCATGCCCTCATCGGACATTTTGCTGAGAATATAGTTGGTGGTGCCGTTGACGATTCCCATAACCTCGGTCAGGTGGTTGCCCGCCAGGGACTGCTTCAAAGGCCGGATGATGGGGATGGCCCCGGCCACCGACGCCTCAAACTGCAGGTCACAGGAATGGGCCTCGGCAGTCTCCATCAGCACCTGGCCGTACTCTGCCAGCAGGTCCTTGTTGGCCGTCACCACCTGCTTTCCCGCCTGCAAAGCCTCCAGGATGCAGGTCCGGGCCGGCTCTATTCCCCCCATGACCTCAATGACCACCTGGATTTCCGGATCCTCCACAATCTCCCGCCAGTTGTCCGTCAGGAGCTCCCGGGGGATTCCCGGGCGCTCCTTCTCCAGATTCCGCACCAGAATCCGGGCAATCTCAAAATCAGCCCCGGTTTTGGACACCATCTCTTCCCGCAGGCTTTCCGCCAGCTTGTACACGCCGCCGCCTACGGTTCCCACTCCCAGCAGCGCCGCCTTTACCGTTCTCTCACTCATGCAAATCTCCGTCCTCCCGGCCTGTATCCCTCCGCCGGTTATTTATCACCGCACACCTTTGCGATATGGGCTACCAGATCCACCACCTTGTTGCTGTAGCCCCACTCGTTATCATACCAAGCGATCAGCTTCACAAAATGATCGTTGAGCATAATGCCGGCGGTCTCATCCACAATACAGGTGTGGGTCTCCCCCAGCATGTCCGAGGAAACCACCTCGTCATGGACGTAGGTGACAATTCCCTTCATGTACGTCTTGGAAGCCTCCCGGATGGTCTGGCAGATTTCCTCGTAGGTGGTCGGCGTAGCCAGCCGGGCCGTCAGATCCACCACGGACACATCGTTGGTGGGAACCCGGAAGGACATGCCGGTGAGCTTGCCCTGCAGGGACGGAATCACCAGGCCGCAGGCCTTGGCAGCGCCGGTGGTGGAAGGAATAATGTTTCCGAACACGGAACGGCCCGTTCTCCAGTCACGGCCGGCCCGGGCATCCACAGCTTTCTGCTTAGCAGTGCAGGAATGGATGGTGGACATCAGCCCTTCCACAATTCCAAAGTGATCCTCTACAATTTTGGCCAGAGGGGCCAGACAGTTGGTGGTACAGGACGCATTGGAAACAATGTCCTGATCCGGGGTATAGTTCATGTGGTTGACGCCCATTACGTAGGTCGGCATCACCTTGTCCTTGGAGGGAGCGGTGATGACCACCTTCTTGGCTCCGGCCTGCAGATGGGCGGAAGATTTTTCCACCGTGTTGAAAGCGCCAGTGGACTCAATGATGTACTCGGCTCCGCACTCTTTCCAGGGAATCTGGGAAGGGTCCGTCTCGCTGAACACGGGAATCCGCTGCCCATTCACCACGATTGCGTCTTCCTCCGCCTCCAACGTTCCCGGAAAGCGTCCGAAGATGGAATCGTACTTGGCCATGTAGACCATGTGAGGGATATCCGCTTTGCGCAGGTTGATGCCGCAGAGATGGAAAGTGTCCCCTCTCTCCATCAGGATGCGGAAAACCACCCGGCCAATCCGGCCAAATCCGTTGATTCCTACTTGAATTGCCATACTTCTGTCTCCTTTTGTTACCTCCCAAAGTAGCGGCTGGGCCGCCCGCCTACTATCATAGCATACTTCCCTTAAAAATTACACTCTTTTTTGGGCAAAAACGGAGTTCTATAGCGTTCCTCTATAAATCGGCAAAAAGCACGCCAATCCGCGGGAAATGGTGCTTCCAAAAAGAGGGCCTCCCCGGTAAAGGGCTGCCGGAGCCATACCTGCCGGGCATGGAGAGCGGCTCTCAGGAAGTGAGGGGCAGTCCCGCTTTCCCAGCTCTCCGCCAGATTCTTGACAGCCTGGTCCCCAAGCCGCGTGGCCGGGCCCCCCTGCCGCTCCGCCCCTCCGCCTCCGTACAGGGGATCCCCCAGCAGCGGGTGGCCGGCGGCAGCCAGATGGACCCGGATCTGATGGGTCCGCCCGGTCTCCAGCCACAAGGAGACCAGGGACCAGGCCGGGCACCGGCCCAGCACCTGATACCAGGTCACCGCCGCCTTCCCCTCCGGGGCCACCTGCATCCGCCCTTTCCCCGCTGGAGCCATGGGAAAGCAGATTTTTCCGCCTTCCTCAGCCATCCGGCCGGCGGCCAGGGCCAGATACCGCTTCCGGAACCGCCCCTCCGCCCGCTGCCGGGCCAGAATGGCTGCCGCCGCGCCGCTCTTGGCAAAGACCAGCACCCCGGAGGTATCCCGGTCCAGCCGGCCCAGCACATGAAACCGGGCCTGGCCCTTTCCCATGGCTGCCAGACCGTTGAGCACCGAATCCCCATAATGGCCGGGGGAGGGGTGGACCACCATCCCCGGCGGCTTGTTCACCGCCAGCAGGTCCTCGTCCTCATACAAAATAGGGAGCGGAGTGGCCCCGGCCTGCATCCGGTTCTCCCCCTGCTCCCGCAGCGTAACCTGTAGAAGATCCCCTGGCCGTACCCGTTCCGAGGTCCGAACCCGGCGTTCCCCAAGGAGAATACCGTCCTCCTGGAATTTCAGCCGCCGGATCTGCCGGCCGGAGAGGCCCAGGGCGCCGGCCAGCAGCTGCCCCACGGTCCGCCCGGCCTCCGTCTCCGCCACCCGGTGTTCCACACGTCTTTCCATTGCGCCTCCTTTTACACCCGGAGGGTGTTGCCTGAACTATGCCGTTCCCCTCACGGCATTCTGTTACACCCGGTAAGTGCTGCCGCCCGGGATCAGCACACTGCCTGGTATACCAACGTCATCAGCGGCATGGTGGCCATACAGAACACCACGGACATAACGTTGATGGTGCTGGCTCGGCGGGCCGCCTCCGGGCTTCCGTACAGGTTGCTGATCTGGGTGACGGAGACCGCCACCGGCGCGCTGAGGGCCAGGAATGTCACCCAGAGCACCTGCTTCAGATTGGGATCCCCCAGGGTAATGCCGGACAGGCGGATGCCCAGGGCAAAGAGCAGCGGGCTGACAATCAGCCGTCCAAAGCAGACCAGATAATTTTGGGCTTTCCCAAAGACCTCCCGCATGCGGGCGTCCGCCATCAGCGTGCCAATGAGGAACATGCACACCGGCCCGTTGGTATCCCCCACCTTTTCCAGGGTGACCCCCACCACCTCCGGCAGGCTGATCCGGGCCAGAAACAGAATCAGGCCCACAAAGATGGCAATGATATTGGGGGTCAGCAGAATCTTCTTCCAGCTCTGGGTGTGTCCCCCCAGGACCATGACCCCATGGGTCCACATAAACAGGTTCTGGGCGCCAATAAAGGCGCAGGTGTAGAACACATACTCGTCTCCCAGGATGGAACTGACCAGCGGGATCAGCAGGTTGCCGCCGTTGGAGTAAATAAAGGAAGCATACTCCACCGGAGACAGCTTCATAGGTTTCCGCAGGAAATGCCCCAGCAAGATCAGCACCAGCTGGGCAGTGAGCGCCGCCACAAAGGCCACCACCAGCCCGTGCAGCTTTTCCTGGCTGAATTCGATCTGAAACGAATCAATGATCACGCAGGGGCAGATAATGTAGACCGTCAGCACCGAAAGCACCCGGCCGTCAGCAGATTTCAGGTGCCCGGTTTTCACCAGCGCATAGCCCATGAGCACCATCAGGGCCATGGACACAATCTGTTCCATCAGAAGCAGGCTCAGTTCCATTGCTTTTCCCTTCCCAAATATGGATTTCCAACCGGGTTATTATACAAAAAAACCGCCGGATTGACAAGCAATCCGGCGGGAGAATCCGGCCCCAACCCGGGGGAAGTTTCCGTGGGGAGCCCCGGTCAAAGCCCGGGAGCCGCCTTCCAGCGGCCTCGCTCAGAACAGAATCCGGCGGCCCTCCTCCGAGGACCGGTAGGCGGCGTAGATGACCCGCATCACATCGCAGGCCAGGTCAAAATCCGAATCCGGCTCCCGGTCAAAGGCAATGCACTCCATAAAATCCTTCAGCTCCCCGGCGTAGCCCCGGATGATCTCATCGGAGACAAAGGCCTGGTTCCAGCCGGTTTTCTGGGGCAGCATCTCCGAGATGTACACATCCTCCAGCCCCTCCTCATCCATGAAATAGGTGTTCAGGATGTCGCAGGGGTTCAGGTTGCAGCGGAGGGTGGCGTCATGGGCGTACACGGTCACAGTGTTCCGGGAGCCGCCCAGCACCGCGTCGCTGCAGAGGCTGACGCACTTGGTGCCATCCCGGAAGGTGACGGTGACAATGGCCATGTCCTCCACATCCACCGGGCGAGCCCGGATATACCGGTGGGATTCCCCCTCTATGGCCGCCGTCTGAACGCCGGTGTCCGCCATCACCCCTACAATGCCGAACTCCTCCCCCCGGGCCTTGGCCTCCTGGCGCTTCAGCCAGAGCATGGCCGTCAGCCCGTGGATGCCGTTGCGCATCAGGGTGCCGCCGCCAATCTGGTTCCAGTGGCCGCCCTTGGGGGAGCTGGAACCGATGAGGGTGTTCTCGCTGTTCATCAGCACAATCTTGCTCTTTTTGGCCCGCAGGATCTCCGCCGCCTTCTGCACCGGCGGTGCGTAGACCTGGTTCTCCGCATACATAAACTTCCGGCCGCTGGACCGGATGGCCTCCCGCAGTTCCTCCATCTGGGCCATGACGCTCTCATACATCACTGCCTTGGGCACGGTTCTGCCAATTCCATCCTCCCCATTGCCCACATAGCCGGTCAGGGGCTTTTCACAGATCACATGCTTGCCGGCCCGCAGCGCCGCCAGGGCAATGGGCACGTGGAGAGTCTGGTTGGTGTTGATGTCCACCACATCAATCTCCGGGTCCCGGATCACATCCATGTAGTCCATGGTCACCTGCTCATAGCCGTAGCGCTCCTTCATGGCCTCTGCCCGGGCCCGGTTAGAGCCGCCGCAGACGGTTTTCAGCCGCACCGGGATCCCCACCATATTTTCATAGCCGCCCCCGTGAAGCTCACAGCCATATCCGGTACCCACCATGCCCACCACAATGGGATTTTCCACTCTCTGCTTCATGTTCGTCCTCCTCTTTTTCAGCGGAATACCTTCCTTAAATATTCTACTCCATTTTTGGAAGCTGTCCAGCTGTCCGGCAGCGGTTTGCACTCAAGGGACACCCACTGGCTGTATCCAGCCGCCTTCAGCGCCTCCGCCGCCTCCCGGAAGTTGAAATGCCGGTCATCCGGCAGCAGCCGGCCATGGTCGGAGACATGGAACAGCTTCAGCTTCGGCAGGGACCGGCGGATGGCCGCCGGCACATCCGGATCCTCCGTGGCCATGTGGTAGGTGTCCCCGTTGTACAGCAGCCACGGGGAGTGAAATTTTTCCAGGAACTCCATGGTACGCTCCGTGGTATTGAACACATCCCCGTCCCGCCGGTTGATCTGCTCAAACACCGTGGGGGCCTGTATGGAGGCGCCGTACTCCACCACCTCCCCCAGGGATTCGGTGAGGATCCCCTCAAACTCCTGCTCTGTCTGCCCCGGCTGTTTTCTCCCCCGCAGATAGCCGATGAGGATCTGGGAATCCAGTTCCCGGGCCAGATCCAGCTGCCGCTTCAGCCGTTCCACCGTGGCCTTCCGCATACCCCGGTCCGGGTGGGTCATGCTCAAGCCTTCCAGGGTGTAGGCCAGCCCGGTGGTCACCGCCGAGACCGCAATCCCATGGTCATCCAGAATCTTCCGCAGCTCGCTGCCCCGGTACACAGCGGGATCCTGAATCTGCAGCTCGATCCCGTCAAAGCCCAGCTTCTCCGCCATCTCCGCACATTCCCCATAGCTCCTTCCCCGGAGCGGGAAGGGCATATCCGGGCTTAGGTCCCGGTCCACCGCACAGATACTAAACCGCATACTGTCTCCTCCTGGCCTTTCGTCTTTCCTGCCTTTCCGTTCCTCTTCCCCTTACCGGTCGATCTCAATGGGCATATAGATACAGGGCGTGATGCTGTGGTACTGGTGCCAGGGGTAACGCCCCTGGCTGTCGTAAAATTTCTCATGGACAATGCCAGGCGCCAGGAAGGACTCCTGGTAGAAGGTGGATACATCGTTCTCCTCAAATTTCTGCATTTTTCCAAAGCCGCGGATCTGGGCGTGGACCTCGTCAAAATCCCGGTCATGGTCCCGATGGGGGCCGGAGGGGGCCATGGGCTCCGAGACAAAGCAGAAATTGATCTCCGTATCCCCGCCAATCCGCACCTTGGGGGATTTGTAATACGGGATCCCTTTATGCCGTTCCATGCCGGAGCACGCATACAGGGATTTCCAGGTTTGCTTGATCTGCCGGGCCACCTGCGGGTCGTCCAGGCACAGGGAATCGTAGTCCCTCACAATCAGGGCCCGGCCAATGTGCTCCACCGTTACATTTTCCACCACCGTGCCCTTTAAGGGCAGCACCGGGATGCCCCGGATATACAGCGGCACCTGGCTCCGCTCCGCCAGGTTGAACACCAGGCACCGCCCTTCCGCCCGGTACTCTGCCTCCCCCTCTACGTAGGCCACTTGAAAAAACGGCTGCGCAAAATCCAGATTCTGTACGCTCATGGCTCTTTTCCGCCTTTCTTTTATCCATCTGTGATATATCACAGATTGGCAAAAAAATTTCTGTTTTCTTTCAGAATAGTTCTATTCTCTTATTTTGTCAAGTGTTTTCTTGTTTTTTTGTCTCATTTACCTTTTTGTGATATTTCACAGTTATGCATTATCCTCACTATTCTGCGCGTTTCCTTGACTTTCCCTTCATTCTGCGATATGCTAAAACCAATCCAAGGAACCGGGAGGGAGCAGAATTGGCCAGCAGCTACGACAACAAAATCCTCGCATTAAACTATCTCAAGGAGCAGATCATCACCTGCGCCATGCCGCCCGGCTCCGCCATCAACGTCAACGAGATTGCCGCCCGGCTGAACATCAGCAAAACACCGGTGCGGGAGGCGCTGCTGGAGCTGCAGTATGAGAATTACATCACAGTCATTCCCCGGAAGAAAACCATTGTCTCCCGGATTTCCCTGAAGGATCTGGAGTATGTGTACGACGCCCGCTCCCTGGTGGAAATCCACATCATCCGCGGAATCTCCCCGGAGGATGTAAAAAGGAACCGGGAGACCCTGGAGCGTTTGCGGGAAAAATGGCTGGAGCTTTCCTCCATTGAACAGACGAAAACCGCCTACAGCCAATTTCTGCAGGCGGATCTTCAATTCCATTCGTCCTTGATTCAGCTGTGTGAAAACCCGCATCTGGTCCATTTCTGCCAGGAGCTGATCTATAAATCCCAGCGTTTTTGGTACATGGCCCTGTTCAACAACCAGGTGGACCGGGTACAGCAGGAGCACCTGCAGATCCTGGATGCCATTCTGGCCGGCAATCCGGAGAAAGCGGCGGAGTACGAGCAGGCCCATATCTCCGCCTCCAAGGCGCTGTCCATTCTTTCCGACTAACCCTATATCAGGGCAATTTTTATGACGCCAGAGCCAAAGGGCCAAAATCCGGCGCAAGCTTGCATGCGGAAGGATATTGGCCTTGGGATCCGCAAAAATATGGATAAGCCATTTTTATGAAATTTACACTTTATCTACCAAGGAGGGATCCACTATGCTCTCATTTTACCACCAGCCCTATTCCGCCAGCCGCTACCCCGTTCTTGCCCGAAACGGCATGGTGTGTACTGGCAATAACCTGGCCTCCTCCGCCGGCCTGCAGATTCTCCGGGAAGGGGGGAATGCGGTGGATGCCGCCATTGCCACGGCAGCTGCGCTGACCGTAGTAGAGCCCACGGCGAACGGGCTCGGCTCCGATGCCTTTGCCATCGTATGGTACCGGGACCGCCTTTACGGCCTCAACAGCTCCGGCAGGGCGCCCATGGCCCTGTCGCCGGAAGCACTGCGGGAGCAGGGCCTTACTTCCATGCCCATGTATGGCTGGACGCCTGTGACTGTCCCCGGCGCTCCCAAAGCGTGGTCCGCGCTCAGTGAGCGGTTTGGACGCCTGCCCTTTGCCCAGGTATTGGCCCCCGCCATTGCCTACGCCCGGGATGGCTACCCGGTGGCACCGGAAACCGCCCGCATGTGGAAGCGGGCCCTGCGGAACTATCAGCGGCAGAACGATCCGGCCTTTGCGGAGTGGTTCCGCACTTTTACCGTGGGCGGAAAAGCCCCTGAGCCCGGGCAGCTTGTACTCCAGCCAGAGCAGGCGGATTCCCTGGAGGAAATTGCCGAAACCGGCAGCCAATCTTTTTACAGCGGCCGGCTGGCGGAACAGATGGAAAAGGACAGCCTGGAGCACGGAGGCTACCTTCGCAAGGATGACCTGGAAAGCCATACCGCCCAGTGGGTAGAGCCGGTATCCATCCCCTATCGTGGCTATGATGTATGGGAGCTTCCGCCCAACGGCCAGGGGATGGTGGCCCTGATGGCGCTGAATATTTTAAAAGAGTTCCCTTTTTCCCAGCCCGATGAGCTTCTGTTCCACCATCAATTCGAGGCCATCAAAATGGCTTTTGCGGACGGCCTGCACCAAATCACCGATCCCCGGTACCTGCGGACGGATCTGCAGTCGCTTTTGTCCCCGGAATACGGACGGCTCCGCGCAGGTGAGATAACGGAGTCCGCCCGGGAACCGGGAATTTTCGCCCCGCCCAAGAGCGGAACTGTCTACCTGTGTACGGCAGACGCCGAAGGGAACATGGTCTCCTTCATTCAGAGCAACTATATGGGTTTTGGAAGCGGCGTGGTGGTAAAGGGCACTGGGATTGCACTGCAGAACCGCGGGTACGATTTTTCCCTGGATCCCCAGCATGTCAATGTCCTGGCCCCCGGAAAAAAGACCTATCATACCATTATTCCCGGCTTCCTGACAAAGGGCGGGAAGGCTGTGGGCCCCTTTGGCGTGATGGGGGGGTATATGCAGCCCCAGGGGCATGTGCAGGTGATCATGAACCTGGTGGATTTCCATCTGAATCCTCAGCAGGCACTGGACGCGCCCCGGTGGCAGTGGATCAAGGGAAGGGAATTCCAGGTGGAACACGGCTTTGACGCGGACATTGCCCGGCGGCTGCAGGCAAGAGGGCACCAGATACAAGTGAACCTGGACCCCGCCTCCTTCGGCCGGGGGCAAATGATCCTGCGGATGGAGAACGGAACGCTGGTGGGCGGCTGCGAGTCCCGCACCGACAGCGCCATTGCTTCCTGGTAAGGCAGCTTTCTTCATCCCCATCCCAGCAGCCGCGCCGCTCCGGAAAACAGGAAGCAGACGGCCATACCGGCGGCGGTGGGAATCAGGAAGGCGGCGGCGGCCCACTTCCAGCTGCCGCTCTCCCGCCGCACCGTCAGGCAGGTGGTGGAACAAGGCCAGTGCATCAGGGAAAACAGGATCACGCAGACGCCGGTGGCCCAGGTCCAGCCGTTAGCCTCCAGGATTCCCTGCAGCGCCGCCAGATCCGGGATCTCCGTCAGAGCCCCCTGGGCCGTGTAGGCCATCAGCATCAGCGGCAGCACAATCTCATTGGCCGGGAGCCCCAGGAGAAAGGCGGTGAGGATCACCCCGTCCATGCCCAGCAAACGCCCCAGCGGGTCCAAAAAGCCGGTACACCAGGCCAGCAGGCTGCGGCCG
The DNA here is from genome assembly GCA_904420025.1 of Candidatus Pseudolachnospira avium. Taxonomy (GTDB): domain Bacteria; phylum Bacillota; class Clostridia; order Lachnospirales; family Lachnospiraceae; genus Pseudolachnospira; species Pseudolachnospira avium. Next base: position 11,445 of record CAJFTW010000030.1, read on the forward strand.
CCCACATTCCAATTGGCCAGCAGCCAGATCAGGGCGCCGGCGGGCGCCGCCACCGACAGGGCCCGGCCCAGCACAAACAGCGTCCGGTCCAGCAGGGAGCGGACCAGCACCTTTCCCACCTGGGGCCTCCGGTAGGGCGGCAGCTCCAGCGTGAAGGAGGAGGGCATTCCTCTAAACACCGTGCCGGAAAGGATCCGGGAAACCAGAAGGGTCATCCCCACCCCCAGCACAATCACCAGGGCCAGGCACACCGCGGAGAGCAGGGAGGCCCCCAGCCCTGCCGCGCCGCCCAGGAAAAACATGGTGATCACCGCAATCATAGTAGGGTAGCGGCCATTGCAGGGGACAAAAGAGTTGGTGAGCATGGCAATCATCCGCTCCCGGGGGGAGTCCAGGATCCGGCAGCCCACTACCCCGGCAGCGTTGCAGCCCAGCCCCATGCACATGGTCAGGGCTTGCTTGCCGCAGGCCCGGCACTTCTGAAAGCACCGGTCCAGGTTAAAGGCCACCCGGGGTAGGTAGCCGGAATCCTCCAGCAAGGTAAATAGCGGGAAAAAGATGGCCATGGGCGGCAGCATCACAGAGATAATCCAGGCCACCGTGCGGAAAACACCCCCGATCAGCAGCTCCCCCAGCCAGCCCGGCAGGACGCTTCCTGCCCAAAGTGAGGCCAGCCAGCCCTCCAGCCGGAACAGGGCACGGGACAGCAGCTCCGAAGGGATGTTGGCCCCGGTGACGGTGATCCAGAACAGAAGGCACAGCAGGGTCAGCATAAGGGGAAAACCAGCGGCCCGGCTGGTAAACACCGCGTCCAGCCGCCGGTCCAGCCGCCGGTAGTCCGCCGGCCCCCGGACAATGCCCCGGCAGAGCTCCTCCGCTTGCCCCACAAAAGCCGCTGCCATGGTATCCTGGATGCGCCTGGCATCCCAGCCGGCATCGGACAGGTATTTGCGCGCCTTCTCCAGCGGGGATTCCCCGCCCAACCAAACCGGATCTCCGCCCCACAAAGCCTGCCGCAGTGCGGAATCCCCGTCCAGCAGCCGGGCGCAGAGCCACCGGGGGCTGCACCCGGGCGGGCAGACGGCCTCCGCCGCCGGCAGCAGCTGCTCTATGGCCTGCTCCAGCGCCTCCGGATAGGGGATCCGCCGGACCTGCGCATGTCCGCTGCAGGCCGTTTCCACTGCATCCAGAAGGCCATCCAAGCCGCGGCCGCTGCGGGCTGCGGCGGCAACCACCGGTGTCCCCAGGCGCCGGGAAAGTTCCTCCAGATCCAGGGCCAGCCCCTTCTTTTTTGCCTCGTCCATCAAATTCACACAGACTACCACCCGGGGCACTGCCTCCATCACCTGCAGCACCAAATTCAAGTTCCTTTCCAGGCAGGTAGCGTCACACACCACAATCACCGCGTCTGGCTGCCCGAAGCAGATGAAATCCCGGGCCACTTCTTCCTCCGGGGAGTGGGCCAAAAGGGAATAGCAGCCGGGGACATCCACCAGCACATATTCCCTGCCGCCGCGTCGGCAGACCCCCTGGGCGCCGGTCACGGTTTTGCCCGGCCAGTTGCCGGTGTGCTGGTTCCGTTGGCAGCAAAAAATGCCCCTGCCGGTACTTTCCTCCGCTCCGCTAAAAACTTCTGCAAGAAATCCACGGAACTGTGCTATACTGGAAAAAAGGGGCTGGAGTCAACCCCTTGATCAGGATACGCCCTGCGGGCATCCCATGGTGACCCAGGGAGGCTGTCATCGGCAGAGGAGGGATTTTATGCTGGAGCAGATTGATTTGACACGGAAGCTGGATAAAACAGAATACAAGAAAAGCATGGATCAGATGGAGCCTTGCCTCTCCCGCCTTCAACGGGAATGCCGGGAGCTGGGCATTCCGGTGATGATTGTGTTTGAAGGCTTTGGAGCCGCCGGAAAGGGGGTACAGATTGGCAAATTGATCTCCGCCCTGGATCCCCGGGGATTCCATGTGCACGCGATAGACGGTGAGTCGCCGGAGGAGCATAACCGCCCCTTCCTCTGGCGTTTCTGGACCAAAACACCGGCCCGGGGACGGATTGCCATCTTTGACCGCAGCTGGTACCGGCGGGTGCTGGTAGATCGGTTTGACGGCCGGACCTCCCCGCAGGAGCTGGGGTACGCCTACGAAGAGATCAACTCTTTTGAACAGCAGCTGACCGACGGTGGCTGTGTGATCATTAAGCTTTTTCTCTGCATTGATCAGGAAGAGCAAAAAAAGCGGCTCCAAAAGCGGATGGAATCCCCTGCTACCTCCTGGCAAGTGTCCGATGGAGACCGGAAACGCAACCGGGAGTACGGCCGTTACAAGGAAATGAACGAAGAGATGCTCCAGAAAACCGATACAGACTATGCCCCCTGGACGATTGTGGAGGCCACAGACCGGCGTTTTGCCACGGTAAAAATCTATTCCACGGTCATCCAGCAGCTGCAGGAAGCAGTTCAGGAGGCCCGCGGAAGGCAGGAACCCTCCGACGAAGCGGCCTCTGAGCAGGGTCCAGCCCCCTCCGCATCCACCCCGGGGCAGGACGCAGCCTTCGGAGCGGACACGGCCCTCAACCGGGTGGACCTAACCCTATCCTATACCCGGAAGGAATACAAAGAAAAGCTGAAGGAGCTGCAGGACCGGCTTCAGGTGCTCCAGAGCGAGCTGTACCGCCAGCGGATCCCTGTAATCTTGGGTTTTGAGGGCTGGGATGCCGCCGGCAAAGGCGGTGCCATCAAGCGGCTCACCGCCCACATGGACCCCCGGGGCTACCAGGTGAACCCCACTGCATCCCCCAATGACCTGGAGAAATCCCACCATTACCTGTGGCGGTTCTGGAACAACGTACCCAAGAAAGGGCACATTGCCATCTTTGACCGGACCTGGTATGGCCGGGTGATGGTGGAACGGATTGAAGGCTTCTGCACACCGGAGGAATGGCAGCGCGCTTACAAGGAGATCAACGACATGGAGGCCAACTGGGTACACTTTGGCGCCATTGTACGCAAATTCTGGCTGCAGATTGACAAGGATGAGCAGGAGCGCCGGTTCCGCAGGCGAATGGAAAATCCCGAAAAACGCTGGAAGATCACGGAGGAGGACTGGCGGAACCGCTCCAAATGGGATGAGTACGAACAGGCCGTGGACGAAATGCTGGTGCGCACCTCCACCACCTACGCCCCCTGGGTGATTGTGGAGGGGAACTGCAAATACTATGCCCGGATCAAAGTCCTACAGACAGTGGTGGACGCCATAGAGGAACGGCTGAAGGAAGAGAGGCACCGGGGGTAAGGAAGATCCGGCCCCCTGCCAATCGCCTGAGCGGGGATCGGTTTTCCCAATCCCCGCTCAGACACCTGTTGCGATCTATAGCCCTTCCTACGTTTTATTTCCGGCCAACGACCTCCACCACCTGCAGCTCCACCCCCTCACGTTCCCCCAGCACTGCTGCCAGAGCCTGGAAAATCCGCTGCGGGTCCAGTTCCCCCTGTACCCGGATCCCATCCGGTTCCCCCTGCATAAGCCTTCCCTCCTTTCCCTCTGCATTTTATGCCGGCGGAAGCCCATATAATTTCCCAAAAGCCTTTTCAAGGAGGAAATTTTATGTGCCTGACATACCGGTGCGGCCTGTACATCCGTGTGTCTTCGGAGGAACAGGCCCGGTGGGGGGATTCCATCCGGGATCAGGAGGTCCGGGGGCGGGAGTACGTGGCAGCCCACCGGGAGCTGGTCCTTCAGGGCATCTATATAGACGACGGCGTCTCCGGCCAGAAGCTGCAGCGGGAGGATTTTTCCCGGCTGATGGCAGATGTGCAGGCCGGAAAAATCCAGCGGATTCTGTTTACCAAGCTGGACCGCTGGTTCCGCAGCCTGCGCCACTATCTGAACACCCAGGCTGTCTTGGAGGAGCACGGCGTATCCTGGACTGCCATTGACCAGCCATACTTTGACACCTCTACCCCCCACGGCCGGGCCTTTGTGGCCCAGTCCATGATGTGGGCGGAGCTGGAGGCTCAGAACGATGGCCTGCGGGTCCGGGACGTGTTTGCCAGCAAGATCCGGTGCGGGGAGGCCATCACTGGCAAGGTTCCCCGGGGTTACCAGATTGCGGATAAGCACCTGGTGCTCTCCCCGGAAGCCCCGGCTGTATACGAGGGCTTCCAATATTTTCTCCGTACCCAATCCCTTCGGGAAACCCTCCGCTACCTGCACAACCAGCATGGGATGGACATGAGCCTCCAGAACCTGCGCCAGAGTGTGCTGTCCAACCCCAAATACACCGGCTGCTACCGGGGGAACCCACATTACTGCCCCCGCCTGGTCTCAGACGAGGACTTTGCCCGCATCCAAGAGATCCTCTCCCGCAACCGCAACATCCGCGGCAGCCAGCGGTACGACTATCTGTTCTCCGGCCTCCTGGTGTGCGGCTCCTGCGGACGGCAGCTGTCTGCCTGCCAAATCTCCGTGTCCCGCCGCCGGAAGGACGGCTCCCTCCGCCGCTACCGGTATCCGGCCTACCGATGCCCCGGCCATACCGCCGGGACCGGCTGCCCCAACGGAGGGGAAATCCGGGAGGGGCGCATAGAGGGAATTCTGCTCCGGATACTGTGCCCCGCGCTGGAGGGCCTCACCGTCCGTCTACGGGAAGCCGGGCGTCAGCCGCTGCCGGACACCTCCGCCGCCCAGGCCCGCCTGCAGAAAAAGCTGGAGCGGCTGAAGGCACTGTATCTGGACGGTGCCCTGCCGCTGGCGGAATACCGGGAGGACCGCTTCCAGCTGGAACGGCAGCAGGAGCGGCTGAAGGAGGCCGCCGGCGCCGCCACCTGCCGGAAGCATCTGCCTTTGTGCAGCCCCCCTGCCTCGGCCAGGGAGCTCCTTCTGGCCGGCTTCGCCCCCGCTTACCGGCAGCTTTCCAACCGGGAAAAGCGAAGATTCTGGCGGGAGGTCCTCCGGGAGATCCACATTTCCCCCTCCCAGAAGAGGCAGCGGCACTTTGAAGTGGTTTTCCGGTGAAGAGGCGGCCGTCATCCCATTTATCCCCCCAGCGGAAGCAGCCGGTGTGCTGGTGCATCCCGGTAAGGGCGTTGAACACGGTGCTCTTACCCACGTTGGGGTTCCCTGCCAACGCCACCACCCGGCTCTCCGGTTTTCCCCTGCGGATTTCCAGCCCGGGATCCGTCGCCTGCCGCCCCACAGATTCCCTGGTCAGCCCCATAATGCTTTCTCCTCGGAGGCGCGGCAAGAGGCCTCTCCCGCCCTGCCGGGGCTGGCCCCTTCCTGCGCATCCCCTGCCCAGAGCCAAATCTGCTCCGCATCCTGCCGGCGCAGGGCAAGGACCGTCCCCCGCACCAGATACGCCTTGGGATCCCCCAGTGGGCTTTTGCCCACGCACTCTACCCAGGTTCCCGGGATCATTCCCAATTCCTGCAGCCTCCGGCGGATGCTGCCTGCAGCCTCCAGGCAGCCAATCCTCCCCCGCTGGCCTTTCTCCAGATAGCACAGGCTTTTCTTTTCCCTCATCTTGTGCTCCTCCTGCTATATAGAAAACGGCGGGCTTTTACCCTGGGAAACTTTGTTTCCCTCGTCTAATCTTTTCTGTTTCACTATATGTGGGAGACAGGTGGCCGGTTCCAATTTCTTCCAGACGAGGAAAAATGTCAAAAAACGCATTGCGAATTTGGACCAAAAATAGTATTATATAAAGGATTGATCTGTCTTTTTCTGTGATCCTGTTGTGATTATACGACAAGTTTATGGAGAAATACTTTTGAAAAATGACGAGGGACATTGACATGATCTTGGAAGCCTATGACCGTACGTTTCCCCTTTCCCTAAGCCAGCAGAATATTTGGAACCTGGAGCGGACGGTACCCGGAACATCCATCAATAATATCTGTACCACCATCCGCATCCAGGGCAGGCTGGACTTTTTACTTTTGCAGAAAAGCCTCAATCTGCTGCTGCAGGCGGATCGCTCGCTGCGTGCCCAGCTGACCCGGGAGGATTCCACTCCGCTTCAGTATTATGTCCCTTATGAAGAACAACGCTGGGAAGTCTATGATTTTTCCCACACCTCGGCGGAAAGCATCCAGAGCTGGGAGCAGGCGGTAGCCCGGGAGCGGATCCCTCTATTCCATGCCCCACTCTATCGTTTTTACCTGTTCCGTTCGGGAGAAAACCAAGGCGGGGTAGTGGTCAAAACCCACCATCTGATTTCAGACGGCTGGTCCCAGGTGCTCCTGTGCAACCGTATCGCAGATCTATACCGGCGGTTTTTGGCCGGGGAAACGCCCGAGCTGCCAAAGATCCCTGCCTATCCGCTGCATTTGGAGGAGGAGGCAGCCTACCAGAAATCCCCCGCCTTTCAGAAGGATCAGGCTTACTGGCAAAAGACCCTGCAGCAGGCTGGGGAGCCTTCGGCCTTGAAACCGGTTCGCACCGCTGTTATGAGCCCTGTGGGACGTCGGGTAAGTTTTCTGCTTCCCCAGGTGCTCAGCCATGCCATCCGCCAATTCTGCCAGGAAAACCGGGTGGCTCCGTTTGCTGTGTTCTATATGGCCCTGGCCATCTACTTTAAACGAATTGGCGGGGAAAGCCGTTTCACCATCGGTGTCCCCATTGTCAACCGCACTACTTTTCAGATGAAACAGTGCACCGGGATGTTCGTCAACACCCTGCCTTTCTGCAACGAAATTTCCGAACAGTGGAGCCTGCGGGATTTTAACCGTCAGCTGATGGAGGCTTGGTATGAGCTGCTGCGCCACCAGCGGTTCCCTTTTTCCCAGATCACCCGGATCGCTGCGGAAGAACAGGGAAGGCCCGGCCGCCTTTTCCAAATTGCTTTCTCCTACCAGGACAGCCAGGTATACGAAAGCCCGGACGCTACCGTTACCTTTTCCGGCCGCTGGCACTACAGCGGATACCAGATGGAGCAGCTTTGCATCCACCTGAGCAACCATCAGGATAACCGACGCTATTCTCTGGACTACGATTACCTGACGCAGCTGTTCTGCGAGGAAGAAATCCACCATCTCCATCAACGCCTGTGCAATATTCTGCAGGAAGCCCTGGCAGAGCCGGACCGCCCTCTGTGCCGCCTTTCTGTGCTGTCCGCCAACGAGCAGGAGCAGGTCCTCTATACCTTTAACCGTACCGGGCAGCTCTGGAAGGAGGAGGACCCCTATACCCTTTTCCAGCGGACAGTGCAGGAATTTCCGGACCGGGCAGCGGTAATCACCGGAGGCCGCCGGGTTACCTACCGGCAGCTGAACCTGCTGGCAGAACAGATTGCCGCTATCCTGTCCACCCGTTTCCCTGACCAGGAGAATGCGTTGTTTGCGGTGCTGCTGCCCAAAGGCAGTTGGATGATGGCTGCCCTTCTGGGCATTCTCCGGGCCGGCCATGCTTACCTGATCCTGTCTCCGGAGTGGCCGCTCCAGCGGATGCGGAAGGTGCTCGCTGACAGCGGCGCTGCCGCGCTGCTCATGGAACAGGCAGATTCTTTCCCTGAAATGGCTCAGGTATGTGGCGTGCCGGTTCTGCCCCTGAGCCAGCTGGCGCAGCCTGAAGCTCCCGTATCCGCCTCGGGTTCCTCCATTTTACCGGAGGGCCGCGCTGCCTCTCCGGCAGACGACAGCCTGGCATACGTGGTTTACACCTCCGGCAGCACCGGAGAGCCCAAAGGGATTGAAATCACCCGCCGGGGGCTTTTGAACTTTGCCAAGGCCATGGGGCCGGTGTACGGAAAGGGGGCAATACTCTCTGTCTGCAACCCTGCCTTTGACGCTTTTGTCATTGAGAGCATTGCAGCCCTGTTCAATGGCCGTACCCTGGTATTTCCGGAACCGGGGGAAGAGGAATCCCCACGGGCCCTAGCCGCCTGCATCCGCCGCTATGGGGCTGGTTTTCTCAGCACCACACCCTCCCGGCTTTCTGCCCTCCTGAAAGACCCGGATTTTGCCCAGGCCATGCGGACCATGGAAAGCATTGTTTGCGGAGGGGAATCCTATCCTGGCGAGCTGCTGCAAAGGCTGAAAGACTGTACCCACGCCCGGCTGTACAACCAGTACGGCCCCTCGGAAGCTACGGTGGCCGTGGCCATGAAGCAGCTGAACGAAGCCAGCGCCATCACCGCCGGAAGGCCCCTGCCCAACTGCCGTCTATACGTGCTGGACTCCTGGCTGAACCCGCTTCCGGTAGGCGTCACCGGTACCTTGTACATCAGCGGCAGCTGCTTGGGCCGTGGATACCGGAACGCACCGGAGCTGACGGAGGCCAGCTTTATCCCCAATCCCTTTGAAACCGGGGAACGGATGTACAACACCGGGGATCTGGCCAGCTGGACACCGGAAGGTGAGATCCGGCTGGAAGGGCGAAAGGACGGGCAGGTAAAGCTGCGGGGCCTGCGGATTGAGTTGGGAGAAGTAGCTTCCTGCCTGGCTTCTCATCCGAAGGTACGGGAAGCGGCGGCAAAATTCTGCGTATGGGACGGCCACCCTGTGCTTGCCGGTTATTACTGCGCCAAGGCAGAGATTCCCGCAGCAGAGCTCATAGCCTACCTGTCCTCTTTTTTGCCTGGCTACATGGTGCCTGCCTTCTTAATCCGGGTGGAGCGGCTTCCTCTGACCGCCAACGGCAAGGTGGACCTGGAGCGGCTTCCCCAACCGGCCCCCCTGCCATCTGCCTCCGGGCAGGACTCCCCGCTGGCGCGGCAGATTCTAGCGGTGTTCTCCCGGGTGCTGGGAAAGGATGGCCTGACCGGTGACAGCGATTATTTTCTCTCTGGCGGTGACTCTCTTAACGCAATGGAAACCCTGGGAGAGCTGGAACCGCTGCTGGGGCGGCGGCTGCGGGTAGCGGAGCTCACCCTATTCCGCACAGCCCGGCGGCTGGCAGAATATCTGGGAGATACCCCCAATACTTCCGCTCCGGCAGGAGTATTGGGGCTGACTCCGGCCCCCCGGCTGGAACGCTACCCATTAACGCCTATCCAGCAGGGGATTTACGTTCAATCCTTCTTAGACCCCACCGGCCTGGCTTACCATATGGCCGGCGCCTTCCGCGTGGAAGGCCAGCCTAAATTTACGCAGCTGGAGCAGGCATTCCAAGGGATCCTGGATCAGGACCCCTTGTTCCGCACGGCTTTTGTTCCGGAGGCGGATGGGATCTGGGCACGGGTGCAGGAACAGGTCCCTTTCCATCTGGAAATACTGGAGGCGGAAACCTTTGAGGAGGCCTGCAAAGCATTCCTCCGCCCCTTTGACCTGGCCTCGCCCCCGCTGCTGCGGGCTGCGGTCTGGAATGGGCGGGAGGAGGGCTGGCACCTGCTGGTGGATCTCCATCATATTATTGGAGATGGAGCCAGCACTCCGCTGCTTTGGCAGCGGATGGAGCATATGCTCCGGGAAGGCCATGGAAAGCCGGTCCCCCTGTCCTACCTGGACTACGCCTGGCATCTGTCCCAGGAGGGGGCTGAGCCCAACCCGGAAGACCGGCAAAACTGGCAGGAAAGCCTATCTCCGCTGCCGGAACCGCTGCGTCTGCCCGGAGATTTTCCGCGCCCTTCTCATTTTGACTTTCGGGGGGATGTATACCAACACTGCTTTCCGGAAGAGCTGAGCCGCCGCTGCCGTGCCTTTTGCGAGGAGAAAGGTATAACCCCCTTTGTCCTTTTTCTGGCCGCCTACGGCATTCTGCTGGCAGAGGTATCCGGAAACCGGGATTTGTTGGTAGGGACCCCGGTTTCCGATCGGCGCCGTTCCCAGCTGACTCAGATTTGCGGCCCATTTATCCGCACGGTGCCAGCGCGCCTTAGGCCGGAGAAGGACTTGGAGATCCCCGCCTATCTGCGCCAGGTACAGGAGGAGATAACCCGGATTCTGGACCACCCGGACTGTACCCTGGAAGAAATGCTGGATATGCTGGAGCTCCCTCGCACAACGGACGAAAATCCGCTGTACCAGACCGGTTTTTCCCTGCGTCCCTTTGAAGCGGAACAACTTACCTGGAATGGGGCGCCGGCAGACTACCGGCCGGTAAAAACCGGCACCGCGAAAATGGATCTGAACGTAGAGGCTGCCTGGGAAAAAGGGCACTTTCAGCTGACCCTGGAATATGCCTCCTCCCTGTTCCAGGAGGATACCATTGCCCTCTATGCCCGGAGCCTGCAGCAGATCCTCCAGGGCCTGATCCGTGGGCAGGCCAAAACGCTGGGCAGCCTGCCGCTGCTGGCCCCGGCGGATCAACTGCGGCTGGTCGACACCCCCCGCCACACATTTTTCCCTTACCGGAACCTGCCCATCCACCAGCTGATTGCCGGGCGTGCAGCCTTGGCCCCGGAATCTCCGGCGGTAATCTTCCACGGGCAGGCCACCTCCCTGGGCCAGCTCTGGGAGCAGGCCGGTGGGATTGCCTACGCCTTGGTGCAGGCCGGTGTTTTGGCTGGGGAACCGGTAGGCATCCTCTGCCGCCGCAGCCCCTCCCTCCTGGCCGCCATGGCAGGGGTTCTACGGATGGGCGGCGTCTATGTGCCGCTGCTGCCAGAGTACCCTGCAGCCCGCATCCGCTCCATCATGGAGAGCGCCGGCATCCGGAAGATTGTCTGTGATGCCGCCACCCAGCAGGCCTTTGCCGCTGCGTTTCCGGATATGCTGCTGCCAGTAGAGGTCCCGCCCGCACCGGACTTTGAAGATGCCCCCGTCACCGGCCAGGACCGGATCCACATTTTGTTTACCTCTGGCTCCACCGGCCGCCCTAAGGGCGTCATCATCCGCCATCGCTCCATTTCCAACCTTTTTGAGAGCGTACGTGAGTGGATGGAAGCTCCCAACACACCCATACTGTGTGCCAGCCAGACCGTTTTTGACATATTCATCACGGAAAGCCTGCTGCCCCTGGCTATGGGGAAGACGGTGGTGCTAGCGGACGAAGAAGAAATGCTCCTGCCTTGGAAAATGGCGGAGCTGGCTCGCAGCCACTCCGTCGGCTACATGCAGTTTACCGCGTCCCGGCTGCAGATGTGCCTGGAGAACCAGGCTTTCTGCCAGGCGGCAGCCAGCCTCTCCTTTGTGATTGTAGGCGGCGAGCCGGTTTCCGCGGAGCTGGCAGCCCGCTTCCGGGCCTGCAGCCATGCCCGGCTGGTGAACCTGTACGGCCCCACCGAAGCCACTGTGTACACCACCCTGGCGGATCTGAAGGAAGGCGAACCGGTGACCATCGGACACCCCATCCGCAACATGCGGGTCTATGTAATGGATGAAGATGGCCGCCCTGTCATGCCCACAGCCTGCGGTGAGCTCTGCCTGGCTGGGGAAGGGGTTGCCGAAGGATACATTGGGCAGCCGGAACTGACCCAGGCCGCATTTGTGCCGGACCCCTTTTTCCCCGGCCAGCAAATGTATCGCAGCGGGGACTTGGGCCGGCTGCGGGCAGACGGAACCCTGGACTGCTTTGGCCGCCGGGACTCCCAGGTGAAGGTCAACGGTGTCCGTATCGAGCTGACAGAGATCACAGGGGCAATGCTCCAGTCCGGCTTGGCCTCCCAGGCAGCGGTACTCCCCCGAAAGAAGCCCGATGGATCCACAGAACTCTGCGCATTCTATGAGAGGAAGGGCGCAGACGCCCTGCCGGAGGCTTTGCGCCAGTATCTCCAGGGACAACTGCCGCCCTACATGATGCCCTCCCGGCTGATTGCCCTGGAAAAAATGCCCTTTACCGCCAATGGGAAAACCGATCTGCAGGCCCTGGGGAACCTGGCCCAAGAATGCGGTGAGCCGGTATTCGGAACACCTGCGCCCGCCATCCCCCTGCCTGTGCCGGAGCCAGCAGTTCCCACACGGGAGGCCGCTTCGGCCCCGAATGGCTCCCCCACTGCGGAAACCTTGCTGGCTATCTGGCAGCAGGTTCTGGGACAGCAGGCCCTGTCCCCGGATTGTTCCTTCTTTGACCAGGGAGGCAGTTCCCTGGCGGCGCTCAGCGTACTCAGCCACTACTACAACGAGGGATGGGAGATGACTCTGGCCCAGTTTTACGCCCACCCCACCGCCAGGGAGCAGGTATGCCTGCTATGTCCGGATCCGAAACCAGCGAGTCCGCCTTCTCCCGGCTGTGGGCCTGCGGCGGATTCCATTCCGCGCCGGGAGCTTTCAGCAAACAGCATTCCGGATATAGCCCACGCCGCACCAGCTGGCTTTCCGCGGCTGGTTCCGCCCTTTGCCGGCTGGCAGGCCCCGAAGGATGGTGCGGTCCTGGTCACCGGCGGCACCGGGTTCTTTGGAGCCCATCTGCTGAAAGTACTTTTGGAAAAAACCGGATATCCGCTGATCTGCCTGGCGCGCAGAGGTCCGGAATCCTTACATCAGGCTCTGGGCTGGTACTTTGGTGCCGGCCTCTGGACTGCTGCGGCCGGACGCATCCAGGTGATCACCGGGGATATTACCCTTCCCCGGCTGGGGCTTCCGGAGGAAACCTACCGGGCGCTTTGCCGGCAGGTTTCCCAAATCTGGCACTGTGCCGCAGACGTGCGCCACTACGCTGCAGATGCCGGCTCCCGGCTGACCAACGTGGAGGGGACCGAGCAGGTAATCCGCCTGGCCCTGGACAGCAGCGCAGTGCTCCACGCGGTCTCCACCGCCAGTATCAGCGGTGATTTTCTGCGCACGCAGCCAGAAACCCCGGCGGTTTTCTCTGAACAGGATTTTGACATCGGACAAAACTGGCAAGATAACGTGTATGTCCAAAGTAAGTTTCTGGCGGAGGCTCGAATCTATGCTGCCATGGAGCAGGAAGGGCTGCAGGCCAAGGTTTACCGGCTTGGACGGCTGGTGGGGCGGGCCTCCGACGGTGTGTTCCAGCGGAACCCAGAAACCAATGCCTTTTATCTGATGCTCCGGGCAGGGGCAGCCCTGGGAGCCATTCCCCGCTCCCTGGCCAGCCTGCCCATTGACCTAACCCCCGTGGATGTGGCCGCAGAGGCAGCCTGGACGCTTTCCGGCTGTCCCCGCACCGCCTTCCATGTGCTGAGCCCGGAGGGGCTGCCGCTGCAGCGGATTGCGGAGGCAGCTGCCGTGCCGGTTCCGGTTCTGGATGACCCGGGCTTTGCCCGGCAGCTGCAGATGGCCCTGGGCCAGGGGAAAGAAGAGCTTCTTTCCCCGCTGGTCGAATTCTGGAACCGGGCACGCCAGATGACGCCCCAGATCACTGTAAATTCCTGTGAAACGCACCAGCTGCTGCGGAAGCAGGGCTTTTTGTGGCCGGAAACTTCCCCCACGCGGCTGCTGGCCGCCTTTGCCGGTATGGATTCCTCCCATGAGGTGAACCTATGATTTCCACATTTTCCGTTTTTCTGTTTCTGGTAATCTTGCTGCTGATTGCCGTTTTTGTGGGCTGGAGCATACGCACCCGCCGGAAAATGCAGCTGATCCATAAACTATACCTGGCGATCTCCATTCTGTACGCAGTGTGGTTAATCGCCCTACTGTGCATGTACTTTACCGACCCGGGAAACACTCCCATGCTTTTTGTCTGGGACGCGGTTACCAACTCAGCAGGCGCCTTCCTGCCTGCGCTGAGCCTGTGCATTACGGTATGCTTTGTCAAAAATTATACCCACATGCCCCGCAGAGGCTGGATGGTGTTTATCATACCCATAATCTCCAACCTGGTTATATGGACCAATCCCATTTTTCACCTCCAGTATCGGGTTTTCTCTGTAATCCGAAGTGAGATTGTATTTGGTCCTTATATTGTTGTATCCGGTATGTATTCCTACATTTGCCTGGCTACCGGAATTTTGCTGATGCTAAATTTTGCCCGGAAGAACCGAAGCCGGCTGTATACCATCCAATGCACCCTGTTTGCCCTGGGCACCCTGTCCCCCCTGGCAGTCAGCACGATTTCCACGCTCACGGACAGCCTGCCCATTACCGCGACGCCCATCAGCTTTATCCCTACCATCCTGCTGTCTGGCATCGCCATCTACCGTTTTCACATGCTGGATATAAAACCCATTGCCACCCAGCATGTGCTGGACTGGATTTCCGATTGTTACCTGGTGATCAGCGATACTGGGCTGGTGATCAGCTACAACCGCCCCTTTGCCAATGTGTTTGCCTCCCAGTTTGGCATTGCGGAAAACCAATACCTGCGAAGCTGCGTAAAACAAGAAGATGTGGCCAACAAAACCGCCGTATACTATCTAATGACCGGCCTGGAGTCCTGCCGCCAGTCCCGCTCCAGTATTTCATACGAGCAAGCCCTGACCATCCAAGAAAACGGCGCTGTTCGAAAAAATTACTATCTGGCGGACATATCCCCTCTGATTGTGCGGGATGAAGTATCCGGTTTTGTGGTTACCTATAAAGACGTCACCCAGCTGAAAAAGAGCATGCAGCAGCTGCAGGCCAGCCAAAACCGTATGGCGGAACAGGAACGTTTGGCCTCCCTTGGCCAAATGATCGGCGGCGTGGCCCATAACTTGAAAACCCCCATCATGGGTATCTCCGGCTGTATTTCCGCGGCGGATGCCCTGGTGGATGAATGTGAGGAAAGCCTGGGGGACCCCCAGGTCACCCAGGATGATTACAGGGAAATCTATCAGGAACTGCGGGGCTGGTTTGAGAAGGTGCGGGAGTCCACCGCTTACATGTCCGACATTATCACTGCCATCAAAGGGCAGGCTGCCAACGTCAGCGTGACACAGGAAACCACCTTCACAGTGGACGAGCTGATGAAACGGGCCATGCTGCTGATGCGCCATGAGCTGTTCAGCTGCGGCTGCTACCTGGAGGCGGAATATGAGCCAGGAAGGACCATCACCCTGCACGGGGACATCAACAACCTGGTGCAGATTCTCAACAATCTGATTTCCAATGCGGCCTATGCGCAGAAGCAGACCGGAGGCGGCCCCATTGGATTGGGCGTCAAAACCGAGGGAGAAAATCTGCTGATCTATGTCCGGGATACCGGCCCCGGCGTCAGCCCCAAGGTCAAAAGCAAGCTGTTCCGGGAGATGGTAACCAGCAAGGGAACCCAGGGAACCGGCCTGGGCCTCTACATTTCCAATGTAGTAGTGCGGGGGAAATTCGGCGGTACTATGTGGATGAAGGACAATCCGGGAGGAGGAGCCATCTTCGGCTTTTCTATCCCGCTCCAATCCGTAACCATCACTGATACGGAAGCACCTGAGGAGGTGAATACACATGAGAAAGAATAAGGCTTCCCATAAAATCGACATTTCCATTTTAGCGCTGGACGACGATCCCATTATGACGTCTACCCTCCAGGCTTACTTTGAACGTTCCGGCTATCAGGTAGACACGGCCAATGACCCCTGGAAGGCCATCCAGAAAGTACAGACGGGACATTATGACATCCTTTTGCTGGATTTCCTGATGACACCTATATGCGGCGACCAGGTGGTAACAGAAATCCGCAAATTCAATCGGGAGATCTTTATTGTACTGCTTACTGGCCACAAAAGTATGGCGCCGCCCATCCGAACCATACGGCAGCTGGATATTCAGGGATACTACGAAAAAAGCGACCGGTTTGATCAGCTTGAACTGCTGGTCGAATCCTGTGTCAAATCCATCCGGCAAATGCGGACCATCCGCAGCTATCAGCACGGCTTGTCCGCCATTATGGACGCCCTGCCCCAAGTATACCATCTGCAGTCCACCTCCCAGATGGCGGAGGAGATTTTAGAAGCTTTAAGCCGTTTGTTCTCTTGTACCGGCTGTTTTCTCATTTTGGCCGGTCCCCGGGAAGGCACTGGGAACAAAAAACAGATTTACACCCGCGGGCAAGTCCAGGAAAACCAGCTGGCTATGGAACAAAACCCCACGGTTTCCCCTGGGGAAGGAGTATTGTCCTCCCGCCTGTACGATGCTGAGCAACAGTATGCGGGGACCCTGTGTGTGCTGCTGGACAGCCCTCCCCGTTATGAACAGACGCAGCTGTTTGAGGTTTTTGCCAAGCAAGTGTCTGCTGCCATACAAAACAGTGCCCTGCACTCCCTGGTCAACACGCAGAACCGGCAGCTGAGCCGTGCATACCAGTATCTGGGAGACAGTTATACGGAAATGATCAGCGCCATCCGTCTAATGGTAGATGCCAAGGATACCTACACCCGAGGGCACTCCGACCGTGTTTCCTACCTAGCCCAGCATATTGCCCAGGAGCTGGGGAAAGACGACTCTTTCTGTGAGCGGGTCCGCATGGCAGGACTGTTCCACGACATTGGCAAGATGGCGGTACCTGACCGGATCCTCCTAAAGCCCGGCGCGCTGACCGATGAAGAGTATGCCGTCATTAAACGGCATCCGGAAGACGGCGCCCATATTCTTTCCGCCTTTTCCTTGTTCCGGAACCTAGCTCCGGCTGTGCGCGCACACCATGAACGGGTGGACGGCCGCGGCTATCCAGACGGCCTGAAGGGGGAAGAAATTCCCCTGGAAGCCAGGATTATCGCTGTGGCAGATGCCTTTGATGCCATGCTGTCAGACCGCCAGTACCGGAAAGGCATGTCCCTCTCCACTGTCATCCAGGAATTGGAAAAGGGGAAAGGGCATCAGTTCGACCCGCCCGCCGCAGACGCACTCCTGCGCTTGATCCAGAAAAAAGGGGAACAGCGCGTCTCTGATTTTATGAAAGAGCACACACATCCATCCGATGAATGCACTTTTTTTCAAACGGGCACGGGCAATAACCCGCTTGACCCGCAGTAGCCAAGGAAACATTATACAAAAGGAAGGGAACGATTTATGAAAAAATTTCCACTTAACCCGGTCTGCCTCTATGAAGATTTCTATCAGTTTCTCCGGGAAATCCGTCAAAAATATACGGATAAGCCAGCCCTCACATACTTCACCCGCCGAGGCGAAGAGAGGAGCTTCTCTTATAACCAGCTGACGGAACAGGCTTTGGCTCTGCGGGAATCCCTTTTTCTTCGGAAACTGAACGGCAGGCACATTGCCATTGTGGGTGAGAACTCCTACGAATGGATTCTGGCTTACCTGGCCATTGCTGCCAGCGGCGGCGTTGCGGTCTGCATAGACGCGGAACAGCCGGATAAGACAATCCGGGAAATGGTTCTGGCAGCGGATGCACAGGCAGTCTTTGCCTCCGGCACCTATCTGCCTATTTGCCGCCCGCTGCTGCAAAACAACCGGATTACCGGCCTTTTCCGATTGGAGGAGAAGGAAGGCGAGGAAGACTGCCTGGCTGATCTTTGCCGTCAGGGGAGGGAGGCAGGGACAAACACCACAGGCCCCTCCCTCAGTCCCCAATCCACCGCCGTCATTGTCTACACGTCCGGCACTACCAGCACCTCCAAGCCAGTGATGCTCAGCCACCAGGCGCTGCTTCACAATGCGGGGAATTCCCTGTCCTACCTGAAGGGGCAAGAGAGGGTGTTTACCTCCCTTCCCTTTTACCATACCTACGGTATGACCTCCGCAGTCCTTGCCACCTTTGGCCGCGGTGCCCATATGCTGATCAACGGCGATCTGAAGACGGTCATGCGCGACCTGCACCTGGCTCAGCCGGATTCCATGTGTACCGTCCCGCTGATGGTAGAAGCAATCCACAAAGGGATCTGGATGAACGCCGAAAAATCCGGGAAGGCCGATGATCTGCGCGCCCTGCTGAAGCGGGACAAGCTGATGCGCAAGCTGGGCAAAAACAGCATCCACCCTGCGTTGGAAGCTGTTCGAAAACAGGCAGTGGGTACCTTAACCATGATCACCTGCGGAGGTGCTCATCTGAGCCCTGATATTACAGAGGAATTCCAAAGCATGGGGCTGACCATTCTCCAAGGCTACGGAATTACAGAGTGCTCCCCCCTGGTAGCAGTCAACAGCGATTACTGCAATAACCCAGAGTCCGTGGGTTTTGTGATTCCGGAGATGGAGGTAAAAATTGTAGAGGATGAAATCTGGGTTCGGGGTATTTCCGTGATGAACGGGTATTACAAGCAGGAAGAGCTGACCCGCGAGGCCATGGAAGACGGCTGGTTCAAAACCGGGGATCTGGGTTATCTGGACAAAAACGACTATCTCTACATTACCGGGCGGAAAAAAGATCTGATTGTGTTTAAGAATGGCAAAAAAATCTCTCCGGAGAAGGTGGAGGAGCAGCTGCGGACAATCCCGCTGATCAAAGAAGTGATGGTCTACGGGGCGGCCAGCGGCACCACCGCGGACGATGTGACCCTGGCTGCCACCATCTATCCCAACCCAGAGCTTTCCGCCGGCCTTTCCTCTTATGAAGTGCTGGAACAGCTGCAGAAAGCGGTAGACCAGATCAACGCGGACCTGCCGCCGTACCAGCAGATCCAGCTGGTTAACATCCGTGAGAAGGAGTTTGAGAAAACTGCCTCCCAGAAAATCAAGCGTTACCTGGTGTAAAAAGGGGGGTATATCCATGTTGGAACTGATACAAAAGATTGTCTATGAGGTGACCGGAAAAGATGGCCTCACCTATGACACAGACTTTGTCCAGGACCTGGGGCTCAACTCCTTTGATATTATGAATATTGTCTGTGCCTTTGAGGACTACTATGATACCACCATACCCACCCGGGATGTGTGGAACCTGCGGCAGGTGAAGGATGTAATCGCCTATATGGAGGCACATGGGGTGCCTGGAGCGTAGCGGCTAAGAGATCTTCTCATAAAACGCCCCCGGCGCCTCCTCCGTCTCCAAAATGGCCTCAGAACCCCAGCAGAGAGAGGCCCAGCTTCAGCCCCCCGGCCAGGACCATCACCAGCACCGGGCTCAGGCGGGTTTTCCGAAGCAGGATCACGCAGACCGCAAAGATGGCCACCAGGCTCCAGCGGGTATCGGCCAGGACCACCGCCGCACCACTTCCCCAGAAGGCGGTGAGCAGAATGGAGATCCCCGCTGAGGCAATCAGCGCCACCACCGCCGGCCGCAAAGAGCCCAGCACCCCCTGAAGCATATCCATCCGCCTGTATTTCAGGTAGAGCTTGGCCAGCAGCGTGGCGATGATACAGGACGGCAGCACACAGCCCAAGGTAGCCACCAGCGCTCCGGGAATTCCCGCAATCTTTGTACCCACAAATGTAGCGGCGTTGATGGCAATGGGCCCCGGCGTCATCTGGGAAATGGTGATCAGGTCTGTAAACTCGTCCATGGCCAGCCAGCCGTGGACCTCCACAATCTGCTCCTGGATCAGCGGCAGCGCCGCATAGCCGCCTCCAAAGCTGAACAGGCCAATCTGGAAAAAGCTGAAAAGCATCTGCAGATAAATCATTTTCCTTTCCTCCTGTTCCACAGTGTCCGGACCACGCCCAGCAGTCCGCAGGCCAGAATCACCAGCACCACATTGGCCTCCAGCACGCAGGCTGCCGCAAAGGCCCCCGCCAGAATGGCCAGGGAAGCCGGACGCTTCTCCTTCACTACCCCTGCGGCCATATCATAGACCACCGAGGCAATCACGGCTCCCACGCCCGCCTGCATCCCCTCCAGCAGTTGGCTGATCACATAGTTGGTCCGGAAGGCATCATAAAAGACGGAAACCAGGGAAATGATCACAAAGGGCGGGATCACCGTACCCAACGCCGCCACCAAAGCCCCCCGCATCCCCTGGAGCTTGTAGCCCACCACAATGGCTCCGTTGACCGCAATAGGACCCGGAGCCGACTGGGCGATGGCCGTCAGATCCAGCATCTCGTCCTCCTCAATCCAGTGATACCCGTCCACAAACTTCTTTTTCATCAGCGTGACAATCACGTATCCCCCGCCAAAGGTAAAGGCGCTGAGATACAGGGTGGAAAAGAACAGCTTCCACAAAATTCTTCCATCGTCTTTCATCTCCTATCCTCCTCCTCTCCAGTATAGGAGCTTTCTTTTTGTTCGTAAAGAGCTTGACAGAAAATTCCGGCTGTGATAGACTGTCCCCGTTGTCTGCCGCCGGGTAGATGACGGTGCATTGGTTTCGTATCGGTAGGCCATAGAAGATACGAAAATCAATGCTTTTTGTTTTTTACAGGAGGAACCTATGACAAAATCCAATGTTTTCCGGGAGTTTGCCCGGTATGCTTCCTTGAATGTCCTGGGCATGATCGCCCTGTCCTGCTACATACTGGCGGACACCTTCTTTATCTCCAAGGGGCTGGGGGCCGATGGCCTCACCGCCCTGAACCTGGCCATTCCCATCT
>CAJFTW010000031.1 GCA_904420025.1 Candidatus Pseudolachnospira avium
AAGGAAGAGGCATAAAGAAAAGGAGAATTGCATGAACAAAGTCATTCTTATGGGAAGATTAACCAGAGACCCGGATATCCGTTACAGCAACAACAGCAACGGACAGATGGCCATTGCCCGGTTCAGCTTGGCAGTGGACCGCCGCTTCAAGCGGGCCGGGGATTCCGTGGATGCGGACTTCTTCAACTGCACCGCCTTCGGCAAGCAGGCCGAATTTGTGGAGCGGTACCTGAAGCAGGGGACGAAGATTCTGATGAGTGGTCGGATTCAGAACGACAACTACACCAACAAAGAAGGACAGAAAGTTTACAGCGTGCAAGTGATTGCGGAGGAGATCGAGTTCGCGGAGAGCAAAAACGCCTCTGCGGCCAACGCCGGCGGCTATAATGCTCCGGCCGGCCGTCCGGCTCCCAGCCAGGCGGCTGCCGTGAGTGATGGATTTATGAACATTCCGGATGGCGTGGACGACGAGGATCTTCCGTTTAATTGATGGCGGATGCAGACAGGCATCCAAGCTTCAAAAAAATAGGAGGTACTATCATGGCTTACAATAAAGGTGAAAAGGCAGACAGCCCGGCTAAGAGACGCGGCGGTATGCGCAGAAAGAGAAAAGTTTGTGTGTTCTGTGGGGAAGAGCACGCGGTGATTGATTACAAGGACGTGAATAAGCTGAGAAAATATGTGTCGGAGAGAGGCAAGATCCTGCCTAGAAGAATCACCGGCACCTGCGCCAGACACCAGCGCGCCCTGACCACTGCGGTGAAGCGTGCGCGTCACATTGCCCTGATGCCTTACGTGCAGGACTAAGGTATCGAGCGGTACAACCAAAAAATCGGCAGAAGAGAGAAGGAGCAGACAGAAATGTTTGCTCCTTTTTGGCGCCAAAACAAGCGTTGCAACGCCGGAAGGATTATGCTATAATAACCGCAGTTCCCTTTACGCGTAAGCCGGCGGGGAGGCGGAGAAAACTGCCGCGCAGTGTCGTTTGGCAGGAAGAACAATGGAAAAATGGCGGTCTGGTCCGAAAGGAGCACGGCTGGGAGGCAGAGAATGAAAAATGACGGTACGATTCGAGGCCGTATAAAGCGGATTCTATACTGGCCCTTTTATGTACTGCCGGTGGTCATCGGAATGGCGGTGGTTGTCTGTGTCGTGGGGAGCGGCGCCGAAGCGGCGGCGCTGCTTTTTGCATGCCTGTACACAATCTTTTCCCTGTGGTGGTTCCTGTACTGGCGGAAACAGCTGATTCGGGAGATGGCAAATTTTGCCACTGCCTTTGACCAGATCCAGAAGCAGCAGCTGGAAGCTATTCCCATCCCCTACGGGCTGGTGGATGAGAAGGGGGACTTCCTCTGGATGAACCGCAGCTTTGAAAAGATCACCTTTGAGAATCCCCATTACCAGAGACATTTGTGCAACTTGTTCCCGGAGCTTTCGGATCATCTGCCGGGGGAGGGGGAGAACCGGACAGAGCACATTCATTTTGAAGGCACGGATTTTCGTGTGGAAATGCAGGGAATTTCGGGAGATACCCCGCTGATATCCGTGTGCCTCTTTGATGAGACGGACCATCTGGCCGCCCTGGCAGAGATGGAGGATCAGAAAGCGGCGCTGGGCCTGATCTATGTGGATAACTATGAGGAGGTCATGAACAGTACGGAGCAAGTGCGCCAGTCTCTGCTGGCGGCCCTCATTGAGCGGAAGATCAACAAATATTTCGGCAATCATCAGGGGATTGTCCGCAAGATGGAGAAAGATAAGTTCTTCCTGCTGCTGAAGCAGAAAGATCTGAAGAAGGTGGAGGAAGAGCGTTTTTCTGTGCTGGAGGATGTGAAGAGCCTGAGCATTGGCAATGAGACAGTGCCGACTCTAAGCATCAGCGTGGGCGTAGGGGCGGACACCTATGCCCGGAATGGGGAATATGCCCGCATGGCCATGGATCTGGCCCTGGGCCGCGGCGGTGACCAGGCCATTGTCCGGGATCCGGAGGGCAACAAGTACTTTGGAGGCAAGACCCAGCAGAAGGAGACCAACACCCGGGTGAAGGCGAGGGTGAAGGCACAGGCATTAAAAGAACTTCTGGCCACCAAGGACCAGCTGCTGATTATGGGCCATAAAATGGGGGATTTCGATTCCTTCGGCGCCAGCGTTGGCATCTTTCGGGCTGCCAAGACCCTGGGGAAGAAAGCGCACATTGTGCTGGACAACGTCACCTCTTCGGTGCGCCCCATGAAGCAGCGCTTTGACGGGAACAGCGAGTACCCGGATGACATGTTTGTCAGCGGGGAGCGGTCCCTGGAGCTGCTGGATGAGAATACCACCGTTGTGCTGGTGGATGTGAACAAGCCCAGCTACAGCGAGTGTCCGGATCTGGTTCGGAAAACCGCCAGCATTGTGGTGCTGGACCATCACCGGCAGGGGAGCGAGACGGTGGAGAAGGCCACCCTTTCCTATATTGAGCCCTTTGCCTCCTCGGCCTGTGAAATGGTGGCGGAGATTCTCCAGTATTTTTCCGATGACCTGAAGCTAAAGCCGCTGGAGGCGGAGGCTATCTACGCCGGTATTGTGGTGGATACCAACAATTTTGTCAGCAAGACAGGCGTGCGCACCTTTGAGGCGGCGGCCTTCCTGCGGCGCAGCGGCGCAGATATGACCCGGGTGCGGAAGCTGTTCCGGGAGAAAATGGAGGATTACCGGGCCAAGGCGGAAGCGCTGCGCAGCGCGGAAATCTTCCAGGATTCCTTTGCCCTGGCCATCTGCCCCAGCGAGGGAATTGAGAGCCCTACCATTGTGGGCGCCCAGGCGGCCAACGAGCTGCTGGACGTGGTGGGCATTAAGGCGTCCATTGTGTTTACCAAGTATGAAGATAAGGTCTATATCAGCGCCCGGTCCATTGACGAGGTGAATGTGCAGCTGATTATGGAACGGCTGGGCGGCGGCGGCCATCTGAGCACGGCGGGAACCCAGCTCACCGGATGCAGCGTGGAGGAGGCCAAGGAGCTGGTAAAAGAGACCATTTTGCAGATGTTAGAAGAAGGAGCCATTTGATATGCAGGTAGTTTTGTTGGAAGATGTGAAATCCCTGGGCAAAAAGGGCCAGGTGGTGAAGGTCAATGACGGTTACGCGCGGAATTTTATTTTGCCCAAAAAGCTGGGGGTGGAGGCCACGCCCCAGAACTTAAACCAGCTGAAGCAGCAGAAGGCCCATGAGGCCAAGGTGGCGGCGGAGCAGCTGGCGGAGGCCCAGGCCCTGGGCGCGGAGCTGGCCAAGGTTTCGGTGAAGCTGGCGGTGAAGGTGGGCGAGGGCGGACGGCTGTTCGGCGCCATATCCTCCAAGGAGATTGCCCAGGCGGCCAAGGAACAGTGCGGCCTGGAGCTGGATAAGAAGAAGATTGTGCTGCCGGAGCCCATTAAGACCCTGGGCGCGCACACGGTGCCGGTGAAGCTGCACCGGGATGTGACGGCGGAGCTGAAGGTGGAAGTGACCGAAGCGTAAGGAGACGGGAGAATGGAGGAAACGCTCATCAAACGGGTGCCGCCCCACAGCGTGGAGGCGGAACAGTCGGTGATCGGAGCCATGATCCTGGACAATGAGAACATTGCCGTGGTGGAGAATATCCTCCGGGGGGAGGATTTTTACCACCGCCAGTATGGCATGATCTTTGATACCATGGTGGAGCTCTATGAGGAGGGCCGCCCGGTGGATCTGCTGACTCTGGAGGACCGGCTGAAAACCAAGGACGTGCCGCCGGAGGTGAGCAGCATGTCCTATATCGGCGAGCTGGTGGCGGGGGTATCCTATGCGGCCAACGCCAAGTATTATGCGGAGATTGTGGCGGAAAAAGCTACGCTCCGGCGGCTGATCAAGGCCAACGAGGAGATTGCCAACGCCTGCTATGCCGGTAAGGATAGCGTGGAAAACATTCTGGCGGACACGGAGAAGACCATCTTCCACATTTTGAACGGCCGCCGGAACGATGACTATGTGCCCATTCAGGAGGTGGCTTTAAGCGCCCTGGAACGGATTCACAAGGCGTCCAAGAGCAAGAACCCGGTGACCGGGGTCCCCACTGGCTTCACGGATCTGGATTACCGGACCGCCGGCATGCAGCCTTCGGACCTGGTGCTGATTGCCGCCCGGCCTTCCATGGGAAAGACGGCTTTTGTGCTGAATATTGCCCAGCATGTGGCATTTAAAAAGGACCTGTGTGTGGCCATCTTCAGTCTGGAAATGTCCAAAGAGCAGCTGGTGAACCGGCTGTTTGCCATGGAGTCCCGGGTGGATTCCCAGGCCATCCGCACCGGCAACCTGACCGACGAGGACTGGGATAAGCTGGTGGAGGGCGTGAACATTGTGGGCCGCTCCAAACTGATTATAGACGATACCCCAGGCATCTCTATCTCGGAAATGCGGACCAAATGCCGGAAATACAAGCTGGAGTTTGGCCTGAAGATGATCATCATTGACTATCTGCAGCTGATGAGCGGCAGCGGCCGCAAGTCAGACAACCGGCAGCAGGAAATTTCGGAGATTTCCCGCTCCTTAAAGGCTCTGGCCCGGGAGCTGGAGGTGCCGGTGCTGGCCCTGTCCCAGCTGAGCCGGGCTGTGGAGTCCCGGACGGACAAGCGGCCCATGCTCTCGGACCTGCGTGAATCCGGGGCCATTGAGCAGGACGCGGACGTGGTGATGTTCCTGTACCGGGATGACTACTACAACAAGGACAGCGCCTCCCAGAATATTGCGGAGGTGATAGTGGCCAAGCAGAGAAACGGTCCCATTGGCACCGTGGAGCTGGTATGGCTGCCCCAGTACACCAAGTTTGTGAATATGAAGAAATAAAAAGGGCTGTTGCTCCGGCGCGGAGTTTTCGGCCCTTTTCCCTTCCCCAGAAGCGTTTCACAGAGGCTCTGGTGATCCGGCCTCATCTCTTTCGCAGGTGTTCCCCGCGGAAAAAGAGTGCCGGGGAGCTGCTGGAGAAAAACCACCTGGAGATTGGCGCCTTTATAGAAAGGTGGATGGTGGAGAAGGTGGAGGGAAATGAGTTATCCTGAATTGGCAGAAAATGCCCGCTGGGAACGAAATCAGCGGGCATTTCCTTAAGATACCGCATGGACGGCCAATGTTCCGAATGTTTAGCAACAAGCACTGAAAATTTTCTCCAGCACCTCTGCCTTCAGTTCCGGGAATGGAATCACTGGCTCTGGAACGTCCGGGTGTTCCCCCAGCAGTTTTTCCATCCAGACCATGTTGTACCAACGGCCAAATTTGTATCCGCATTTCTGGAATTCTCCCACCATGCGGTAGCCCAGATGTCCGTGAAACTGGGCGCTGTTCCGGGTGAGATAGGTGTCTTCTGCTTCCGGCCAGCCAATACAGGCGTTGAGATTTAGAACATTACGTGCTCTGCAGATGTCCTCCAAGGCGCGGTAAAGCTTCCGCCCCAGCCCAGTCTTTCGCTTATTTTCTTTTAAGTAAATGGTTGTTTCCTCTGCCCACTGGTAGGCGGCTCTTCCGACAAATGCACTGGTATAGGCATAGCCCAGGATCTCGCCATCCTGTTCGGCAACCAGGTAGGGATATTTTTTCAATGTCCTTTCTATTCTCCCGCGGAATTCCGGAAGGGAGGGGATATCGTACTCAAAGGTAATGGCGGTTTTTTCCACATAAGGGGCGTAAATCGCCAGGATCTCCGGAGCGTCCTCCGGGGAAGCAACACGAATTTTTCGCAAATCTGAGCTCATTTTTATACCTCCTGGCTGTACAGTTTAATGGGGGTTATGCCTGCCTTTTCTCCAGATACCGCATTGCACATTCCGCAAAGGATGCCACGCCCACCGGCAGGGCTTCCTGGTTCAGCCGGAAGTAGGGGCTGTGGACGCCGTAGCAGTAGCCTTCCTCCACGCTGCCGCAGGCCAGGTCCATGTAAACCGCCGGAATGCGGGTGCTGACCTCAGAAAAGTCCTCTGCCCCCATCACCGGGCCAATGGTGCCGGTGTGCTCCTCCCCCAGCAGCTCCCGGACATAGGAGAACATCTCCGCTGCCAGCGCTTGGTTGTTGAGGGTGGGCAGCAGGCCGTCGTGGAACTGTACTTCACATCGGCCGCCGAACAGGGCCGCTGTGCCTTCCGCAATCTCCTGGATCCGCTTCTTGGCGGTGCTCCGGGTCTCCTCGTTGAAGGTACGGAGGGTGCCCTCCATAAAGCCCTCAGCTGGAAGGATGTTGGCGGCAGTGCCGGCATGGATCTGGCAGATCGAGAGCACTGCCTGCTCGAAGGGGCTGATTTCCCTCTCCAGGATGGTCTGCAGGCCGCTGTGGATGTGGCAGAGGATATTCAGCACATCCACCCCCTGCTCCGGTGTGGCGCCGTGAGAGCCTTTCCCGTATACACGGATTACCATGGAGTCTGCTGAGGCTTTGGCCGGCCCGTCCAGGGCGCAGAGCATGGTGCCGCTGGGATGGTGGTCGCCACAGAGGCAGTGGAGTGCCATGGCGGCATCCACAGGCGGATTCTCTAAAATACCAGCCTGGATCATCTCCAGGGCTCCGTTGAATCCCTCCTCCCCGGGCTGGAACATAAACTTGACATTCCCGGCCAGCTGGGAACGGTGCTCCATCAGCAGCTTGGCAGCTCCCAACAGCATGGTCATGTGGGAGTCATGGCCGCACATATGGGCGGCATCTTTTCGGGGGCTGCGGAAAGGAAGGTCATTGATTTCCTCCATGGGCAATGCGTCCATGTCCGCCCGGAGCAAGAGCGTAGGGCCTGGCCGGGAACCGGAGAGCAGGGCGCACACGCCGGAGGTGCCAACCACCTGGGGCTCATACCCCATGGCGGCCAGCTCCCGCAGTACATATGCGGAGGTCTGGGGCAGGTCCAGCCCGACCTCAGGAATTTGGTGCAGATCCTGGTACCAGCGGTTCAGCTGGGGCTGCAGGCTGCGTGC
Organism: Candidatus Pseudolachnospira avium; assembly: GCA_904420025.1. GTDB lineage: Bacteria > Bacillota > Clostridia > Lachnospirales > Lachnospiraceae > Pseudolachnospira > Pseudolachnospira avium. The sequence goes on from CAJFTW010000031.1 coordinate 6,947, forward strand.
TTCTTGAATCAGACTAACAGGCATAAAATATTCCTCCTTACATAATATATAAATTAAATGGCTAAATAAAGTCAAGTAATACTTGCGCAACAGAGAAAAATGTGTTATCCTAATTAAGAACATTCCGAAAGCGTTCTTTAAATCGTTTTTATCCTATCACCGATTACCTAAGAAGTCAAGGAATGTTCAGCGCATTGGAAAAATGTGAAAAAAAGAAAGGGAGCGTGAACACATGAAACTGAAGTTTGCAAAGAAGTTGACAGCCGTTTTGATGGCAGGGCTGATGGTTGTGCTGGCTGGATGCTCTGGTGGTACAAACGATACCACGGCAGCTGCTGGAAGTGAGGCTGCTGGAAGCGAATCCGCAGGCGGTGAGGCCGCGGCTTCCGATTACAAGATTGCGATTATGTACACCGATGCCTCTCAGAGCGAGGAACCGGTACGTGCCTTTGAAGACCTGCAGGCCCAGTATGGGGACAAGATCGTAGGCGCGGTGCTGCCCAACAACGAGCCGGAGGCCATTATGTCCACCGCCCTGTCCCTGGTTTCCGATGAGTCTGTAAAGGCTCTGCTGATCTTCCAGGAGCAGGCAGGCTGTGCGGCGGCTGTCAATGCCTGCAAAGAGGTACGCCCGGATGTGCTGTACGCCACCGGTGTGGTAGCCGAGGATCCGGCTGTTTCCGCGGCGGCGTTTGATGTTATGCTGAACCCCAACCAGACCGATATGGGCAACACCATCATTGAGACGGCTGCGGAGATGGGGGCTAAGACTTTTGTACATTACTCCTTCCCCCGCCACATGGCCATGGAGCTGCTGGCTGACCGCCGGGACATTATGAAGGCCAAGTGTGAGGAGCTGGGCATCCAGTTTGTGGAGGAGACCACCCCGGATCCCATGGGTGACTCCGGCGTAACCGGCACCCAGCAGTTTATTCTGGAGGATGTGCCCCGTAAGGTAGAGGAGTACGGTGCGGACACTGCCTTCTTTGGAACCAACACCGCTATGATGGACGTGCTGGTGAGAGCCGTGGTAGAGAGCGGTGCCATGCTTCCGTCCACCTGTGACCCCAGCCCGTTCCAGGGCTTCATCAGCGGCCTGGGCATTGAGATCCCGGACGACAAGTCCAACGATGCCCCCTACGCGGTGGAGCAGATTCAGGCAGCTATGGCTGAGCGGAATATGACCGGACGTACCGCCACCTGGCCGGTAGCTTCCTCTGCTTTGTACTTCTATGCCATCTATGATTATGCCTGCCAGTATGCGGAGGGCACCATCACAGAAAAGACCGACATTGACGCAATGCAGGAGATCATTGATGCACGGGCGGATGAGATGGCCGGTATGGATGTGAATGTGTACCTGACAGAGTGGGAGAGCGACGGAACCACCTATCCGCAGTATTTTGCTTTCTTGATGGATTTCCTGATCCTGTAGGGAGAGGAACCGATAGGATATTGTGATTGCAGCGAAAAGCACCATTGGAATCTTCTCGTGGTGCTTTTCGTGAATTTAGAAGGAATGAGAGGAGAAGATACATGGCTGAAAATACCCCTGTGCTTTCCATGAAAAATATCGGAAAAGCATTTTCCGGCAACCAGGTACTGCAGGATGTGTCCATGGACATTATGCCGGGAGAAATCTACGCGCTCTGCGGGGAGAATGGAGCGGGGAAATCTACTCTGATGAATATCCTGTTTGGAATGCCCGTGATTTCCTCCACCGGCGGCTACACGGGAAAGGTGTATCTGGAAGGGGAAGAGGTACATATCAAGAGCCCCCAGGATGCCATTGTCCATGGCATTGGAATGGTTCACCAGGAGTTTATGCTGATTCCTGGATTTTCTGTGGGGGAGAATATCAAGCTGAACCGGGAGCCTTTAAAGAGCGGTGCACTGAGCCGGGTGTTTGGCAAGAATCTGCGAAATGTAGACTTTGAGAAAATCCGGGAAGATTCCCGGGAAGCGCTGGATAAATTAGGAGTGGATCTTGATGTAAATGCAGATGTCCAGAGCCTGCCGGTAGGCTACATGCAGTTTGTAGAGATCGCCCGGGAACTGGATAAAAGCAACATTAAGCTGCTGATCCTGGATGAGCCTACTGCTGTGCTTACGGAATCAGAGGCAGAAATTGTTTTGGGGATTATCAAGCGCCTTTCCAAGATGGGCATTGCGGTGCTGCTGATCACCCACCGGATCGGGGAGATCATGGAGGTGGCAGACACGGTGACCATCCTCCGGGACGGCGTCAACGTAAAGACCATGAAGATTGCGGACACCACCGCCGGCGAGATTGCGGAGCTGATGGTGGGCCGGGAGCTGGTGGCTGTACAGCGCCAGGATAAAAATGAGAGCGAAGAGGAAAAGAAGGAAGTTGCCGTCTCCATCCGGAATATGAAGGTGGAAATGCCCGGTGAGCGGGTGACCGGCATTGACCTGGACGTATATAAGGGGGAAATCCTGGGAATCGGCGGGCTGGCCGGCCAGGGTAAGCTGGGGATTGCCAACGGTATTATGGGAATTTACCCCACCACCGGTGAGGTGACGGTGTTCGGGCAGCCCCTGAAGCTGAATTCTCCAAAGGATTCTATTGCGGCCAAGCTGGCATTTGTCTCGGAGGACCGGAAACGGCAGGGATTTGCGCCGGACCTGTCCATTGAGATGAATATGGTGGTGCCAGCCATGGTGAACCATGATGAATTCTTTAAGAATATTGGCCCCATCCGTTTGATTGATAAAAAGAAGGTGCAGCAGACTGCTGAGCAGTATATCAAGGAGTTCCAAATCCGCTGTACAGGCCCTAAGCAGGAAGTGCGCAGCCTTTCCGGCGGCAACCAGCAGAAGGTTTGCATTGCCAAGGCGATCCTGCTGAAGCCGGACATCCTGCTGGTGTCGGAGCCCACCCGGGGCATTGACATTGGAGCTAAAACCATTGTGTTGGAGACCATCTCCCGTATCAATCGGGAAATGGGCGTTACCATTATCTTTACATCCTCCGAGCTGGGCGAGCTGCGGCAGATCTGCCACCGGATTGCCATTGTCTCCGGCGGCAAGGTGGTGGATATCCTGCGGGCAGATGCCTCCAACGAGGAGTTCGGCCTGGCCATGGGCAGTAAGTAGAGAGGAGAGAACGCTATGGAAATGGTTAAAAAACGGATGCAGCAGCTGGGGCTGCCCCGCATCATCATCATTGCCTTTATTATTGTGATTTTCCTGGCTGCCTTCCTGCAGGGGCAGGACATGGCGGCGCTGATCAGCGATTCATTGGTCCGCTTTGGCCAGAACCTGATCCTGGCCCTGGCCATGATGCCGGCCATTATGTCCGGTATTGGCCTGAACATGGGCCTGGCCATTGGTATTGTCTGCGGCCTGCTGGGCGGTATGATCAGCATTGAGCTGGGGCTGACCAACATCTACGGCATTGCCTGCGCTATGCTGATTGCTCTGATTGTGGGCAGCCTGGTGGGCGTGATCTACGGCAAGATCTTAAACGGCATCAAGGGCTCGGAAATGCTCATCGGCAACTATCTGGGCTACACTGTGGTGTACCTGATGTGCATGTTCTGGTTTGCTGCCCCCTTCAGCAATCCCACCATTATCTGGCCTATGGGAGGAGACGGCGTGCGTTCTACCGTGACATTGGACGGATATTACAGTGGGATTCTCAACAATTTCCTGTCTTTTGAGATCGGGGGAATCACGATCCCTACAGGCTTGTTCCTGTTCGTGTTTGGCGTCTGCTGGATTATTCGAATCTTCAGCCGCAGCAAAGCTGGTGTGACGCTGCGTGCGGCGGGCGATAATCCAGAGTATGCCCGGTCTTCCGGTGTCTCTGTGAATCGGTGCCGGATTATTGGCGCGGTGCTGTCCACGGCCCTGGGCGCCCTGGGTATTGTGGTGTATGCGCAGAGCTACGGGTTCTACTCCATGTATGAAGCCCCCTCCACCATGGCTTTTACTCCCATGGCAGCTATCCTCTTGGGCGGCGCCAGCATGAAGAAAGTTAGTGTGTGGCATGCCATTGTGGGTACGCTGCTGTTCCAGACCATGCTGACCACGGCCCTGCCGGTGGCCAACATGCTGCTGCCGGATGGGAATCTGTCCGAGGTGTTCCGGATTATTGTGCAAAACGGTATCATTCTGTACGCGCTTTCTCAGGCAGGAGGTGAAAAATAATGGGTAAGATCAAGAGCTTTGCGGGAAAAAATGTTGTCCCCCTTCTGTTTGTGGTAATCTGCGCCCTGGGTGTATATTTTTCCGGCACCGGAATCCCCACCATCCTGGCGGATCTGGTGAACCGGTTTGACCGGAACGCACTGCTGGTGCTGTCCCTGATCTTTCCAGTTATCAGCGGTATGGGCTTGAACTTTGGTATTGTACTGGGCGCCATGAGCGGCCAGGTGGGGCTGATTCTGGTGAGCATCTGGCAGATCCAGGGCCTGGCCGGCATTCTGGTGGCCATGGTGATTGCGGCGGTGGTAGCTATTTTTTGCGGTTTCCTGGCCGGCAAGATGCTGAACAAGACCAAGGGGCAGGAGATGATCACCAGCATGATCCTGGGTTTCTTCTCCAACGGTGTGTACCAGTTTATCTTCCTGTTCATTGCCGGCGGTGTGATCAAGTTTTCTTCCGATATTCTTCTTTCCAGCGGTATTGGCATCAAGAATACTCTGGAAATGGGGACTATGCAGTATGCCTTGGACAATATTGAGATCGGCGGCCTCAGCACCAAGGTGGATATGTTTACAGCCCTGATCTTCTTTGGGGCTCTGTTCGCCCTGTACTATCTATTCCGTATCCTGGTCAAAAAGAACCGGGAGCGGCGGTATTGGATCTGCTTGATTGTCAGTGTGGTGCTGATTCTGGCCGGTATCATTGGCGGGCAGATGGATTCCCTGGTCATGTACAAAATGATGGTGCGGGTTCCCATCTCTACCTATCTGATTATCTTTGGCGCCTGTGTGCTGATGCAGGCCTTTATGAAGACGAAGCTGGGTCAGGACATGCGTGCCGTAGGCCATGACCGCCATGTGGCATCCTCCTCCGGCATCAATGTGGATAAGGTTCGCGTGCAGGCTATCATTATCTCTACGGTGGTTGCGGCTCTGGGGCAGATTATTTTTTACCAGAACCTGGGAACCATTGACACCTACTATGGACATGAGAAGGTAGGAACCTACTGTGTGGCGGCTATCCTCATTGGCGGTGCTTCCGTGCAGAAGGCTACTATCGGCCAGGCCATTCTGGGTACGCTGCTGTTCCACCTGCTGTTCAACGTCAGCCCGCTGGCTGCTCAGAACCTGTTCTCCAATTCCATGGTAGGCGGATACTTCCGGATGACGGTGTGCTACGGCGTCATTGCCGTGTCCCTGATCCTCCATGCCTGGAGATCCCGGGTGGACCGGAAGAAAAAGAGCAAGGAAGTCTAAAGAAGGGGTTTGTTATGGGATATTTTAAGAGAATCACGGCAGAGGAGGCGGGGATTTCCCCCGCCTCTCTGGCGGAATTGTACCACAGGCTGGAGGATCCGGCACTGGGGCTCCACTCATTTATGGTATACAAGAATGGCGGTGTAGCGGCAGAAGCCTGGTGGGCGCCTTACCGGCCAGAGCTGGGCCACACCCTGTTCTCTGCCAGCAAGACTTACACGGGACTGGCTATTGGCTTTGCGGTGGAGGAGGGCTTGCTCTCCCTGGATGACCGGGTGGTCTCCTTTTTCCCGGAGTATTTGCCCTCCCGGCACTGTGAAAATATGGAAAAGATGCAGATCCGGCACCTGCTGACCATGAGCACCGGCTTTGCCTCGGATCCCCACGATTTCAACTGGCCCCGGCCGGATGATATTCTGGCCCGGAGCCCTTCCTGCTTCCACCAGGAGCAGGTGCTGGACCCGGTGGACTGGGTGCGGAATTTCTTTGAGCACTATGTGGCCTACGAGCCGGGGACAGAGTTTGTCTATTGTACCCATGCCTCCTACTTGATGGCGGTGATTGTGCAGAAGGTAACCGGGCGCACGGCCTTTGACTACCTGAAGGAAAAGCTGTTTGATCCCCTGGGCATCACCAACGTCAGCTGGGAGCAGGGTCCCCAGGGCTACAATGTGGGCGGCTGGGGGTTGATGCTCACCACTGAGGACCTGCTGAAGACCGGTGTCTTTTTACTGCAGAAAGGCCAGTGGGAGGGCCGGCAGCTGTTGAGCCGGGATTGGGTGGAGCATGCCACCACGGTGCGGATTCCCATGCACTCCTCCTCCAATCCGGAGATGGCCGGCTACGGCTATCAGATCTGGGTGGATTCCCGGGAGAAGGCATTCTCCCTCCGGGGCGCCTGCGGCCAGGTCTGCACCGTGTTCCCGGAACTGGGAGCGGTGGTGGCCTATACAGCCGGGACCAACGGGCCGGAGCGGGAGGCCATTGAAAATTTAATCTGGAATACGCTGGTGCCGGGCATGAAATCCCCGGGGTATTCGGCGGAAGGGCGGGCTGCCTGGGAGCGGGAGCAGCAGCGGATGGCCGGTTTCCGCATCCCGGTTCCGGCGGGAAAGCCTTCCTGGGAGGCTGCCTGCAGGGAGGCTTCCGGCAAGCGCTACCTGCTGGGGGACAACCGTCTCAACTGGAACGCCATCACCTTCCGCTTTGCGGAGCGGGAAGGGCAGCGGGACACCTTCACCCTGGAGAGCCGGGAGGGTACCTTTACGGCGGAGATCGGCTTTGAAGAATGGGCGGACGGCGTCACCTGCGTGAAGACAGCGGACACGGATACGGATGTATCCCTGCTGTTTGAGAAGGTATCGGCGGCGGGGGCCTGGCAGGAAGATGGGCGTTACCTGCTGCAGCTCTGCTTCCGGGAAACCTCTTATATCAACACCATGAAAATTAGTTTTGCAGGTAATGGGATGGCGGCAGAGCATACCCGCAACTGTAGCTTCATGGAGAGCACCAATGCGGTCCTCACGGGGGCGGCATTGGATGCGGGGCAGTACGCCTTGTATGAGAACGGCGCACAGAAGCAGGAGTCCGGATACCGGTAAAGAAAGGTAATCCGCAAGAATAGATGGGAAAAAGCAGGCTGTGGGCGCGTTGACCAACAGCCTGTATTTTATAGGAAATCGTGCGCATCCCCCGGAGGGGCTATAGCAAATGGCAAATTTATTTGTCGTTTGCTATAGTTTACCGGTAAAACCTGGCTGTGCTTCCCTGCGGGCGAGCTCTTGCGCTTATCCGGATATTGCGGTAAAATATGAAAAGATTCGATTTCCTTCAAAGATGAGGGGAAAGGTTTTAGGACAATATAGAGAGGATTTATGGAGTACAGAGTAGCATTTTACAGCCGTATGGAGGAAGAGAGGGAGCTGATTGGGGAGAAGTTTCCGGGCTGCAGGGTGGATTATTACTATGTGAAAGATTTGAATGCCCTGCGGGAAGCTTTTTTGACAACGGAAAAAGACTATGATGGCTTTTTGACCTCTGGCCTGTTTTCTGACCGCGTGATTGCCCTGTTGTCAACTCGGAAAGATGCCCCTCGGGAATACTTTAACACGACCGTGGAGAGTTATTACCGGTATCTGTTGGAAAAAACGGTGTCAGAGCCGGATTTAAGCCTTAGCCAGATTCGTTTGGATCTGATGGGGGAACAGGATGACCTAAAGGAGATTGTATTCCATAACCGATTGGAACAAATGATGCAGGATGAGATCCGTTTGGTTAACGGTTTCTCAGAGGAGGAGACGATTGCTTACGAGCAGGAGATGGTGGGACGTCATCGCCGGTGCCTGGAAGCGGGGAAGGTGCGCTTTTTTGTGACACGCTCGGTGGTTGCCAAACGGTTGTTTGAGGAATGGGGGGCCCCATATCATTTCCTGGATATGACCGGAAATGAAGTGTTATATAAAATGAATCTTCTGAAGAAAGCCATGGAGCTGCGGACTATGGAAAAGGGCCTCACTGCCATCATCTATTTTGATATGGGGCAGGCACCCGGCGGTGCCCGGGGGGAGGAGGAGCGGCTACGGTTTCAGCAGGCGGTGTACCGCTACAGCCAGATGACCGGCTACAACCTGATCCTGAAGCCGGTGCAGATGGATTTTGAGGTGTTCACCGACGCCCAGACGGTACAGCAGATGACCAATTCCTTCACCCAGAGCCCTCTGTACGATTATCTGCGGAAGGAGGTACGCTTCAAAGGCGGCATGGGGTATGGCATTGGCATCAGCCTTCAGCAAGCCCGGGAGAACGCTTATGAGGCGGCAGCCCTCTCGGCCCGCCGGGCGGCGGAGGGGGAGTTTCGGAGTTATCTGATCAACAGCCAGAACAGCATTATTCTGCTGAAGAATTGGCCTTCCCGGCGGGCGGAGCCAGCTTACAGTGCCATCTCCTCGGACTATGTGGAGCGGGTGGCCACCCGCTGCCGCCTATCTTCCGAGAATGTGCTGAAGGTATTGGAGTTTTCCCAGAGCAGCGGCAACCAGGACCTGACTTCGGAGATGCTGACCAGCCGCCTGGGAGTCTCCCTGCGCACCGCCAACAAGATCCTCTCCCACCTTCAGGAAGGGGATGCGGCGGAGATTGTGGGCCAGAAGCGCCTGGGCCAGAAGGGCCGGCCGGTGAACATATACCGGCTGAAGCTGGAGGAGGCAAAGTAGGGTGCGGCTCAGTATTTCCGGAAAATCTCCTCAATCTCCGCATAGGAGTCGGTGACGGTCAGGGCCAGGGACAGAAGGATCCGTGCCTTCTGGGGCGGCAGGGTGTAGGCGGGAATGCAGTTGTCGGAGCCCTCAAAGTGGGGGTCCCGGCTGACAATCCCATGGCCAATCCGGGAGGATCGGATCACCGGGATGCACAGACGGGAGAGCTGCCGGATCTTTTCCACCCACTGAGGGCTGTAATTGCCGCTGCCGGTGCCGGCAATCACCAGCCCCCGGGCCCGGGAGGCATAAAAATCCAGGGCATCCGCCGGTGCCCCGGCATAGAAATAGAGGATGTCCACCCGGGGAAGCTCCTTGAGGCCGGAGACATCAAAGCGGGAGGCGGTGGTGTGGACCGCCAGGCTGGCATTGAGAAAATAGCACTGGTCGTCCCGCATGTAGCCCAGGCAGGAAAGGTCCTTCTCATTGAAGGCATCGGTCTTGTAGGTGTTCACCTTCTGCACGTCCCGGCCGGAGTAGATGCTGTCGCAGAAGCAGACCAGGATGCCCTTGCCGGCTGCCTCCGGCTTGGCGGCCAGGTGGATGGCCTGGTACAGGTTCAGGGGCCCGTCGGCGCTGGCGGCGGTGGAAGGGCGCATGGCGCCGGTGAGAATCACCGGCTTTTCTGTTTTGACGGTCAGGTTCAGAAAGTAGGCGGTCTCATCCATGGTGTCCGTGCCGTGGGTGATCACAAAGCCGTCTATGTCCGTCTGGGCCAGCTGGTTGATGTGGCGGGCCAGGCGGAGCCACAGGGCGCTGTCCACTTGGTTGCTGTCAATGCTGCACAGCTGCTCCGCCGTCAGCTGCAGGTCTTCCGGCAGCGGCGGCAGCGTGTCCAGAAGGCTGCGGACCGGAAGGCTGCCGGCCTCGTAACCGCTGGTTTTTCCGGCCTGGCCAGTTCCGGCTATGGTACCGCCGGTGGCAATGAGATGAATATGCCGGGGCATGGTTTCGTCCATCCTTTCTGAGGTAAAATTCTGATGAGAGTTATCCCATTCCATATACGGATTATACAATAGTTTGTCTGTTTCGGCATTGCAAAATTTGCGGATGCTTTGCAATAATCAGGCTTTCAGCGGTAAATCC
>CAJFTW010000032.1 GCA_904420025.1 Candidatus Pseudolachnospira avium
ACACTCGCTGACCGTATTGCCGGTGGCCACCAGCTGATACCGCTGAACGTTGACCATGGCGTACATCTTCACCAGTCCCGCCTCATCCTTCAGGGCGATAAAGTAGGTGGGCTCGTCGGAGATGTTCAAGAGCAGCGGGAAGGTGGCTTCGTATCCCAGGTGCTGCACCTGGCCCTCTGCCGAGGACATGGCCGAATCCTCAATGGCGCCCTCCACCTGGTAATACCGGGTTTCCATGGTCCGCTGGTTCATCAGCACAAAGCCCACGTTGGACTGGTCGCTGGTGATGGAGGTGACACCGGTATACACCCACACGTCATCCCCCAGGGCCAGGTAGTTGTAGCCGTTGGTGGTGTGCAGACAGTCCCGCTGTCCCAGGATGCTGTTGATAAAGCCGTGCTTCAGGGTTCCATAGTAGTCGTACAGCTCAATCAGCATGTCCGCCGAGTAGGCCCGGTCAATCCAGGTGGGCGCCTCCTCAATGGCATAGTCCTCGCACTCGCCGGTGATGGCGTTGCACAGCACCACCCGCCCGATGGTCTCTCCGCCGAACAGCCCCACGTTGAACTTCTTGACGCCGCAGACCCAGTAGGGAACGCCCTCCTCATTGATCTCAAAGTTGTAGCTGTCAAAGATGTAGGTGGGATACCGGAACCGCAGGTGCCGCTCCAGGTTACGGCCAAAGTGGTCATAGGGGCTGTACTTTATCCCCTGCTCCAGCCGCACCAGCTCCGCCTCCTGGGTGGTCATGTCAATCTTAATATAGCCAGGGATGCCATCCCCCATGTTGGTAAACCACTTGATCAGATCCGCGTAGGCCAGCGGCGTCACCCGCACCGGCTTGCCCTGGTAATTGATCTGGGAGTACTGGTCGCTGACCACAAACTGGGAGGTCAGGTCCACCAGGCTTCCCATGACCCGGTTGGCTAGCAGCGCCGCCGAATCCTTGTCCAGCAGCGGGATCTGGTCAAAGGAAACCTGCTCAATATCCTCCGTAAACTCCCGGGTCTCCACCGTCATCAGCTGCTGATACTTGGAGGCATTGACAATGGGGGAGGACAGCAGCGTCCCAATGAGGAACACCGCCACAACCAGCAGAATGATTCCCACGCCGATTTTTACCCCCAGCTCATCCCGCAGGCCGCTGAAGTCCAGCGGATGACGCATATCCCCGGTTCGCTTCACCCGTTTCCATCCGTATGCCAGCGTAGCCGCAGCGGCCACCAGAATCAGAAACCACCAAAATCCAGCTGCGTGAATGTTCACTGCCGGCAGTGCAAAATAGTAGTAGACAGCCGCCGCCAGCAAAACCACCAGGGCCGCAATCACCTTAAATTTTCCCTTCATAACCATCCTCTCTGCCTGTCTCTGACGAGGCAGGCTTTTCTATTTCTGCCAATAGTCCGGATCCGGCGGCCTCTTCCCGCCGGTTCCGGACCCGCTGTCCCCTTCTTACTTGAAATACCGGACGCCGGAAGCAAACAGCTTCATATCCTGCTCGCCGTAGATGTTCATTGCCACCGACTTGCCGCTGCGCTCGCAGTGGAGCATCTTGCCCAGGACCCGGCCGTCCGGGCTGGTGATGCCCTCCACCGCCAGGTAGGAACCGTTGGAGTTCCACTGGGCATCCATGGTCACTTCCCCGGTGGGGCTGCAGTACTGGGTGGCCACCTGGCCGTTCGCAAAGAGCTTCCGCATCCACTCCTCGTCCGCCACAAAGCGGCCCTCTCCGTGGGAAGCCGGGTTGCAGTAGACACCGCCCAATTCCGCTCCCGCAAGCCAAGGCGAGCGATTGCTGACCACCTTCACGTAATTCATCCGGGAGATGTGCCGTCCGATGGTGTTGAAGGTCAGGGTGGGCGCATCGGCATCCTGGGGTACAATCTTTCCATGAGGTACCAGTCCCAGCTTAATCAGCGCCTGGAAGCCATTACAGATGCCCAGGGCCAGGCCGTCCCGCTCCTGGAGCAGCTTCTCCACCGCCTCTTTGATCTTGGCATTCCGGAAAGCCGTGGCAAAGAACTTGGCTGAACCGTCCGGCTCATCTCCGGCGGAAAAGCCGCCGGGGAAGAAGATAATCTGGGCCTGGTCAATCCCCTTGGCGAAGGCCTCCACCGAATCCCGGATATCCGTCTCCGTCAGGTTCCGCATCACCTGGACGATGGTCTTGGCTCCCGCCGCCTCCATAGCCTTCTGGCTGTCCACCTCACAGTTGGTTCCCGGGAACACGGGAATGAACACGGTGGGCTGGGCCAGCTTGTGAGTACAGATAGCCACGGAGCCTTTGCTGTACAAAGGCCGCTCCGCCGGCTCGGCGGTGGAGGCTGCCTGAGCCGGATACACCGAATCCAGCGTACCGGTCCAGGCGGCCAGCGCCTCCTCCATGGTCAGAGAGGCATCCCCGTAGGTGAAGCGGCCATCCGAATTCACCTCGCCGATGACCTGGCCTTCCGCCCGCAGAGCCGCAATCCGGTTGGCCGGCACCTCCGCCACCAGGTTGCCCCAGCCAGCGCCAAAGAATTCCTCTCTGGACACGGTGTCTGCCACCGCAACGCCCAGCTGATTGCCGAAGGCCATCTTGGCCAGGGCCTCCGCCAGGCCATGGCGCTCCAGCGCATAGGCAGAGAGAATGTTCCCCTCTCCAATATCCTCATAAATTTTCCCGTACAAATCCTCCAGCTGGCCATAGTCCGGCAGGTCCTTGGCGTCCCGGCGAATCCGGAACAGCACCAGCTTGTTGCCTCCCTGCTTCAGCTCCGGGCTGATCACATGGCGGCTCTCGCCCACATCCACCGCAAAGGAGACCAGCGTCGGCGGCACATGAATCTCGTTAAAGGAGCCGGACATGCTGTCCTTTCCGCCGATGGAAGCCAGCCCCAGCCCCTTCTGGGCCTGGTAGGCGCCCAGCAGCGCCGCCACCGGCTCGCCCCAGCGCTTGGGATCCGTCCCCAGACGCTGGAAATATTCCTGGAAGGTAAAATGGATCTTCCGCCAGTCACCACCGGCGGCCACAATCTTAGCCACCGAGGAGACCACCGCGTAGATGGCCCCGTGGAACGGGCTCCAGGAGGACAGATACGGGTCAAAACCGTAGCTCATCATGGTCACCGTGTCCGTCTCCCCAGAGAGCACCGGCAGCTTGGCCACCATGGACTGGGTCTCTGTCATCTGGTACACGCCGCCGTAGGGCATCAGCACGCTGCCGGCGCCAATGGAGGAGTCAAACATCTCCACCAGTCCTTTCTGGGAGCAGACGTTCAGATCCGCTAGGGTATCCAGCCAGGCCTCCCGCACCGGCTTCTCCGCCGCCGGGCAGCTGGCAAAAGGATTCCCCGCCTCCCGGGCCACCGGCACCTCCGCCTGGGCTTCCTGATGGGCGCCGTTGGTGTCCAGGAAGGCCCGGCTGATATTGACAATCTCCTTGCCACGCCAGTACATGATCAGCCGCTTCTCTTCCATCACCTCCGCCACCACCGTGGCCTCCAGGTTTTCCTCCTGCACATAGCCCATGATCTCCACCAGGCTGGCAGGGTCAATGACAATGGCCATCCGCTCCTGAGACTCGGAGATGGCAAGCTCCGTGCCATCCAGTCCCGCGTACTTTTTGGGAACCATATCCAGGTCAATCCGCAGGCCGTCTGCCAGCTCGCCGATGGCCACGGACACCCCACCGGCGCCAAAGTCGTTGCACTTTTTAATGAGGCGGCTCACCTCCGGGCGGCGGAACAGCCGCTGCAGCTTTCTCTCGGTGGGGGCGTTTCCTTTCTGGACCTCCGCCCCGCAGGTGGACAGGGACGCCTCCGTGTGGGACTTGGAGGAGCCGGTGGCGCCGCCGCAGCCATCCCGGCCGGTGCGTCCGCCCAAGAGCAGAATCAGGTCCCCCGGATCCGAGGACTCCCGGACCACATTCTTCCGGGGCGCCGCACCCATCACCGCACCAATCTCCATCCGCTTGGCTACATAGCCGGGATGGTACAGTTCCTTCACATAGCCAGTGGCCAGGCCGATCTGGTTGCCGTAGGAGCTATAGCCCCGGGCTGCGTCCGTGACAATCTTCCGCTGGGGCAGCTTGCCCTTTAAGGTCTGGGAAATCGGGGCCGTAGGGTCTGCCGCGCCGGTAACCCGCATGGCCTGGTACACGTAGGAGCGGCCGGACAGGGGATCCCGGATGGCGCCGCCCAGACAGGTGGCTGCGCCGCCGAAGGGCTCGATCTCTGTGGGATGGTTGTGGGTCTCATTCTTAAAGCTGATCAGCCACTCTTCCTCCACCCCGTCGATGGTCACCGGCACCACAATGCTGCAGGCGTTGATCTCCTCCGACTCCTCCTGGTCCGTCAGCTTTCCCTCCTGCTTTAGCTTCCGCATGGCCATGAGGGCCAGATCCATCAGGCACACATACTTGTCCTTCCGGTCTCCAAAAACCGTCTTCCGGTCCGCCAGGTACTCCCGGTAAACTGCTTCCATTTCTTCTTTGTAATCGCCTTCCCCAAAAGTGACATCAGTCAACTCCGTCTGGAAGGTGGTGTGGCGGCAGTGGTCGGACCAGTATGTATCCAACACCCGTATCTCCGTCATGGACGGATCCCGCTTTTCCTCTTTTGCAAAGTATTCCTGGATAAACCGGAAGTCCGCAAAGGTCATGGCCAGGCCCAGGGAATCGTACAGTTCCCGGAGAGGCGCTTCCTCCATCTGGCCAAAGCCCTCAAAAATCTTTACATCCGCCGGCTCCTCGTACTCCTCCACCAGAGTCTCCGGCACGCCGCCGTCCGCCAGCCGGGAGTCCACCGGGTTGATGCACAGGGACTGGATGGCCTTAAGCTCCTCCGGGCGGATGGTTCCCTGAATCACATAGGTGGTGGCGGAACGGATGATGGGATTCTCCTTCTCATTGAGCAGCTTCACGCACTGCTCCGCCGAGTCGGCCCGCTGGTCAAACTGTCCCGGCAGGTACTCCACAGTAAACACCGCATCTGCCGGTTCATGGGGGAAATCCCCCTCATACAGCATGTCCACCGGCGGCTCGGAAAAAATCAGGCCTTTGGCCGCCTCGTAGGTCTCCGGGCTGATGTGCTCCATATCGTACCGGTTCAGCACCCGCACGCCGGTAACCGCCTCAATGCCCAGAAAGCTCTTGATCTCCTCCGCCAGCTTGCCTGCCTGCACGGCAAACTCCGGCTTCTTCTCCACATAAATCCGTGTAACGCTCATGAGTCCCTCCTGTCTCCATTCTCCATGGCGTGGTAGGAAATCCGCATGACCTCCTCCACGTAATCCTGCGGGAGATGCATCCGCTCCGCCAGCTCTGCCAGCGTAGCCGCCCTTCCCAGCTCCTCCTCCAGTTCCTTTACCAGGGCCAGCAGCCGGTTGGCGTCCTCCGCCGTCCGCTCCGCTGCCCGGTCATAGCCCCGCTGTTCCCGGATCAGCGCTCCCATGGCTTCCTCGACCTTTTTATCCAAAAACGCTGCCAGAGGCTCCCCCGTCAGCCGGACGCCGGCATTCCGGTATTCCTCAATGGCCGTCACCAGGGTCATATTGCCTTCCTGGACCAGATCTCCGATCAAAACGCCGCGGCCCGCATGTTTCCGGGCCAGCTCCAGCACTCGGTGGAGGTTTCCCTCAATCAGCCGGTTCTGGGCGCTCTCGTCCCCGCTGAGCAAATGCTGCACCAGGATGGCCTCCTCCCCGGCCTCGCAGGGAGTCACCTCCTGCAGATCCTCCAGATACATCTGGAAGTAAGCCTTCTCCTCCCCGGTGAGAGGCGGTTCTCCCACGGAGACGCTGCGGGTATCGTGGAGCTCGTAATCCTCCAGGACAATCTGCTGCTCCTCCAGATACCGGTAAATCTGATGAATCTGCTCCTCCCCCAGCTCCATATGGGAGAAGCAGGTGAGAATCTCCCCAATGCTGATCTGGTTCTGGTTGGCCCGGGCTTTCTCCCGCACTGCCAAAAGCCCCTGGCGCATGGATTCGTTTTCTTCCATATATAATACCTCCTGTATACCTGCAGCTGTGAAAGCAAGCTTGCCCATCTGCCCAGCCGCTTGGCGGACTTCACAGCAAAAAGTCCACCAGCAGGCGGTTGCTTACGTCAATCCCCTTGTCGGTGAAGCGGATCCAGCTGCCGTCCTCCTCCAGGAAGCCCTGGGCCAGCATCTTCCGCACCGGCTCCCCGTAGACCTCCTGGAAGGGCATATGGAATTTTTCCTCAAACTCCCGGGTGGAAACCCCCCGCATCATCCGCAACCCCAGGAACATAAACTCCTCCATGGTGGCTTTCTCCGTCTGGGGTGGGGTAGCCTTATAATTCTGATAGGCACTGCGGGCAGACTCCCAGTACTCCTGTTTGTTACGAGGATTCCCAAACCTTCTGCCGCCCAGGTAGGAATAGGCACCCAGACCAAAACCCACGTACTCGCCGCCGGTCCAGTAGATCATATTGTGGCGGCATTCCCTGCCCTTCCTGGCGTAATTGGAAATCTCATACCGGTGGTATCCTGCCTCTTCCAGAATTTCCTTGGTCATATGGTACATGTCACGCTCCTCTTTCTCCTTGGGGAGCAGCAGCCGTCCCTTGGTGGATGCATACCTCTCATAAAAGGGGGTTCCCTCCTCTATAGACAGGCTATAGGCGGACACATGCTCCGGATTCAGAGCCACCACGGTGCGCAGCACATCGTCCCAGGCTTCCACACTCTGGCCGGGCAGGCCGGACATCAGATCCACATTGATATTCTGAAAGCCCACCTTCCGGGCCAGCCGGTAGCTCTCCAGAAAATCCTCATAAGAGTGGATGCGGCCCAGCACCTTCAGCTCTTCGTTGTGGGTAGATTGGAGGCCTATGCTCAGACGGTTGATACCCATCTCCCGGTACCGCTGCAGCTTTTCCTCCGTAAGGGTGCCCGGATTGCACTCTATGGTGATCTCCGCGTCCTCCGCAAACTCATATTGCTCCCGCAGCTGCTCCATCACCCGTTCCAGCTGGACCGTATCCATAATGGACGGAGTCCCACCGCCGAAGAACACAGTGCGCACCAGGTACAGGTTCTCCAGAGCCTCAAAGCTGCGGATTTCCTTTTTCAGGACACGGATGTAGTAGGCCTGCTCATCCGGAGAGCCTACCATGGATACAAAGTCACAGTAATCGCATTTTCTCGCACAGAAGGGAAAATGTACATAGATTCCCAAATCCGCTTTCGTCAATATGCTCACCTCTTACTCTTCATCCAATTTCAGTACGCTCATGAACGCCTTCTGCGGCACCTCCACACTGCCAATCTGGCGCATCCGCTTCTTTCCCTCTTTCTGCTTTTCCAACAACTTTCTCTTCCGGGTAATGTCGCCGCCGTAGCACTTGGCCAGCACATCCTTCCGCACCGCCTTTACGGTCTCACGGGCAATAATCTTGCTGCCAATGGCCGCTTGAATAGGAATTTCAAACAGGTGCCGGGGAATCTCTTCTTTCAGCTTTTCACACATCTTCCGCCCCCGCTCGTAGGCGGTGCTGGCGTGGAGGATAAAGGACAGGGCGTCCACCGGCTCCTTGTTGATGAGGATGTCCAGCTTCACCAGCTCGGACCGCTCATAACCCTTCAGCTCATAGTCAAAGGACGCATAGCCCCGGGACCGGGACTTCAGGGCGTCAAAAAAGTCGTAGATAATCTCATTCAAGGGCAGCTCATACCGGAGCACTGCCCGGGTGGATTCGATATACTCGGTGCTCAGATACACGCCCCGGCGCTCCTGGCACAGCCCCATAATAGCCCCAATAAATTCCGTGGTCACCATAATCTCCGCGGAGACCACCGGCTCCTCCATGTATTCAATCTCCGAGGGATCCGGCATGTTGGTGGGATTGGTCAGATCCATCACGGTGCCATCCGTCTTGTGTACCTTATAAATCACGCTGGGGGCCGTGGTCACCAGATCCAGGTTGTACTCCCGCTCCAGCCGTTCCTGCACAATCTCCAGGTGCAGCAGTCCCAAAAAGCCGCAGCGGAACCCAAAGCCCAACGCCACCGAGGTCTCCGGCTCATATTGAAGGGAGGCATCGTTGATCTGCAGCTTCTCCAGGGCATCCCGCAGCTCCGGGTATTTGGCGCTGTCCGCCGGATACATGCCGCAGTACACCATGGGCTGCACCTTCTTGTAGCCCGGCAGCGGCTCCGCGCAGGGCCTGTCCGCCTCGGTGATGGTATCGCCCACCCGGGTATCTTTCACATTCTTGATGCTGGCGGTCAGATATCCCACCATGCCGGCAGCCAATTCGTCACAGGGGATAAACTGGCCGGCGCCGAAATATCCCACCTCCACCACGTCAAATTCCGCCCCCGTGGCTATCATCCGGATACGGGTGCCTTTTTTCACCGTGCCCTCCCGCACCCGGAAAAATACGATCACACCCCGGTACGAATCATATAGGGAGTCAAAAATCAGCGCCTTTAACGGCGCCTCCGGATCTCCGGTGGGAGCCGGGATCTTCTGGACCACCGCCTCCAGCACCTGATCAATGTTAATACCATTTTTGGCCGAGATCAGTGGGGCGTCCTGGGCCTCAATGCCAATGACGTCCTCAATCTCCTCAATGACCCGCTGCGGGTCCGCGCTGGGCAGGTCAATCTTGTTGATCACCGGGAACACATCCAGGTCATGGTCCAGAGCCAGGTACACGTTGGCCAGCGTCTGGGCCTCCACCCCCTGAGCTGCGTCCACCACCAGAATAGCGCCGTCACAGGCAGCCAAACTCCGGGACACCTCATAGTTAAAGTCCACATGGCCCGGGGTGTCAATGAGATTGAAGATGTATTCCTCCCCGTCCTTGGCCTTGTAGATCACCCGCACCGCCTGGGATTTGATGGTAATGCCCCGCTCCCGCTCCAGGTCCATATTGTCCAGCACCTGTGCCTGCATCTCCCTCTGGGTCAGGGTCCCGGTAGCTTCTATAATCCGGTCCGCCAGAGTAGATTTGCCGTGGTCGATGTGGGCGATAATACAGAAATTGCGAATTTTGCTTTGGTCTACTGCCATGTATTTCCTCCTGAGGGGCAGGTGAAAGAACTCGCCAGTACCCCATTTTTCCTAATACAGTGTAACACAAAACTCTTGTTCCCACAAGTCCCGCCGATACGAATTTCCACTCCGTGCCGGCTCCTCCGGCAGCGGATTTCCTCAGCTTCCCTCCGCCGCCGGCGCTGTCTCCTCCTCCACAGGCAGCACCACCTGGGCCAAAATGTCCGCAAAGGGCTCCATGGCGTTCACCGCCTCCTGGTAGGTGTTGGTCTGGGCTCCCACCTCCAGCAGCACCGAGCGGGGGCGGAAATGCAGGTTGTAGCGGTATCCCTTCAGATAAATATCCCGGCAAAAATCCGGGTAGGAGGCCTGGGCCGCTATGTACATCTGGAAACTAAAAGCCAGGTTATCCTCCCGGTACGGGTTGGGCAGCCGGTCAATGGGGCCATCCAAGTCCTGGGACACACCGTTGAAGAACATAATCTGGGCCGTGGGCTTGCCGTTGACCTCCGTAGCCAGGTGTAAATCGTCCGGCACCCCATCCCGGTGCAGGTCAATGATAATCTGGATGGAGGGATATTCCTCCAAAATCTGTTCCAGCTCCGCCTTGGCGTAGGAGTAGGCGCTGCTCCGCTCCAGCTCCCCCTCCATCATATCAAAGGGAGTTGTGTTGTGGATCACCGAAAGGCCGTACTTTTCCGTGAGGATCCGGGCCAGCTCATCCCCCACCCCCTGGACCGTCATGGAGGCATCTCCGGGGGTGGAGTCGGCGTAGGCCTCCTGGGAGTGGGTATGGTAGATCAGCACCTGGGGCTCCTCCGTTCCCGTCAGCTTCAGGTTTTTCTCCACAAAGGCCTGGCCGTTGAGGATACTCCCGTCCACCATGCAGGTAGGGTCCAGGCAAAAGGCATGGCTCAGAAGGTAGTCCACGTCCAACAGCTGCTCCGGGGTGTAAAAATTTTCCGCCAGAGCCTGGATGGAAACCGCCTCCACCGGGGACTGGGTCTCCGGTGCCGGAGTTTCCGCCGCTGTACTGCTCTCGTCTGCAGCCTCCCCTTCGCCCTCTGTTCCGGCGCTTTCTCCTGCCGTCTCCCCGGAAGAGCTTCCGGAGCCGGCAATGGAAGCAGCGCCCGCTGTGCCGGCAGTGTTTTCCCCGCCTGCCCCGCCCTCCTCCCTCTGGATCAGCTCCCCCTTGGCCCGTTCCACGCCAAAGCCGCCGGTGAGTTCCAGGTTTTCATCCTGGGCCATCAGCCGGGCCTCCCAATCGCCGCCAAAAGCAGGCTCAATCAAAGAATGGGCTGCCTGCATCAGAAGGCGGGGCAGCGCCTGTTCACGGTTGATTAAAAGGGCGGACGGAGACAAAAATAAGGATACCAGGATCCACAAAAGCAGGATAATAATTCTCATGCTCCAGTATATGCGTCTCCCAGCAGGGCTATGTTCAGCCCCTCGGAAATCACAAAGCTCAAGCGCCGCACCCGGTCGTCCACATCCTTGGGTGTGACAATCATGGGGCCCAGCCGGGGTTCCACCAGGTCCCGGATCACCTGATAGCGCTGCTCCTCCTCCACATCCTCCATCAAATTTTCCACCGCTTCATACACAATAGCCGCCGCCCCTACCACCGTGGGGGCCCCTATGGCAATCACCGGGATTCCCATGCTCTCCGCATCCAGGCGGCTGCGGCGGTTGCCCACCCCAGAGCCAGGATGGATACCGGTATCCGTCAGCTGGATGGTAGTTCCCAGCCGCCGGACACTGCGGGCCGCCAGGGCGTCCACCACAATCAACGCCTCCGGTCCCGTCTCACGGATAACGCCCCGGATCACCTCCGCTGCCTCCATGCCGGTCTGGGCCATGACCCCCGGCGCAATGCCGCTGACCTTCCCCTCCGGATACAGGGTGCGGGTGACCCGCAGGTTTCCCATCACCTGGGGGCCCAGGGAGTCGGAGGTCACTTCCGGGTTGCCCAGGCCGGCGGCCAGCACCCGGCAGGACCGGCGCAGCCCCGCCTCCTTCAGCAGCGCCCGGATCTGCCTGGCCAGGACCCGGGAAACCTCCCGGTGGATGCCCCCCTCATCCTTCCACAGATCCTGCGCTTCCACGGTCAGGTAGTTTCCCCGGGGCTTTCCCAGAGCCCGGGCCCCCTCCTCGCTCTGCACCAGCACCCGGGAAACCTGAATCCGCCCATCCCCTTCCTCCTGCTGCTGAAAAAGGACTCCGGAGAGCTGCTCCTCTCCGGCTCCGGAAATGGTATCCTCCCTGGCTTCCACCGCCAGGTCTGTCCGAATGGGAAAATGGGGTGTCATGACAAAGCCTCCTCTTCATATTTTTCCCTCGTAGTTTCCTCAAAAAAAGCGCAAAATATGTATTGACAGGCAGCCAAACATCCAGTAGAATAAAAAAGTATGTTTACATCGTCGTCCGTGTCCGATTCGAGTGTAAATACCGTCAAATCAT
>CAJFTW010000033.1 GCA_904420025.1 Candidatus Pseudolachnospira avium
AACAAAGCAAAGACGGCGTAACCAATGGCTACACCGTCCAAAACAATCAATATTTAATTCAATTACAAGAGCGACCTTGGGGCACCTACCTTACGGCGGGTGCCCCAAGGGGTCTTTTAGACATTCAGCGATTTCCATTTTTCCAGCAGGATTTCCCGGGTATTCCACTCCGGGTGCTCCAGGACCAGCTGCAGCAGCTGGTTCAGCACCTGCCCCAGATGAGGGCCTGGCTGCATACCGGCGGCAATCAGGTCCCGGCCGTTGACGGCCAGCTGCCGGAGGGCGACACAGTCCTTGTCCGTCTGGATCTCCTGATACATCTCTTCCAGCTGCTGTATGCGGGGAAGCAGCCGTTCCTGGGCATAAAGGCTTTTGGCCAGGGTATCCGCCCGGACGATCTGCAGCAGAGCAGGAAACAGATCCTCACCCACCCGGCAGATGGCCCGGCGCAGGTTGGCCTTGGTCATGTCAAAGGAGTAGTCGTGGTAGTGGACCAGGGTGGTTACCGCCTCCACGGTGGCATTGTCAAAGCGCAGATCCCGGAGAAACTGGCGGGCAAACTCCGCACTGGCCTTTCCATGGCCATAAAAATGGTCAATGCCCCGGCCGTCTGTGGAGTGGGTGGTGGTTTTGCCGGTATCGTGGAGCAGGGCGCACCAGCGGAGCACCGGCTCCGGCGGGGTATGGGTGAGCATCCGCAGGGTGTGTTCCCCCACGGTACAGCAGTGGTAGGGATTGTTCTGGGCCAGGACCATCATCTCATCAAAACGGGGAAACAGAATCTGGGTGATCCCGGTCTCATAGAGCAGCCGGAATTTTTCCGGGTGAGGGGATTTCAGCAGCTTGTTCAGCTCGGTCTGGATCCGCTCCCGGCTGATCAGCTGCAGGCGACCGGCAAAGGCGGCAATGGCGCGCAGAGTTTCCGGCTCAATGGAAAAATCCAGCTGGGCGGAGAAGCGGATGGCCCGGAGGATCCGCAGGGCGTCCTCCTGGAACCGCTCCTCCGGCACTCCCACGGCTCGGATCAGGCCCGCCTCCAGATCCCGGGCGCCGCCAAACAGGTCCACCAGCCCCTGGTCCGGGTGGTAAGCCATGGCGTTGATGGTAAAATCCCGGCGCTTTAGATCCTCGGAGAGCAGCGGCGTAAAGGAGACCTCCCTGGGATGCCGGCCGTCCAGGTATTCCCCGTCCACCCGGTAGGTGGTGACCTCAAAGCCCTCCCTGCCCATCATGACCGTGACGGTGCCATGCTGGATCCCGGTGTCAATGGTGCGGCGGAACAGGGACTTCACCTGCTCCGGCCGGGCGGAGGTGGTAATATCCCAGTCCTCCGGGGTGCGGCCCAGCAGGGCGTCCCGGACGCAGCCGCCTACGGCGTAGGCTTCAAAACCGGCGTTGGTCAGTTGCAGGAGTATTTGGGAGACGGGCTCCGGAAGCTGTAAGGTCATAGGTGCCTCCTTTGGAAGAAAATTGGCGGGAACCCTGCAAATGGCAAAGGACAACCGCGGTAACGGCTATAGTTTAGCATATTGAAAATGGGAAATGCAAGCGGCTGGCGGGGGAAAATCCGGCTCTTCTCTGGAAAAGGCGGCCTCTTTCTGGTATAATTTCCGAAAGGTATGTATCATCCCGAAAAACAGTTGTTTGAGGAGGCATCTATGGCTCATGGTTTGGAACGGGGAGCAGGCATCCTGCTCCCCATTTTTTCGTTACCCTCGCCCTACGGCATTGGCACCCTGGGGCAGGAGGCCAGGAAATTTGTGGATTTCCTGGCGGAGGCGGGGCAGCGGTACTGGCAGGTACTGCCGGTGGGGCCCACCGGCTATGGGGACAGCCCCTATCAGACCCTGTCCCTGCTGGCAGGGAATCCGTATCTCATTGACCTGGACCAGCTGGCGGCGGAGGGCCTGCTGCATCCGGAGGAGCTGGAGGCGGCGGATTGGGGGGAGGAGCCGGACCGGGTGGATTACGGCATCCTGTACCGGAACCGCTGGACCCTGCTGCGCCTGGCCGCCAGCCGTTTCCGCCCCGGCGGGGAGCTGCGGGAGGAATGGGAGCATTTCCGGCAGGAAAATGGGGACTGGCTGCCGGATTTTGCCCTGTACATGGCACTGAAGGTGCAGGAAGGAGGGGCTCCCTGGACCCAGTGGCCCCGGCCTCTGCGTTTCCGGGAGCCGGAAGCCCTGGAGGAAGCCCGGAACCGGTGGCGGGAGGAGCTCCATCTCCAGGAGTTCTGCCAGTTCCAGTTTTTCCGCCAGTGGCAGGCGCTGCGGGAGTACGCGGGCAGCCGGGGGATCCTTCTGATTGGGGACATGCCCATCTATGCGGCCCTGGACAGCGCGGATGTCTGGGCCAACCCGGCCTGCTTCCAGCTGGATGAGGAGCGGCGGCCCCGGGCGGTGGCGGGGGTGCCGCCGGACGCCTTTACGGAGCTGGGGCAGCTGTGGGGGAATCCCCTGTACGACTGGGACTATATGGAGGGGAACGGCTTTGCCTGGTGGCGCCGCCGCATGGGGCTGGCGGCCCGGCTGTTTGACGTGGTGCGGATTGACCATTTTATCGGCCTGGTCCGCTACTATTCGGTGCCGGCGGAGGCGGAGGATGCCCGGGGCGGTACCTACTTTCCGGGCCCGGGCAGGCGGCTGACAGAGGCATTGGAGGAGGCGGCCGGCCGGACCGCCATTGTGGCGGAGGATCTGGGGGTCTTTCTGCCGGAGGTGCAGGAGCTGCTGGAGGAGACCGGCTACCCCAACATGAAGGTGCTGGAGTTTGCCTTTGACAGCGGGCCGGACAACGGGCATCTGCCCCACCACTACCGGCCCAACTGCGTGGTCTACGGCGGCACCCATGACAATGAGACCCTGGCCGGTTTCCTGGACAGCCAGCCGGATGAGGCGCTGGCCTACATGCGGGCGTACCTGGGGGCCGCGTACCGGGAGGAGCTGCCGGAGGCGCTGCTGCGGGCCGCCTACGCCAGCGTGGCGGATGTGGCCATCTTCCAGGCCCAGGACCTGCTGGGCCTGGGTGCGGAGGCCCGCATGAATTTCCCCGGGCGTTCCCAGGGCAACTGGCAGTGGCGGCTGCTGCCCGGCCAGCTGACGGAGGCGCTGGCGGAAAAGCTGCGGAACCTGGCCTGGGTCTACGGACGGCGGCGGTAGCAGCCGCCGCCTCGGCGTAAACCTTCCCTGGAACCGCCCCGGCGCAGCCACTGCTTCTTGAATAAAGTAAGCCCGGAGTTCATACAATGAAATGGCACAGTTGGAGAGCCGGGGAGGTATCGTATGAACGAGCGGGAAATGGAATTGTGGGAGCAGTATCCCTTTGCTGTGGAAAAAATCAGTCGAGTTCGCGGGGCCTTCCTTTGCGAGACGAAGGAAGGCCTTCTCTATCTCCGGGAAACCGGCAGCACGGAGAAGCGGCTGCGCTGGGAAAACCGGATTCTGGAGCGGCTGGAGGAACAGACGGGGATTCCGGTGGATTCCTATATAGAAAATAAGGAGGGGAACCTGCTGACGGAGGGCAGCGATCAGCGGACCTTTGCCGTAAAGCGCTGGCCGGGAGGGCGGGAGTGCAGCATGGCGGAGCCCGGGGAGATCCTGCAGGGGACGGAGGTCCTGGCCCGGCTCCACCAAGGGCTGCAGGCACTTTCCGGGGATTCCGGGCAGGAAGAGGAGAAAGCGGAGGACTGGCGGGAGGAGCTGGCCCGCCATACCCGGGAGCTTCTGCGGACCCGCAATTATATTCGGAAGAAACGGCACAAATCGGATCTGGAGCTGCAGATTTTAAGCGGCTTTCCCCGGTACTATGAGGCGGCCCGGCAGGCGGCGGAGCAGGCAGCCGGGGAGGGGATGGGGGAGCTGCTGCTCTGCCACGGGGACTATACCCACCACCACCTGATGGTCCGGGAGCGGGACATGGCGGTGGTGGACTTTTCCCACATGGGCTGGGGGATCCCGGCGGGGGATCTGTACCTGTTCCTGCGCAAGGCCATGGAAAAGCACAGCTGGAACCGGCGCCTGGGGGAAGCCATGCTGGCCGGCTACCAGAAAATCCGCCCGCTGACGGACGCAGAGCGCCGGTATCTGAATATCCGCCTTCACTATCCGGAAAAGTTCTGGAAGCAGGTGAATTATTACTATAACCGGAAAAAGAGCTGGATGCCCTTCCGGAACCTGGAAAAACTGCAGCTTTTGGAGAAGCAGCAGGAGCAGCAGCGGCATTTCCTGGAGGCCATGGAGGGCAGGGGGCTGCTGTAGCCGGCGCCGCCGGGATCCCCGCTGTGGGGAGCTCCCGGCGCTGCTCTTCGGGATCCCCCGTTTTACCGGCCTTTTACGGAAAAATTCTTGTAAAGAAGCGGAAAATACCCTATAATAAAAGCGCCGGGACCGGCGGAAAAGCGGACATACAGAGCAGGAATCCAAAGTACCGGCCGGTGGAAAATGTTTAAGAATGGAGGAACGGATATGGGATATCGGGAGGCCTATCAGGAGTGGCTGGGCAATCCGTATTTTGACCAGGCTACCAGGGAGGAACTTCGGAGCATAGAAGGCAACGAGCAGGAGATCAAGGAACGGTTTTACGCGGATCTGGAGTTTGGCACCGGGGGGCTCCGTGGCATCATCGGAGCCGGCACCAACCGGATGAACCGCTACACGGTGCGGAAGGCAACCCAGGGGCTGGCCAACTTTATTTTGAAGGAAGGCACCCAGGCAAAGGGCGTGGCCATTGCCCATGATTCCCGGCGCATGTCCCCGGAGTTTGCGGAGGAGGCGGCTCTTTGCCTCTGTGCCAATGGCATTAAGGCTTACGTCTTTGATAGCCTGCGCCCTACGCCGGAGCTCTCCTTTGCGGTGCGGAAGCTGGGCTGCACCGCCGGCATTGTGGTGACGGCCAGCCACAACCCGCCGGAATACAACGGATACAAGGTCTACTGGGCGGACGGCGCCCAGATCACCCCGCCTTATGACACGGGCATTCTGGCGGAGGTAAAGGCGGTGACGGATTACGCCACGGTAAAGAGCATGGACCGGAAGGCGGCGGAGGAGGCCGGCCTTTTTGTGACCATTGGCCCGGAGGTGGACGATGCCTACATGGACGAGCTGAAGAAACAGATCAAGCGGCAGGACTGCATAGACGCGGTGGGCAAGGAGCTGAAAATTGTCTATACGCCCCTCCACGGCACCGGCAACATCCCGGCCCGGCGGATCCTGCGGGAGATTGGCTTCCCCAACGTGTACGTGGTGCCGGAGCAGGAGCTGCCGGACGGCAACTTCCCCACGGTCAGCTACCCCAACCCGGAGGCGGCGGAGGCCTTTGACCTGGCACTGAAGCTGGCCAAGGAAAAGGACGCAGACCTGGTGCTGGCCACGGACCCGGATGCGGACCGGCTGGGGGTCTATGCCAAGGACAGCAAGACCGGGGAGTACAAGTGCTTTACCGGCAACATGTCCGGCTGCCTGCTGGCGGACTATGAGATCGGCCAGTGGAAGGAGCAGAAGGGCCTGCCGGCGGACGGCATCCTGGTCAAAACCATCGTTACCACCAACATGGCAGACGCTATTGCCAAAAAGTACGGGGTGCGGGAGATTGAGGTGCTCACCGGCTTCAAGTACATCGGCGAGCAGATCCGGAAGTTTGAGGAGACCGGTGACGGTACTTACCTGTTCGGCTTTGAGGAGAGCTACGGCTGCCTCATTGGCACCCACTCCCGGGACAAGGACGCCATTGTGGCCACCATGGCCCTGTGCGAGGCGGCGGCCTACTACCGGACCAAGGGGATGACCCTGTGGGATGCCATGATCCAGCTGTACGAGGAGCTGGGCTACTATCAGGACGGCATCTTCTCCCTGACCATGAAGGGGCTGGACGGCAAGGCCCAGATCCAGAAGATTATGGACACCCTGCGGCAGAATCCGCCCAAGGAGATCGGCACGTACACCGTGGAGGCGTTCCGGGACTACCAGGCCAACGTGATCCGGGACAACCGCACCGGCGAGGCCCGGGAGACCGGCCTGCCCCAGTCCAATGTGCTGTACTTTGAGCTCAACGAGGACAGCTGGTGCTGTGCCCGTCCTTCCGGCACAGAGCCCAAGATTAAATTTTACTATGGTGTGAAGGGAACATCCCTGGAGGATGCCCAGGCAAAGACCCAGGATATTGAGAAGGCACTGAAGGAATTGGTGGAGAAAATCTGAGATATGGATACCATTCTGTTTGATCTGGACGGGACGCTGCTCCCCATGGATCAGGACGTGTTTATACAGCAGTATATGGGGGAGCTGGCGGAGCGCTTTACGCCCCCGGACTTTGACCGGAAGGCCTTTGCCCAGGCTCTGGTGGCGGCAACCCTGGCCCAGGTGAAAAACACCTCGGAGCACACCAATGAGGAGATTTTCTGGCAGGTGTTTGCTGAGCAGACGGTGCCGGACATCCGGAGCCGGGAGCCGGAGTTCCTGCGCTACTATGAGACGGACTACCGGAACCTGAGACGGGTGGTCCGGGCCGGCGGAAAGGCCCGGCAGGCGGTGGATCTGCTGAAGGGCAAGGGATACCAGCTGGTGCTGGCCACCAACCCCCTGTTCCCCCGGGCGGCGGTGTGGCCCCGGATCCAGTGGGCGGGGCTGACGCCGGAGGACTTTTCCCATATCACCACCTTTGAGAACAGTCGGCGCTGCAAGCCCAACCCGGCGTATTTTGAGGATCTGCTGGCGCTGCTGGGAAAGCGTCCGGAGGACTGTATGATGGTGGGGAACGACGTAGAGGACGACATGGTTTCCTCCTCCTCCCTGGGAATCCGGAATTACCTGATCACGGATTTCCTGCTGAACCGGAAGAAGCGGGATGTGGGGCAGTGGACCCACGGGACGTTTGAGGATTTTCTGGCCTTTGCCGCCGGGCTGCCGGAGGCAGAAAAATAGGAATCCCGCCGTGCCGGATTCCTAGCCAAAAGAAAAGGCCGGGCTCCGGAGCCCGGCGGAAAAGCGGACGAAAGCGCCCTTCTGTGGGGCAGCCTGCGTCCGCTTTGTTTTCAAGAGAGATTTATACGAGCACTTTGGTGCAGGCAAGTGCCAGGGCGCCAGGACCGATATGGCAGGAGACGCTGAGGGAGAGGGGATCCATGACAATATCCTGGTCCGGGAAGATCTGCTGAACCTCCTGGCGGAAGGTTTCCGCTTCCTGCCGGTCTCCGGTGTAGGCCATCTCCAGGTGCATGCCGGTGCCCTGCTCGTCTGTGCCAAAGCGCTGGACAAAATCGTGCTGGATGGCCTTGATCATGACGCTTTTGGCCTGTTTGACGGAGCGGGCCTTGGCAAAGGCGTCCAGCTTTTCACCCTGGATCTGCAGCACCGGCTTCAGCTTCAGGAAAGTACCGATGGCCGCGGCGGCTGGCGTAATCCGTCCGCCTTTCTTCAGATAATACAGGGTGTCCACCATAATATAGATGCTGGAGTCGTACTTGGTGTCTTCCAGGATCTTTTTGATTTCCGCAGCGGACTTGCCCTGCCGGGCCAGCTCCATGGCGTCCAGTACCGACTGCCTCTGGGTCACGGAGATCCGCTGGTTGTTCACCACCTCCACCCGGCCGCCGTATTTCTGGGCCAGGGCCATGGCAGTCTCACAGGATCCGCTGAGTCCGCTGGACATGGGAATGTGCAGCACCTGGTCGCAGGATTGCAGCAGCTCGTCCCACAGATCCAGCACGTTGGCAACCACCGGCTGGGAGGTGGAGATGTTGGCGCCTGCTGCCAGCTTCTCATAAAACTGCTCCTGGGACAGGTTGATGTCCTCGTAGTACATGGTATCGTCAATATAAAAAGGCATGGGAAGCACACGGATGCCCAGCTGTGCGGCCTGGGCCTGGGTGATTCCACTGTTGCTGTCTGTGACAACGGCTACCCGGTTCATGGGGTTCTCCTTTCGGTATTTCATCTGCTTGCCGCGTTGCTCACGGCATAAAGGCACACCCGGAGGGTGTTTCCTCTGCCTGCCGTGCTCCTCACGGCATAAAGGTACACCCGGAGGGTGTTTCAGGTGTCCTCGGAATAACATAACTTCTATTATATCGGCAGAGGAATCCTTTTGGCAAGGGAAATTTGGATTTTTTCGCCGGCTTTTTTGCCGGTGGAGAAATTTGACAAGAGGCGCATGGTTATTGTAGAATAAAAAGCGCCTGTTCCAAGGGCACAGGAAACCGCGGCGGCGCGGAGGCTGCCGCAAGTGACGGAACAATAGAAAGAGGCAACATGGGAATTGTGCGGACAGACCGGCTGGTCTATGAATACGTCCGGAGGGACGAGGAAAATCAGATTGAGGAGACGCTGCGGGCGGTGGACGGCGTCAGCCTGGATGTGCAGGAAGGGCAGTTTGTGGCCATTCTGGGCCGCAACGGCTCCGGCAAGTCCACCCTGGCCAAGCACATCAATGCTCTGCTGTTTCCCACCGACGGCGTGATCTGGGTGGGCGGTATGGATACCCGGCAGGAGGAGCATATCTGGGATATCCGCCAGACCGCCGGCATGGTGTTCCAGAATCCGGACAACCAGATCATTGCCACGGTGGTGGAGGAGGATGTGGGCTTCGGCCCGGAGAACATGGGCGTCCCCACCCCGGAAATCTGGAAGCGGGTGAGGGAAAGCCTGGAGGCGGTGGGCATGACCGCCTATCGGAAGGCTTCCCCCAACCATCTGTCCGGCGGGCAGAAGCAGCGGGTGGCCATTGCCGGGGTCATGGCCATGCGGCCCCGGTGCATTGTGCTGGATGAGCCCACGGCCATGCTGGATCCCAGCGGCCGGCGGGAGGTGATCCGCACGGTGCGGAAGCTGAACCGGGAGGAGGGGATCACCGTGATCCTCATCACCCATTATATGGAAGAAACGGTCCAGGCGGACCGGATTTTTGTGATGGACAATGGGAAAATCCGGATGTCCGGCGTGCCCCGGGAAATTTTTGCCCGGGTGGAGGAGCTGAAGGCCCTGGGGCTGGATGTGCCCCAGGCCACGGAGCTGGGCTCCCGGCTGGCGGCGGATGGGCTGCCGGTGCCCTCGGGGATCCTGACCATCTCCGAGCTGACCCAGTCGCTGTGGGAGGCCCGGGAGGCAGGGGCCCAGGTGGGAGGACCGCGGAGCGAATCGGCAGAATCCGCGGCCGGCGGGGAGGCGTTCCCTTCCGGAGGCGGAAAGCCCTCCGGGGAGGCGGCTGCCGCTGCAGATGCCGGGCAGGCGCCGGTGCTGGAGGTGCGGGATGTGACCTACCGGTACGGCATTGGAACCCCCATGGAAACCCAGGTGCTGAAGGGCGTCTCCTTCTCTATACCCCGGGGGCAGTTTGTGAGCATCATCGGCCACACCGGATCTGGCAAATCCACCCTGATCCAGCATCTCAACGGCCTGCTGAAGCCGGATGCCGGGGAGGTGCGCTTCCACGGGGAAAATATCTTTGGGGAGGGCTATAACCGGCGAATGCTCCGGGGCAAGGTGGGCATGGTGTTCCAGTACCCGGAGCACCAGCTGTTTGAGGTGGATGTGCTGACGGACGTTTGCTTCGGCCCCAAAAACCTGGGCTGCTCCCCGGAGGAGGCGGAGGCCCGGGCCCGGGAGGCCCTGCGGCTGGTGGGAATGGACGAGAGCTTTTACCGCCGTTCCCCCTTTGAGCTCTCCGGCGGCCAGAAGCGCCGGGCGGCCATTGCCGGCGTGCTGGCCATGGAGCCGGAGGTGCTGGTGCTGGACGAGCCCACCGCCGGCCTGGACCCGGCGGGGCGGGATGAGATTCTGGACCAGGTGGCCCGGCTGCACCGGGAGAAGAACATGGCGGTGGTGCTGGTTTCCCACAGCATGGAGGATGTGGCCCGGTACGCGGAGCGGCTGATTGTGCTGGACGACGGGCTGGTGGCCTTTGACGGGCCCCCCCGGGAGGTGTTCCGCCACCACCGGGAGCTGGAGAAGATGGGCCTATCCGCGCCCCAGGTCACCTATCTGGTGGAGGAGCTGCGGCAGGCCGGCTTCCTGGTCTCCGGAGATGTGACCACGGTGGCGGAGGCGGAGCAGGAGATTCTCCGGTGCTTTGGGGAGGAGACGGCAGAATGAGGATACAGGCATGTTAAAGGATATTACACTGGGACAATATTATCCGGTGGCCTCGCCGGTTCACCGGCTGGACCCCCGGGTCAAGCTGATGGGGACGCTGATCTTTCTGATCTCCCTGTTTGTGGCGGACGCGTGGCCCTGTTACCTGCTGGCCACCCTGTTTCTGGGCGGCTGCATTGGGCTTTCCCGGGTTCCCCTGGGCTACATTCTCCGGGGGCTGAAGACGGTGATCTTTCTCCTGCTGTTCAGCGTAGTGTTCAATATTTTTCTGACGCCGGGGCAGGTGCTGGTGCAGGTGTGGATCTTCCGGATTACCCGGGAGGGGCTGATTCAGGGGGCGTACATGGCGGTGCGGCTGATCTATCTGATCATGGGTTCCTCCCTGATGACCTTTACCACCACCCCCAACTCCCTGACCGACGGGCTGGAGAAGGGCCTAGGCTTCCTGCGGGTTTTCCGGGTGCCGGTCCATGAGCTGGCCATGACCATGTCCATTGCCCTGCGGTTTATCCCCCTGCTCACCGAGGAGGCGGACAAGATTATGAAGGCCCAGATGGCCCGGGGAGCGGATTTTGAGTCCGGCAGCCTGGTACAGCGGGCCAAGGCGCTGATCCCACTGCTGGTGCCCCTGTTCATCTCTGCCTTCCGCCGGGCCACGGACCTGGCCATGGCCATGGAGTCCCGGTGCTACCGGGGCGGGGCCGGGCGCACCAAAATGTACCCGCTGCGGTACCA
Source organism: Candidatus Pseudolachnospira avium (assembly GCA_904420025.1). Classification (GTDB taxonomy): domain Bacteria; phylum Bacillota; class Clostridia; order Lachnospirales; family Lachnospiraceae; genus Pseudolachnospira; species Pseudolachnospira avium. The sequence goes on from CAJFTW010000033.1 coordinate 10,818, forward strand.
GGGCCGGGATGCGGCGGCCTATCTGCTGCTGGCCGTGTACCTGGGGCTGATGATTGCCCTGAAGGCTCTTCTGTAATGGAGGGAAAACGCCCGGGGAAATTTCCCGGGGGAAGTAGAATTTCCTTGCCAATTCCCCCCAGCCGTGCTATAGTAGGGCCATACAATCCAAAAGAATTGTGTCATCCCACCCGCAACGGCCCAGGCCAGGGTGGGGCGTTAGATGGAATGGGGTGAAAAGCCCCGCGTTACCGGCACTGTGAGCGTGAGGACGCACCGAAGCGGCAGAAGCCTCTGCCGTCTGGACGAAAGTCCGCCACTGCGGGAGCAGATTCCCGTGGGAAGGTAGGCTGCGTACGCAGGGAGCGCTGTCTGAAAGGGCAGGGGGCTCCCGGGAGCGCGAGTCAGGAAACTTACACAATTCTCGAAACGGATCCGAGGGGGGACACTCGTATCCGTACCGAGCACAGGAATACGGCTGTGCCAGTTTTTCATAGAAGCTGGCGCGGCTTTTTTTGTGGGACGCCTTCCCTCCCAGGGAGGCTTCCGGTTTACCGGAAAGCGGAAAAGCCCTGCCGGACCGGGAGGAGAAGGCAAGTGAAAAAACGAAGGTGGATACAGCGTATCCTGCATATTCTGGCGGTGCTCATAGGCGTCAGCTTCCTGAGCTTCCTGCTGATGGATCTAGCGCCGGGGGACCCGGTGCGCTCCCTGTTTGCGGTCAGCGGCACCATTCCCTCGGAGGAGGCGCTGGAGGAGATGCGGGAGGAGCTGGGGCTCAATGAGCCTTTTCTGGTGCGGTATGGAAACTGGGTGTGGGACTGCCTCCACGGGGACTTTGGCACCTCCTACTCGGAGGGGCAGCCGGTGGCCCAGCTGCTGGCCGCCCGGGTGATGCCCACGGTGTGGCTGGCCCTGCTGGCCCTGGTGCTGATGCTGGTCCTGGCGCTGCCCTTGGGGATCCTCTCGGCCCTGCACCAAAACCGGCCTCTGGACTATCTGCTCCGGGGCGGCACGTTCCTGGGCATCTCCATGCCCAATTTCTGGGTGGGCCTGCTGCTGCTCTACGTGGTGGCCATGAAGTGGAAGCTGGTGCCGGTGGTCTCCAACCAGATCACCTTTCAGCGTATGCTGCTGCCGGCCTTTACCCTGGCCTTTGCCATGGCGGGCAAGTATGCCCGGCAGGTGCGGGCGGCGGTGCTGGAGGAGCTGCGCCAGGACTATGTGGCCGGGGCCCGGGCCCGGGGCATCTCGGAAAAGAAGATCCTCTGGTGCCACGTGCTGCCCAACGCCATGCTGCCGCTGCTGACCCTGCTGGGCCTGTCCCTGGGTTCCCTGCTGGGGGGCACCGCAGTGGTGGAGGTGATCTTCTCCTACCCGGCGCTGGGAAGCCTGGCCATCTCCGCCATCACCTCCATGGACTATCCGCTGATCCAGGGGTACGTGCTGTGGATTGCCCTGATCTACATGGCGGTGAACCTGGTGGTGGATCTCTCCTACAACCGGCTGGATCCCCGGCTGCGGAAGGAGGTGGCCCGATGAGAAAGGCAAAAATCCGCTTTGGGATTTTTCTGGCCCTGGTGCTGCTGCTGGCGGCAGCGGCGGTGCTGGCCCCGGCGCTGGCCACCCACAACCCCCAGGAGGCGGTGCTGACGGATGCGCTGCAGCCGCCCAGCTCCGCCCATTGGTTTGGCACGGACCGTATGGGCCGGGATCTGTATTCCCGGGTGATTTACGGCGCCCGCACCTCCCTGGCCTCCTCCCTGGCCCTGGTGGCCGGCATTCTGGTGGTGGGCGGCCTGCTGGGCACGGTGGCCGGCTACCTGGGCGGCCCGGTGGATGCGGTGATCATGCGGGGGGCGGACATGATGGTTTCCTTCCCGGGCATGGCCCTGGCCATTGCCCTGGCGGGTATCCTGGGCCCCAGCATCACCAACGCCATGCTGGCCATTCTGGCGGTGAGCTGGACCAAGTACGCCCGGCTGTCCCGCAGCCTGGTGCTGAAGGCCCGGCAGCAGGACTACGTGCTGGCGGCCCGGCTGGCCGGGACCCGGGAACGGCACATTCTGAGCCGCTACATGCTGCCCTCGGTGCTGCCCACCCTGGCCGTCACCGCCGCCACGGACGTGGGCGGCATGATGCTGGAGCTGGCGGGCTTCTCCTTCCTGGGGCTGGGGGCCCAGTCCACCTCCATTGAGTGGGGCTACATGCTCAATGAGGGCCGGGGAAACATGGAAGCCAACCCCTGGCTGATGATTTTTCCGGGGCTGGCCATCTTTCTGACCGTCATGCTGTTTAACCTGCTGGGGGACAGCCTACGGGACCTGCTGGATCCCCGGGAGGAAGGGCAGGCGCAGACCCAGGGGAAAAAGGGGCGGCAGCCGGCCGGCTCCGGAGCCAAAAGACGGCGGAAACGGCCGGCCGGGCAGCGGCGGAGACGGCTGGCGGTGCTGGCAGTGGCAGCGGTGGCGGCGGTGCTGCTGGCCTGGGGCGGCGGCAGCGCTGAAGGGGAGGCACACCTACGCTTTGGCTGCTACAACTATTCCGACTCCCTGGACCCGGCTACCAACGTCAACTCCAGCTGGTGCGGCGTCCGCTACGGCATCACCGAGTGCCTGTTCCGGTTTGACGGTCAGGTGGTGGCCCAGCCCTGGCTGTGCGATTCCTACACGGTTTCGGAGGACTACCGCACCTGGACCCTACACATCCGGGAGGGCGTTTCCTTCTCCAACGGCAGGCCGGTGACGGCCTCGGCGGTGGCGGCTTCCCTGGAACGGCTGTACGCGGAGACGGATGCGGACCGGGGCGGCACCGGCAACTCCAATCCGGAGATCTACCTGACCTACCAGAGCCTTACGGCGGACGACGCAGCCGGCATCGTAACCGTGGTCTGCGCATCGCCCACCGGCAACCTGCCAGGAATCCTGGCCTACCCGTATTTTGCGGTGATTGATGTGGAGGAGGCGGAGGCAGGGGCCATTGTGGGCACCGGCCCGTACCGGGTGGAGAGCACAGAGTCTGGCGTCAGCCTGGAGATGGTCCGGAACGAGTACTACTGGAATGGGGAGGTGCCCTATGATCGGGTGACGGTGCTGTTCATTGAGGACAGCTCCACCAAATCCATGGCCCTGCAGAGCGGGGATGTGGACCTGGTGGAGAATGTGACCACCGCCAGCGACCTGGAAAAGCTGTCCCAGGACGATGCCTACCATGTC
>CAJFTW010000034.1 GCA_904420025.1 Candidatus Pseudolachnospira avium
CCCTGGGTGTAGTGGGGGAATCCGGCTGCGGAAAGTCCACTCTGGGGCGGGTAATCCTGGGGCTGCTGCCGGCCACGTCCGGGGAGCTGTACTACCAGGATCAGGATCTGCTCCACGGAGATAAAAAGCAGCGGCGGAAGATCCAGAGGGAGATGCAGATTGTATTCCAGGATCCTTACTCCAGCCTGAATCCCCGAATGTCGGTGTACGAGTTGATTGCGGAACCACTGGTGATGAACCATGTCTATAGAAGCCGCCAGGAAACCCTGCAGCGGGTGCAGGAGCTGATGGAGATTGTGGGTCTGGCGGAGCGGTTTATCAACTCCTATCCCCATGAGATGGACGGCGGCCGGCGGCAGCGGGTGGGCATTGCCCGGGCCCTGGCACTGCGGCCCCGGTTCATTGTCTGCGATGAGCCGGTGTCGGCCCTGGACGTATCCATCCAGGCCCAGATCTTGAATCTGCTGATGGATATGCAGGAGGAGCTGGGGCTGACATACATGTTTATTACCCATGACCTTTCGGTGGTGAAGCATATTTCCAATGAGATTATGGTGATGTATCTGGGGCAGTGCGTGGAGCGGGCTCCGGCGGCGGAATTGTTCCGCAATCCGCTGCATCCGTATACCCAGGCATTGCTGTCTGCCATCCCGGTTCCCAAGCTGGGGGCTTCACTCAAGCGCCAGCTGCTCCGGGGAGAGGTTTCGGACCCCATCAATCCGGAACCGGGCTGCCGTTTTTCTAAGCGGTGCGATCACTGTACAGAAGCCTGTACGGGAAGGAATTTCTCCCTGAAGGACCAGGGAGACCGGCATTTTGTGGCCTGCGCCCTGTATGAGTGAGGGAGGCAAGAGAATCCGAAGGTACAAAAATAAAATATATTAGGAGGAAAAAGTATGAGAATGCGAAAACTGTGGGCAACCTTGTTGGCGGCAGCGCTCTGCGTGACCGGCTGCGGCGGAGGCGGGACGGAGAGCACCGCGGCGGCCCCCAGCGCGGGGGAAGACAATGGCGGAGGTGGGGGCCAGCGCACCGTGAATGTGGCGTACCAGGCCATTGCGGACTCCATGGAGCCCAGCGGGCTCCTGGGCGTGGCGGAAACCATCTGTTTTGCCCAAACCTATGATGCTTTGCTGTCCCGGGGGGCGGACAATGTGATTGAGCCAGGCATTGCGGAGAGCTGGGAGGTCTCGGAGGATGGCCTGACCTACACGTTCCACCTGAATCCGGACGTGACCTGGAGCGACGGGGAGGATGTGACGGCGGAGGATGTGAAGTTCTCCATTGAGCTTTTTAAGGAGAGCGGCAGCCACTCCTGGGTGTTCGAGGAGGTACAGACGGTCAACGTTCCGGATGAGGACACGGTGGAAGTGCTGCTTTCTTCTCCCAAAGCGTCCCTGCTCTCCAGTTTTTCCAACCCCATGCACCTCTGCATTGTGGCGCAGCACGCCTACGAAGCCTGGGGGGATGAGTACGGTTCCTCTGTGGACAAGATTGTCAGCACCGGGCCGTACAAACTGGTAGACTGGCAGCCGGATGTTTCCATGACCTTTGAGGCAAGGGAAGACTATTTCCGCGGCAAGCCGGATATCCAAACCATTGTCCTCCATCAGATTACCGACAAGAATGCCGCCATAGTGGCCCTGCAGACAGGGGAGCTGGATGTGTATTTTGAACCCATCAGCGGCAGCTCCTATGACACGCTGTCGGCGGACGACTCCATTGTCCTGGACGAATATCTCAGCGCCCGGTTTGAGTGTATCCACTTCTATTATCCGGACGGCATTTTCTCGGATGTGCGGATGCGCCAGGCTGTGGCATATGCGGTGAATCCGGAGGAAGCCCTGACGGTGGGGGCAGAGGGCATGGGCCAGCTGATCCGGTATCCGGGAGACATTGGCTCTGTAATGGCGGGAAATCCGGACTATGAACCCAGCATCCAGTATGAATATGACCTGGAGAAGGCCAAGGCGCTGGTGGAGGAGTGCGGCAATGTGGGGGCCTCCGTGGTAATCAAGTCCTACAATACCGAACCCTATGCTACCCTTTCCGTCTGGCTGCAGAGCGTCCTTTCCTCCATCGGCCTCAATGCCACGGTGGAGCCCATGGAGCGGGCCTCCTTCCTGGCGGCCTGCGACGCGGAGGACGTTCCGGTTCTGATCCTGGGATGGAACGGCCAGGCCTATGACATGGATGAGAGCCTGGGCAACCTGGTATACTCTGGCTCCGTAGGGTCCACCGGCAACTATGGCTTCTACGTGGACGAAGAGATGGACCAGCTGGTGCTCCAGGGACGTGCGGAGACCGATGAGGAGGCAAGAAAGGAAATCTATAAACAGATCATTGACAAAGTGATGGAGGATGTTCCGCTGGTTCCCCTCTATGTGGTGAAGACCGTGATTCCGCACAGCGCGGACCTGGCCACCGATAACATTCGTGGATATTCTCTGTTCGATTACCATTGGGTAGAATAGGAGGAGCGGTATGGATCTCAATGAAAAGATTGCGGCACTGCGGGAGCAGATGCGCCGGCGCGGCGTAGATTTGTTTCTGACCACCACGGAGGATGCCTATCTGGCGGAGTCGGCGGTGGATTACTGGCGGGGGCTCCGGTGGCTCACCGGCTTTTCCGGGACGCTGGCCTACGCCATGGTGACCCAGGATGCTGTGTCATTCTGGACAGATGCCCGGTATATTATCCAGGCGCGGCACCAGGTGAAAATCCAGGATGTGGAGTACTATGATGTAACCAAGGTGGGGGCGGACTATTATCTGGACTGGATGATTCGGAAGCTTACGGATATGCCTGGGGAAAACCTGGTGATGGCGGTGGATGGCCGGACCATCACCGCTGCCAAGGGGCTGCTGATTTTGGAGAATCTGCAGCGCCTGCAGGGCAAAACATGTACCCTGCGGTCCGATCTGGATCTGGTCAATGATATTTGGAAGGACCGGCCGGAACCAGCTTACTGCCCGATCTTTGAGCATGAGCTGAAGTACGCGGGCCGGAGCCGTCAGGAAAAGCTGGCGGACCTGCGGGCCGGGCTGGCAGAAAACGGGGCGGATCATACCATTGTAGGCACCATGGAGGGCGTAGTGTGGCTGACCAACATGCGCGGACAGGACCTGGTGAACCCGCTGTTCATGTCCCACGTGCTGGTAACACCGGAGACGGCCAAGCTCTTTGCCTGTGTGCGGATGATACCGGAGGAGCTGCGGGAAAAGCTGCGGCAGGACGGATACCAGCTGTACGATATTGACCAGGCGGAGGCAGAAATCCGGAAAATGGATCCGGATGCCAAACTGTTTTACGACCCGTACCGGATGAATTTTGCCCTGTTTTCCGCGGTGCCGGACACGGTGGCCAAAATCCGGGGTTTTGACCTGGTTAACGACCTGAAGGCCATCAAAAATCCGGTGGAGATTGAAAACTTTATCCGTACGGATACCCAGGAGTGTGCGGCGCTGTTCCGTTTCTTCCATTACATCAAAACGCATGTGGCGGAGGGCAGCCTGGATGAATACAACCTGTGGGAGCCGCTGTACCGTATCCGCTGCGAAAACCCGGAATACCTGCGCTCCAAGCCGTATCCCCTGATGGCCGCCTACATGGAGAACGCGGCGGGGCCCCACTATTTTGCCACAGAAGAGGAGCATGCGGAGATCCGTCCCTCCGGGGTACTTCTCATTGATGCCCTGGCCCACTACTATGGAGGGACTACGGACATTACGCGCACCCTCTACCTGGGCCCCTGCCCGGAGGAGGCGGAGATCCGCCGGGATTACACCCTGACCCTGCGTTCCCTGATGGACCTGACTCGCCAAGTGTTCCGGGAGGGTGTGGACGGTGCTTATCTGGACAGTGTGGCCCGGCGGGTCATGTGGAATGAGCATCTGCACTACGGATATGGCACTGGCCATGGGGTTGGCTTCTGTATTGTCCCCCACGAGGGCCCCCAGTTTATCTCCGAACCTTCCTACAAAAAGGAGTGGGCTTTCTGTTTCCTGCCTATCAAGCCAGGCATGGTCATGTCCCTGGAGCCGGGCGTTTACAAGGAAGGCCGGTATGGCGTGCGCTTGGAGGACAATATGTACATTGTGGAGGATCTGGCCAATGAATTTGGGACTTTCTACCGTTTCCAGGTCATGTCCTACCTTCCCTTTGAACGGGAGCTGATTGATGTGGGTATGCTGCATCCGGATGAGATTGACTGGATTGACCAATATCATCAGACCTGCTGGGAAAACCTGTCGCCCTACATGAACGAGGAAGAAAAAGAGGCGCTGCGGGAAGCCACCGCACCGCTGAAGAAGCATTGAGCCAGGCCGCCCCCGAACCGTACCGGGGGCGGCTTTGTTCCTGGTATTTTGATACAAAAATTTATTTCTGAACAAAATGACTTGACGAAAAAGGATTCTGACAATATGATGGAGGTATCAAAACCACAGGAGGGCGGTATGGAACTTAACGAAAAAATTGCGGCGTTGCGGGAGAGGATGCGTCAAGGCGGAGTGGATCTTTTTATGGTCACGACAGAGGATGCCTATCTGGCGGAATCCGCGGTGGACTACTGGCGCAGCCTCCGGTGGCTCACCGGCTTTTCCGGAACGCTGGCCTATGCGATGGTTACGCAGGATGCGGTATCTTTCTGGACGGATGCACGCTATGTGATTCAGGCGCGGCACCAGGTACAGATAGATCAGGTGAAACACTATGATGTGACCAAGGTGGGGGCGGACTATTACCTGGACTGGATCCGGGAAACGCTGTCGGCTATGGAGGGGGATCAGCTGGTGATGGCAGTGGACGGACGGACGATTACGGCCTCCAGGGGACTTCTGCTGCAGGAGAATCTCCGGCGGCTGCACGGCAAGAGCTGTACGCTGCGGACGGACCTGGATCTGGTGGGAGACATCTGGAAGGACCGGCCGGAACCGGCCTATCAGCCTGTTTTTGAGCATGAAATGAAGTACGCGGGCCGCAGCAGGCAGGAGAAGCTGGCGGACCTCCGGGCCAGACTGGCGGAGAATGGAGCGGACCATACCATTGTGGGTACCATGGAGGGGGTGGTGTGGCTGACCAACATGCGGGGGCAGGATCTGGTTAATCCCCTATTTATGTCCCATGCACTGGTAACGCCGGAGGTGGCCAAGCTCTTTGCCTGCGTTCGCATGATTCCGGAGGAACTGCGGGAAAAACTGCGGCAGGATGGCTATGAGCTGTACGACATTGATCAGGCGGAGGAAGAGATTCGCAAGATTTCACCGGATGCCAAGCTGTTTTACGATCCGTACCGTATGAATTTTGCGCTGTATTCCGCTGTGCCGGAGGGGGTGGAAAAGATCCGGGGCTTTGATCAGGTTAACGATCTGAAGTCGGTTAAAAACCCGGTGGAACGGGAAAATTTCATCCGCACGGACCGTATGGAATGTGCCGCGCTGTTCAAGTTTTTCCACTATGTCAAAAAGCATGCGGCGGATGGGAACCTGAATGAGTACAATGTGTCGGAAATCCTGTATGCGATCCGCAGCAAAAATCCGGAATTTCTGGGGAAGAGATCTGCTCCGCTGATGGCTGCCTATATGAAGAATGCCGCCGGCCCCCATTATTTCCCCACAGAGGAAGAAAATACGGCAATCGAGCCTTCCGGCGTTTTGCTGGTGGATGCGGTGACCCATTACTACGGCGGTACAACGGACATCACCCGCACGGTCTACCTGGGGCCCTGCCCGGAGCTGGAGGAGCTGCGGAAGGATTATACCCTGACCCTGCGCTCCCTGATGGACCTGAGCCGCCAGGTGTTCCGGGAAGGTGTGGATGGAGCGTATCTGGACAGCGTGGCCCGGCGGGTTATGTGGAATGCCCATTTGCAGTACGGCTATGGCACCGGGCATGGAATCGGCTACTGTATTGTAGCCCATGAGGGGCCTCAGTTTATCTCAGAGCCGTCTTATAAAAAGGAGTGGGCTTTCTGCTTCCTGCCCATGAAGCCTGGGATGGTGATGGCTCTGGAGCCGGGGGTTTACAAAGAGGGGAAATATGGGGTGCGCCTGGAGGACAATCTGTACATTACGGAGGATCTTACCAACGAATATGGTACGTTCTACCGTTTCCAGAATATGTCCTATCTGCCTTTTGAGCGGGAATTAATTGATGTGGAGGCCCTTCATCCAGATGAGATTGCCTGGCTGAACCAGTATCACCAGACTTGCTGGGAGCAGCTGTCGCCTCTGCTGGATGAGGAGGAGAGAGAGGCGCTCCGAGAGGCTACGGAGCCGCTGTGAGTGGAAGGAGGAACAAGATGGCGGAAGTATGCCAGGAGATTCAGGAGTATGTGAGAAAACTGCGCAGAAGGCTGCACCAAGTGCCGGAAACCGGATTGCAGCTTCCACGGACTGCCGCGTTTTTGCAGGAGGAGCTGAAGGCGCTGGGAATTCCTTTCCGGGCCTGCCGGAATAGCTCCGGCATAGTAGCGGAAATCCAGGGGGGCTCCGGCAAAACCGTGGCCCTGCGGGCGGACATGGATGGCCTGCCGGTGCAGGAGGAGACCGGGCTTCCCTGGTCGTCCGAGCGGCCTGGCTGTATGCATGCCTGCGGCCATGACGCTCATGCTGCCATGCTGCTGGGTGCTGCCCGGCTTTTGAAGGAGAAGCAGGACACTCTGCAGGGAACAGTCCGGCTGCTCTTCCAGCCGGGGGAGGAGACTATGAACGGCGCCAAGAGCATGATCCGGGAGGGCTGCATGGAGGGGGTGGACGCGGTCTTTGGCACCCACATTGGCACCCTGCTGGGGGACTGGATTCCCAGCGGCACGCTGGTGGCAATGCCCGGGGGCTGCCTGGCGTCCACGGACTGCTTTCGGATCACCATCCGCGGAAAGGGGACCCATGGCTCCATGCCGGAGAAGGGAGTGGATCCCATCCGGACAGCGGCATCTGTCCTGCTGGGGCTGGATGGGATCCTTTCCCGGGAAGTGCCTGCCTCCCAGGCGGTGGTTTTGACGGTGGGGCGGATTGCGGCTGGTGAGACCAGCAATGTGATTCCGGAGACTGCTGTGATGGAGGGCAGCCTTCGCACGTTGGATGCGGCGGTCCGTTCTTTTGTGCTTGCCCGGATGGAAGAGGTGGTCCACGGGCTGGCCGCTGCGGCCCGGGCGGAGGGAACGCTGGAGATTCTGGAGAGCGCCCCGCCGGTGGTCAATGACGCGGAGATGGCGGCATTGGCGGCCCGGGCAGCGGAAAAGTGGCTGCCTCCGGAGCAGGTGTGGAGCAGGCCGGTGACGCCCTCCATGGTCAGCGAGGACTTTGCCTGGTACCTGCAGGAGGCTCCCGGGGCCTTCCTGCTTCTCAGCGCCCCGCATCCGGATCCTCAAAAGCGGGCAGGCCATCACAACAACCGGTTTGACATTGATGAGGAAGTGCTCTGGGAGGGGGCGGTGGTACTGGCCCAGGCGGCGGAGGACTTTTTGGCCGGGTAGAGAAAAGCAGGCAGGGGAATTTATCCTCTGCCTGCTTTTGGATCTGGAGTTCTTATTCCAACAGTTGTTTGGAATCTCTTTTGGCGTACAGCACCCGGGCAATCGTAATTCGTTTCTTTTTTTCATCTACCCAGTAAAACATCACATAATTCTGTACGAACACTTTTCGGTATTCGTGTTTTAGTGGGCGGATTGGATGATGGGCCGGATTCGCATACGGGAATATTTGTGTTTTTTCCGCTATCTCGATCATCTCTATAGCCAAGTGCTCCGCTGCGTCCGGGTTCTGCAGTTCCTGGCTTATATATCGGACAATGTCAACCAGGTCTTTCCGGGCGGCGGGGAGATATTCCAAATCATACATCCGGTTCCCCTCCGATCGCCTCTTTCATTGCTTTCAACACCTCTTTGGAGGAATAGCGCTGATTTGTTAAATCCGCCTCTTTTTCTGCCTCGCTTAGTTTGAAGTATACTTCACTTTCAAATTGCAGGTTTTCAAAGGCTTCCATACTCAGGACAACCATATCCCCATATCCATTTTTTGTTAAAAAGACGGGTTGGGCCGTTTCATGCACGGTTTTGGAAATGTCTGCAAAATTGTTTCTTAAATCGGATACTGGCCGAATCATGTTCATATCATTCACCTCCTGTTCAATTTTAGCATAATTATGCTAAAATAGCAATACGTACTTTATCTTTTTTCAAGATGACGAATCCTTCGCAATTTCCTCAAAATATCGTACCAGCGCTTGGATCGGGGGATATTCCATGGTCCTTTTTAGCACCGCGAAATAAATGGGCCGGGTGACCAGCGGTTCCAGGGGAATCGCCCGGTAGCGGCCGTCGTCCAAGTAGGCGGCAATGGAAGAGGAAGAAAAACTGATGCCAAAGTTACCGGCAGCCAGCTGCGTACTGGTATCCGATTGGCTGCTTTCGCAGATGATGTGCGGCGTAATGCCGGCGGACAAAAAAAGCTGGTCAATCCGTTTGCGTATGGACGAATCTGGAGAAGGCATAATGATTTTTTCGTCCTTCAAATCCGAAATGCGGATTCGGTCTTGGCGGGAAAGTGGATTCTTTTTGGAAACCACAACCATAAACTGGTCGTCTGCCAGCTTGAAATAATACACTTCTTTTTGATCATACAAATTTTGAGATCCCAACAGGAAAATAGCGTCCGTTTCCCGGGCCAGTAATTGATTCAATAAGAAATTGCTTCCATAAGATGAGCCATCCCTATACCATCGGCCTTTTTGAGTCCCTGCCGGATTTGAAATCCAATGGAAAGCGCCTGAAGCTGATCCCGGGCCTGATGCCGGATCCTTCCAATCTTCCGCAGGGCTGCAAATTTGCTCCCCGGTGTGCGTACTGTACGGAGGAATGCAAAAAGGCCCCGGTACCGCTGAAAAAGATTGGGCCGGCCCATTACTGCCGTTGTCTGTTTGCGAAGGAGGATCACGCATGAGTACAATTCTTGAAGTAAAAGATTTAAAAAAGTATTTCAAGGTGCCGAATGGAAGCCTGCATGCGGTAGACGGCGTTTCCTTTCAAATTGAACAGGGGAAGACACTGGGGGTAGTGGGGGAATCCGGATGTGGAAAGTCTACCCTGGGCCGGGTCATTTTGCATCTGATTGACAATACCAGCGGGCAGATTTTATACAATGGGGAAGATATTACCCGTGTGAGCCGCTCTCAGCTTTCCCAGCTGCGCAAGGAAATGCAGATCATTTTTCAGGATCCATTTTCCTCGTTGAATCCCAGAATGACCGTTTATCAGACGATAGCGGAGCCTATGCAGATTGCCGGTGGCTACAGCAAAACCCAGATCCAGCAACGTGTGGAGGAAATGATGGACACGGTAGGATTGGCAGCCCGGTTTGTGAATGCCTATCCCCATGAGCTGGACGGCGGACGCCGGCAGCGGATTGGAATTGCCCGGGCGCTGGTATTGAATCCCAAATTTATTGTGTGCGATGAGCCGGTCTCGGCTCTGGATGTGTCCATCCAGGCGCAGGTGCTGAATTTGATGCTGGATATTCAGGAACAGCTGGGTTTAACGTACATTTTCATTACCCATGACCTGTCGGTTGTGAAATATATTTCCAATGATATTATGGTCATGTACCTGGGGCAGATGGTGGAGAAAGCCCCCTCGGAGGACTTATTTGCGGCACAGCTCCATCCCTACACAAAGGCGCTGATCAGTGCGGTGCCGATTCCGGATATTGACCATAAGCAGGAGCGGATTCTGCTGAAAGGCGAGTTGTCTTCCCCCATCAATCCGAAACCAGGGTGCCGGTTTGCGGCTCGGTGCCCTTATGCAAAGGAAGTGTGTGCCAAGGAGGAACCGGAAGTGCGGGAAATCCAGCCCAGCCACTTTGTGCGATGCCATTTTGTGGAGGAGATTATGCAATAATGGATCCACCGGCATGGAAACCGCCACTTGAAAAAACACCGCCCCATCCGGGGCGGCATTTTCATGTACACAACTTATTTGATGATGGTTCCATACACCTCGCCGGGAGCGGGAGCCAGGGCATTGGCCTCGTCCGTGTCGATATGTACAGCAGTGGCGTAGGAAGCGCTGACACGCACCACCACGTCGCCGAATACCAGGGAGCGCTCCGGGGAGTCGATCTTCAGGCTGATGATGTCCTTGTCCTTCAGGCCGATCTCTGCCGCGTCCTCGGGGGTGCAGTGCAGGTGGCGCTTGGCGGCGATGACGCCCTGGGTCAGCTCCACTTCGCCCTCCGGGCCAACCAGCTTACAGGGGGCGCTGCCCTCCAGGTCGCCGGACTCGCGGATGGGCGGCTGTACGCCCAGGGAGCGGGCATCCGTCAGGGAAACCTCAACCTGGGTCTCCTTGCGGACCGGGCCCAGAACAGACATCTTCAGGGAACCCTTGGGGCCAATTACCTGAACCTTCTCCTCAGCGGCAAACTGGCCGGGCTGGCTCAGCATTTTCTTGACGGTCAGCTCATGGCCCTTTCCAAACAGGATCTCCAGGTGCTCCTGGGACAGATGTAAGTGTCTTGCGGAAGTCTCTACCAATACTTTGCGATCCATGGGATGTTTCCTCCATTTATTTCGTTGAAATTTTCACCTTTATCATAGCGCGGACAGGCAGTGATGTCAAGGAAAATAACCGGCGGCCACACTTGACAGGCCCCGCGTATGTTGCTATATTTTTCATGAAAGTAGAAGAACTGGCGGGGGTGTCCGGCAGGTTTGGAGATTTTGGCCTGCCGGGCATCTTTATATAGGGAAGGAAAGCGGCAGGCGCCGCCTTACCGGTGCAGGCGCTTGTCCGCCCGGTAGGCTAGGCGGCTGATCTGACCGGCCACCATTTTCTGGTTTCCGCTGTCTGCCTTGACGGATTCCTCCGTCACAGCACAGCCGGAGAGGAGGCTGCGCAGCTGCTCCGGCCGGATCTGGTTCTCCTGTGCTGCCTTCCGGAGAACCTCCGCGTAGGCGGCTTTGCAGCCCTTGTCCAGGATGAGGCCGGCCAGTTCCCGGGGCTTCATGCCCAGATAGCTGCAGGCCAGGCGGGCCATAACCTCGGCGGTGTGGGGGGATAGGAGAGATACCTCCCGGAGGAGGATGGACTGTTTTTCTGCGTGTTCACGTGCCCTTTTGGCCTCCAGCCTCCGGCTCAGCTCCTTCACGCTTTCCTGTTCCAGATGCAGGCGCTCCGGGTCGTATGTATGGTCCGGAATCCGGTCACCGTAAGTACAGGGGTCTTCCTCCGCTCCACCGGTTCCCCAAAGGGGGCTGTCCAGGGATACCATTGGGATACCGATGGAGGAAAGCTTGCGGAAGTGGTCGTTTACCATGTTGTTGCAGATGGTGTAACAGTAGTTTTTCTGCTTCGCAGGGGGCTGCTGCAGCACCCGGTCCAGCTTCTCCATGATCCGGATCAGGCAGTCTGCTTCCAGATCCTCCCGGGTGGTGGCGCCGAAGCGTTCCAGAACGTCAACCTTATGGGCGTTCCCGGGAAGAATCTCCCCGCCACGGTTTTTGCCGCCGGTTTTGGAGAGAAGGGCAAAGCGGCAGAAATCCTTTGCCGCCAGCCAAAAGCGGGCGTGAAGCTGCGGCTGGGCCGCCAGCTGGGAAACGGTGGTAATGCCGGCCTCATGGAGGGTGTGCAGGATGCTGACAAATACGGTGCAGGTTGCTTTCATGGCAAGTACTCCTCTCTGTGTGGATGGAGGGAAGAGCCACATGCCGGAAGGCGCCCGGCGTTCTCCTTACCCTCTGGGATCAGGATAAGGTTTAGCGGTAAGGAACCGCTTTGAAAGGGGTAAGACCTCTGTGCGAGGTTTGTAAGAACGGACCGGGTAAGCCGGAAATGTAAGCGTTTTGTAAGAAGGGTGGAAGGAGGAGAAAACAAAATGGGATTCTGGGTATTTTTCACCGATGATCACGTGGAATACTATGATTCCGATGCCTGTGAACTCCACCTTTTGCCGGACCAGAACATTGCCATTGTGGCAAATTCCAAGATTATCCTGGACTTTCTGATCCAGAACCGCAATGCTGCCATGTCCCGGAGCCAGATCCTTTCCAAGCTGGACGGCGGTGAGGAGAGCTATGTGGTCCCCAATAAACAGGAGTACCGGAGCCCGGTGGACCAGGCAATCCGGGAGCTGCGGAAAAAGCTGGACAAATATAAGACCTGTGTAAAAACCGTCCGGGGAGTCGGATACAAGTATGTGGGGCCGCCTAAGGTGGATAAGGAGGCGCCGGGCGCCGCGCCATCTCCGCCCCACGCTTCAGCAGCGGCATCCGGTCCCAAAGAGGCGGCCTCCGCTGCCGGATCACCGAGGGCTGGCGCCGGGGATCCGGAAATGGGGAACCGGCGCGTGCTGGCCAAGCTGGAGAACGCCCTGCGGCAGCTGGTGGACGCGGCGGATACAGCCCAGGTCAACCGGGCCCGTTCACGGATCCTGAGCGCGGTTCGGGATTATGCGGATGAGATTGTGCTGTGTTATGACCAGGATGCGGGGGAAGATGAAAATGGCGCAGCGCTGGATGCGGCCTTTTCCCATCATCGCTTGTGGCTGCGGAGAGCCATCGGGTACTGCAGGGGAGAGATTGAAAAACTTGGTCCGGAGGACGTCCTTCAGGATGTAAAGCTCCAATTTTTGCAGGATGTGTACGATTTCCATTTGGCCATCCATCTGCTGAGCGCCCAGATCTATCTGGCAGAGCAGGCGCTGGAATTATCGGGAAGACTGATTCAGAAGGAAGTGAGGCAGTCCCGGATTGACAGCCTGTATCGGGATTACCGCTTTGCTGTTGAGGACGCGGCCATGGCCGACCTGTCCCTGGATGAAATGCTGCAGGAATATGGCCGCGGCCATGTGGCCAACAAGTCATCCTTATAAGGAGGTGCAGGATGGTGAATCCACCTGGCTTTGAGAATCTGGACAAAATACGAAAAACGTATCCATACTTTGACCTGGCCTCCCGGACCTTTTCCCAGACCAGAGGGGCCCGGTATTGCGGCGGGATCCCCTTGCTGTACGATGCGGAGACCAGGCGGCTGTACATTGACGCCAGCGACACCCACAGCCTGGTGTACGGCTCCACCGGCTCCCTGAAAACCCGGACGGTGGTCTCCCCCGGCATCAAGGTGCTGGGTTATGCGGGGGAATCCATGGTGATCAACGATCCCAAGGGGGAGCTGTTTGCCCGCCATGCGGGAGACTTGAAAAAGCAGGGCTATACCATTGTGGATGTCAACTTCCGCAATCCCAGCGTGGGTAACTCCTGGAATCCCCTTTATATTCCCTACCAGTTTTACATCCAGGGAAATCTGGATAAGTCCGCGGAATTTGTCAACGATATTGCCAACAACCTGATGCTGAGCGACCGGTCCACCGATGACCCGTTCTGGGACTTTTCCGCATCGGATCTGCTGTACGGCCTGATTCAGCTGCTGTTCCGGTACTGCAAGGAGCACCATGCCTCCCTCAACGCCGTCAACATTGGAAACCTGCTGACGCTGCGGCGGCTCCTTTTCTCCGGCAGGCAGCAGCCCCAGAATACCCTCCTGTGGAAATATGCCTCGGAGGATGAGCTGGTTGCCGCCAGCCTCTCCGGCAGCGTCTATGCGCCCAAGGACACCATGAACAGTATCCTCAGCGTGTTTGACCAGAAAATGCGGTCCTTTACCATCCAGCCCACCCTGCTGGACATGCTGGCCAACAACGATTTTGACATTGCGGATATTGGCAAGGCCAAGACCGCGGTCTTTCTGATCACGCCGGATGAAAAGACCAGCTATCACCGGCTGGTTTCCATGTTCGTCAAGGAGAGCTATGAGTACCTGATCTATCTGGCCACCCAGACGCCGGACAACAAGGTGGAAAACCGTATCAATTACATTTTGGATGAGTTTTCCTCGCTCCCGCAGATTGCGGATATGCCGTCCATGATCAGCGCTGCCCGGAGCCGTGACATCCGCTTCCTGCTGGTGGTGCAGAGCCAGTCCTCCCTGAAGCAGCGGTATTCCAATGAGGCGGAAACCATTATATCCAACTGCACCAACTGGATTTTCTTTACCAGCCGGGAGCTGAGCCTGCTGAAGGAGCTTTCGGAGTTGTGCGGCACCCAGAAAAACCAGCAGCCCAACATCACCATCTACGACCTGCAGCATTTCAGCAAGGAGCGCCGGGAGGCCCTGCTGCTGGCCGGGCGCCTGAAGCCGGCCAAGGTCAGCATGCTGGATATTGACAAATTCGGCGACCGAAGCTACACGCTGCTGGAGCATGAGCGGCATGAACGGCAGCCGCGGGAGAAATTGAGCTTTGAGCTGCGGGAGGATGTAAAGAACCGCTATGTTCCGCCCCAGCAGGGGGACCCCTTTGCGGAGGGAAATCCGTTCCAGGGCAGACCGGCAGTCCCCCGGCCTTCTGGGGGCTATCAGCCTCGGGAGGCCGCCGGGCCCCAGGCAGCCTCCCGGCAGGCTTCCGCCAGCCGGAGCGAGGAGATGGACGCATTGATCCGGCGGATTGACCAGCGGATTGCGGTGTTGGAAAAAGAGGAGGCCGAGGAACGGGCGAGACAGGCGTCAGGCTGCGCAGCCGGTGCAAAGGAGGGAGAATAGACGATGAGCACAGAGCGGGAGATTGCCATTGACAGCTATGAAGAAGAACCGGGGCAGGAAGAAGGATCCGGCAAGAAGGAATCCGCCCCCAAAGAGTATGCGGTGAATCTTCCGGTGAATTTTGTACACCGGAAGGCCCAGACGTTCCTGGAGTATATCTATAGGATGGAGGATGAGGATGCCAGGCAGGATCTCTATGATCTGATGAACCAGTTTACCGCCCAGGAGCAGCAGTCCGGCACGGCGGAGGATTTTCACAATTTTGTGGTGGATCTGGCCCGGCGGGATGAGTACGCCCTGGCCTGCCAAGTGTTGGAGTGCGGCCTGGCCCTTTTTCCCAAAAATGTGGACCTGCTTGCCGACTATCTGCAGTACGGCACCTGCTGCGGCCGGTTGGAGGCGTGCAAGAAAATGTACAAGGCCCTGATGAAGATCCCCCGCCGGCGTTGGACCTGGCGCGGTTTTGCCTTCCTGGTGGATTATCTGCGGTTCCTGGTGGAGCGCAGCGATTCGGAGAAGGAGATGGATGCCAGGGAGGAGGAGATGCTGGCGGTTGTCCGGGATTTCCGGAAATATTTCCCCTACAGCGAGGAGGCGTATCGGACGGAATCCAACGTGTACCGGATCCTCAATCTGCCTGATCAGGAAATGGAGGTGCTGCAGCAGGCACTGGCGCGTCTGCAGGTGGCTCCCAAGTGCGCCCTCCGCTGCGCGGACATTTTCTTTGAGCGGGGCCAGTATGAGGAGGCGGCGGCAGCCATACAGCGGGCCATTTCGGACGCGACCCAGACCCAGACCAGCGTCAACGAGGGCTATCTCTATTACCTGTCTGCCCTGTGCAAGATTGCGGTGGCACAGAAATCCGGCACCGGATATAACCTGGATGAGAATGCGGTGCGGGAGATCTATTCCGACTTTAATATTGCCCTGGCAAAGTTCCGGGATACCAAGAACAGCTATGTGGATGTGATCCGGACCAAGACCAATACGCTGGTCAACAAAACCGGCATGGAGGTGGACTCTTCCTATGACCTCCTGTGTGAGTGTGTGGCGGGCTGAGCGCCGCCGGGAAGGAGGTATAACCGTTGGGCAAGGAGGCTGCTTTTTCTTTGGTGCAGGAGCTTTCCATGCTTCGGGATGGAATCCAGGCAAACCGGCCGGGACCCTTTGTCCATGCCGCTTTAATCTTTGCCCTTTCCCTGGGGACGGAGGAAGACTGGCATTTGGCCGATGGCCTGATGAAGCTGGTGCCGCCGGCTGGGGTAGCTCCCATTCAGCGCCGGTGGAGCTATGAGGGGCACCGGGACAGCCTGGAATGCATGCTGGTCCACTATTTTTTGCTGCGGCATCACAAAATAGACCGAAGCGGATATGGGACAGCGGAAGCCATGTCCAGGCGGCTTGCGGCGGGGATTGCCACGTTTCCGGAGTGGCTGCGGACAGCGCCGCGGTTTTCGTCCCTGGCAGAGGTGTTTGAGAACTTCCTGCAGGATGATTTTGAGGACTCCCTGACGGCCTATCTGGCGGAGATGCCCCGGAACCGGGCCTCGGCCCAGGAAATCCTGGAGGAGATGGGCCAGTGGGACGAGTGGCTTCTCTATCAGGCCCTTTTGCAGGATTTCCGCGGCTTTCTGACCAAAGAGGAGATGGGCCGTGTGACGGAAGACTATACGAAAAAATTCTCTGTCCCCTTATCCGCGATTATGGATGGGAAGCCGGACGAAGGCGGCACAGAATCAGCCAAGGAGGAATGATACGATGACGGAAGACAGCTTTTCGGAAGAACTCAGCCAGATCCTGCAGTCCCGGCCGGAAATGCAGGAGATCTATGACCAGGTCTACTCCATTTTAGGCGGGGATGAAGAGGGGGAGATGGAAATGGATGCATACGAGATAGATGGAAAGGTCTATCTTGTATGTAAGGAGTTTATTATAAGGGGGATCACCTACGTCCATTTGATCAATGAAAAGGACCCCCGCGATTTTATGTACCGGAAAGTATCCGTGGAGGACGGAGAAGAGTACCTGGTGGGCCTGGATTCAGAACGGGAATTTGATATGGTGCTGGCCTACGAGCAAAAGTATATCTTGCGGGATCTGAAGCGCAAACAGGAGTGGGATGCCAGCCACAAAGGGGAATAGCCGATTCTCTTGGAGATACCGGCGTTCATCCCGTATTGAGAAATAGGGAAGCAGGAAAGCGAGGTATCCGAGATGAAATATTCGATGAAATTGTCCGCCCAGACCTACCGCATGGTCCGCTCCGGGCAGCAGACCATTGTGCTCCGGCTGGATGATGAGGAGCAGCGGCAGCTGCAGGTGAATGACGCAATTCTCTGTGTCTGCCCGGAGGAAGGCCAGGAGCCTTTGGAAGCGCGGGTGAAGGCGCTGCATCGGTTCCCCAATTTTGCAAAGCTGTACGCGGCGCTCCCGCTGCTGAAGTGCGGGTACTCCCAGGAGAACCTGGCGGCCGCCAGCCCGGAGGATCAAAACCAATTCTACAGCCAGGAAGAGCAGGAACGGTATGGGGTGGTGGGGATTGAGCTTCGGCTGCGCCACCCGGAGGGGAACGCCAAGCGGCGTGCCAGCATGTTCCTCAGCATGGTGCTCCGGCACCGGCCGCAGGAGGCCGGCATCACCCTGGATGCCCACGGCTGGGCAGGCGTGGATCAGCTGCTCCAGGGCATCAACCGGCGGTTCCCCCTGACGGAAGAGCAGCTGGAGGACATTGTCCGCACCGATGAAAAACAGCGGTATTCCTTCAACAGCGACAAGACCCGGATCCGCGCCAACCAGGGGCATTCCATTCCGGTGGATGTGGAGCTTGCGCCCTGCGAGCCTCCGGAGGTGCTCTACCATGGAACCGGTGAAAAGTATCAGAAAAGCATTCTGGAAAAGGGGCTGATCCCCAAAACCCGGCTCTATGTGCATCTGTCCCAGGATGTGGAAACCGCCAAGGCAGTGGGCATCCGCCATGGCACGCCCATTGTCTTTACGGTTCAGAGTGGTCAGATGTACCGGGACGGCTTCCGCTTCTACCGCTCCGTCAACGGTGTCTGGCTGACCTACCTGGTGCCGCCCGCCTATCTCAAAAAAATGGAATAAGAGGTTTTCATACAAATTTCCGTGGCCGGAGTAGCTTGTGTGAGCTACTCCGGCCACTGTTCGGAAATATGGAGTTCCCCAGAGAACACATTTGCGTCATTTCCCATTGAAAAATTTGAAACATAACGATCACCACCGCAGGAGCCGCTTGATTACGGAGAATTTGAGTGTTTTGACTTGCTGCTCCGTAATCCGAGCTAGTTGTTTACGGATCTTTGAGAGATTTTTGATTATTGCTCCGTAATTTAAAACGTTCCATTACGGAGAATTCGGGCATTTAGTTCTATCTCTCCGTAATTTGGCCTGCTTGACTACGGAGAATTTGAGGATTTTCGCTTATTCTTCCGTAATCTGAACTGCTCAACTACGGATACCTGGGACACTTTAGTCTATTTCTCCGTAATTCAGGCCGCGTGGTTACGGAGAATTAGGCACTTTTACTCATTTCTCCGCAAAGACAATCATCCCAGCCAAGGGTCAGAGCCGTCTTTGCAGTCATGCCGGCTTTTTGGAGATTTTGGACAGGGCTGCGTAAACAGAAGCAGAGGACAGGAAACGCGGCCGCCTGCTGGAGGCCTGCAATCTTCTCAACCATCGGTTCCGTTACGTAAAGTTCTGCCTGGACATCGACGGTGACCTGAACGTGGGGTATGATTTCCCCACCCACAGCCCGGATGACGGCCTGGGGGAGATGGCCTTTGAGGTCTTTGTCCGGGTGATGCGCATTTTGGACGCGGAGTATGAGCTTTTTATGAAAGCACTCTATACGGAAGAGGAATGCGCCGGCTGGGGCGGAGGAGAGGAAGATGCCGGCGAAGATTGCGCCTGCTGATCTGGAACCCGTACACACTTATAGTAAACGGCAAATAAATTTGCCGTTTACTATAGTCCCTCCGGGGGATGCGACAGTAGTGTCAAATAATCTATGAAAATAGGAGGAAAAAGAAAGATGACGAACAACTCGATTGACAATGCCCTGGACGCCATGGAAAAGGCGTTTGAAATTGATCTCTGCAACATGGTAAGCGGTACAACCTATGCCCGGGCTGCGGTGTATGGCTCCAATACCCTGGGACAGGTTCTGGAGGAATATGCCATGGATATTGGAGTGGACACCAGTAAGAAGCCTCTGTTTATGAACAAGCGGACCGGCCAGTCCATCAGTGAGTCGGACGCGACGGTGGAAAGCCTGGGGCTTCAGGAAGGGGATGTTCTGGCCATCAGTGACGCGGGTGTGGTCGCGTAGAGGAGGCGGTTTCCATGATGGTGGCGCTGTGCGTTTTGGCCGTCCTGGGCCTGGCGGTCTGCGGAATCCTCATGAGCCGCGGGGCCAGGAGCCGGCCGGAGCTTCCGGAGAGCCCGTCTGTGCCGCCGCTGCCGCCCCGGAGGCCCGCAGGTCTTGCCGCCTCATCCGGCGGAACTGCCGTTCCGCCTTCCCTGCCGCCCCGCCGGTCTTCTCCGGCGGCCGGTGTCCTCCGGCCGGGAAGAGTGGGAGAAAACCGCGGCCCCCGGGGAATCCGCCCTGCCCAATTCCCCTGCTGCCCCTTAGACAAACAGCGGAATGTGCCGGGAGGCCGCCAGGTGATCTTCTGGGACAGCGGGGCAAATTGCTACTGCTGCTCCCGGGGACACCGATTTAAGAGCAACGGAAAGCTGCTCTGAAGGAAAACGAAAAACGCTTGAACAGAAAACTGCCTGAACAGAAACGGAAGGAGGCAATCCATGCCCAGTGAAATCTATAATGCCCTCAAGCTATCAGAGTACCGGCCTCTGTTCCAGGACAAACGGGTCCTGGTCATTGGGGCAGGCGCAGTGGGCTCCTATCTGATGGAGTTCCTGGCCAAGATGGGGGTCTCCCCGGATGCGCTGGACTTTGATACGTTTACCCTGGAAAACGCCGCCAAACACGGCTGCCTGGTCCGCACCCCGGAGGACGCCGGCCGGAACAAGGCTCGGTGCGTCTCGGAGCGGGTGCAGCCCCTTTTGGATGAGGGGTGTACCTCCCATGGAATCCAGGGGGATGTGTGCAACCTGGGCCCGGAGGCTTTTGCGGACTACGATGTGGTGATGGTGGCGGTGGACAATTTTGCGGCCAAGGTGCTGGTCAATGAGCTGATCCGCCAGCTTCCGGAGAGCCGCCGGCCGGTGGTGGTGATGGACGGGACCAACCGGGAGACGGCCCAGAGCGTGATCTTGGACAATACCGAATTCTGCCTGCGCTGCCTCCTGGATGAAAAGTGGATGAAGGAGGCGCACATCCGGACCTCCTGCACAGGCCCCCAATACCGGGACGACTACGGGACGCCGGAAATTGTCCGGACCACCAATCGGGCCAGCTCCCTGGCGGCTTACCTGAGCACCGAACAATTCCACGGGTATGTGCTGGGCGCGGAAACGGCTATGAACCGCATGCTGACCTACACCGCGTATCCCAACCTGGCCCTGACGGCCTCCCGGCCCCTGCGCAAGCCCCATTGCCCCGGCTGTGCCATCCATCCCCCGGCCCAGCTGGAGTGGCTGCAGGGGAATGGGATGGAGGTTACGCTGCGGGAGGCGCTGGGACAGCTGGAGGAGCGCCTGGGGACCAGAAATTTTGAGATTTCCGTACACCGCCTGCACTATAAAAATGTGGTGTATGCCGGGTTTATTGTCACGGATGTTTGCCATTCCTGCGGAAAGCCTATCCGTGTGATGCGCCATGAAGGCCGTATTACCCTCTCGGACCTGCGGTGCGAGGCGTGCCGGGCGGAGGGAAAGCTGGCCCATCCCGGTGCCGGCTTCCTCCCTGGGGAAATCCTCCGGGCATTTACCTTCGCCTGCGAAGAAGAGATCCAGGACAGGACGCTCTATGAGCTGGGGTATCCCCTGGGAGCCCACCTGGAGGTGATCCGGCGCAACGGCGCCCTGGATTTTCTGGACAGTGGAAAGATGGAGCGGATCCTGTTCGCCTTGGACGGCGACCACGAAAAGATCCACCATATTTCCGAGCTTTAAATTTTCTACGATCAGGAGGTTCCCCATGAGTTATTCTGCCAATTATACCGATGAGACGGGCAACATCCGGGAGGTTACCCTCACCGAGGAGGATTCACTGGAGGCGCTGAAGAACGATTACCAGGAAATCCTGCGGACGTATAACCCCCGGTATGTGGCCATCCGGCGGCTTCCGGCCAAGCCCGGGGAGGCGCTGCACCTGCAGGTGACGGTGAAGGCCCCTTCCCATTACCTGACCTCGCTCCAGGATACGGAGCCCAAGGCCTGTGATTCCATGGCCGTGGAGCTGATCTGTTATCCCGGCTACCCGCTGAAGGCCATTTCCGCCGCCTACGCCAAGGACCATTATCTGGCCAGCCCCAACGTGTTCCGTTCCGGGGATGCCTGCATTGACGAGTGGATCCCCCTGACCAGCTCCCTGACCACGGTGGTGGACAAGCTGGCCCGGGATATGATCCACGATCCCAGCGTTACCCGCTATGACAGCGTGGCCAACCATTATGTGACCCAGTGGCACCAGGATGCGGTGGCGGCAGGGCGCTTCCCCACCATCCCGCCCAAGCTGCTGTATGCGCCGGAGCGGACGTCCCTGCCGCCCCGGAGAACGGCGGGCAGGCCTGGTGCGGCACCGCCGCCCCTTCCCCGCCGCCGCCACGGAAGCCCCTTGGGAGGATAAGAAAATGACAAAATGGCAAACCGAGGAGAAGAAAAGGGAGCAAGGGATCCCTATGCCGCCCAAGCGCCGGAAGCCGCCCAAAACCTATCCGATCTGTTCCTGGAAAAGGGCGCTGGAGCGGATTCAAAGCCAGTGCGGCCCGGTCCACATTGCGGAGCGGCATGGGAAGGGGGAGCACAAGGTGATCTTTCTGCCGGAGGCCGCCCGGGAGCTGGAGGTGATGGTATCCTATGGAAGACGCTCCCCCATGAACGCCAAGGAGCAGAAGTATACCGGCTATGGCCATTATCTGATGGATGAAAACGGTCACGTTACGGTGATTGTGAAGCATCTGATTGAGATTCAGACCATGAACCGGAGCCCGGTCAGCGCCTCCAACCTGGGGCCCAACGGGGAGTACAATCCCGGCCTGGACTTTTTGGCCTACCACCGGGAGGAGTTCCTGCGGACGGAGGACCGGTACAACACCGATGCCTGGGGCCACCCGGTGGATCCGTTCCTCTCCCTGTGCGGTCCTTCGGAGTTTGTCCTGGAGGGGCACACCCATCCGGACCTGGGGGTGTTCTACAGCCGCACTGACCAGGTGAGCGGTGCGGCCCGGGCCGCCTCCCTGCCGGTCTGCATCTTTGTGTGCGACCCCATCCGCAGGGAGATGCTGGGCAGCATTGGAAGGAATTTTGAAGAGGCGGAAGTGATTGTGTATGCCCGGGACCGGGATTTCCAGGAGCAGGCCGGAGTGCAGCCGGCTTCCCCGGTGGAGGAGGCCATTGGCCTGGCCAGCCGTTGGATTCGGAACAGCGGCTGCGCCGGGACCGTCCGCTTCCGGAACCGGATGGGCGGCAGAGGCTGCCTGACCATCAAGCTGGTGCTCCCCCCTCCCAAAGGAAGTGATCCGACATGCCGGCGATACCAGAAAAGCTGGGCGCAGCATACTACCGGGGATTCCTGACGCCCCAGGGGCAGCTGGCCTATGACCGGATGCAGGATCAGCTTCTCCGGGGGGATTACAAGGGAGAGGCCGTCTTCCCCGCCGGTCCGGGAGCTGTGACCGCCGATGATTGCTTCGCCGCCTACCAGGCCCTCCGGGACGATCACCCGGAATACTTCTACCTGGGATTTTCCAGCGCGTTTTCCTGCCGCGGCGGGGAGGGGATCCTGCGGTACCCGATCCTGTACGCGCCGGAGACCATCCGGCGGATCCAGCGGCAGCTGCGGATAAGCCTCTGCCGCCTGGTACGCGGAACCGCGCCCCTGCCGCTGGTGGAGCGGGAAATCCTGGTCTACCGGCGCCTGGCCTGCCAGCTGGACTACTGCAATCACAATGACGTGCGGGACCACAACATTGTGGGGCCGGTGCTCCTTTCCTCCGGGGTGTGTGAGGGCCACAATGCGCTGCTGCTGTTATGCTTCCGGCGCATCGGCATCCCCTGCATCAAGGTATACGGCAAGAGCCGGCGGGACCGCGGACATTGCTGGACCATCGCCTGGATCCACGGGGACCCGGTCCACTGCGATGTGACCTGGGACCGGGCGGAGGATGGGCTGGTCCGCTTTGACTACCTGAATCTGTCCGATGCCCGGATATCCGGCGACCATTACGCTTACCAGGGAGCCGCGGTTCCGCCGTGCCCCTCGGATGCCTGGAGCTATTACCGCTATCGCCGCCTGGAGGTGAGCTCGTACCCAGCGCTGCGGAGCCGCCTGCGGGCGGATGCGGCCCGCGACCGGTTCCCGATTTTGCTCCATTTCCGCTATACGCCGGCTTCCGGGGATTATCTGGAGGAGACCAGGCGGGCGCTGGCGGCTGAGCGGATGGGCGGAGGCTGCCAGCTGCTCTGCAACCCGGAGCAAAAAAATGTAGCGGTGCGAAGGGTGCCGTAATCGAGGCACACGGGGTGCCACAGGCCGCTACAGGAATGGCAGCGGCCAGGAAAGGAGGGGAATCCATGTATCAATCCATTATCCGGGACCCGGGAGGCGACGAGCTGATCCGCGTTCAGCCGGAGCTGTGCAGCAGCGCCTCCTCAGTGGTCAACGGGAGTATTTTACTGGTCCCGCCGGGGACCGTGGCCTTTGTTGCCGTCAACGGGCAGCTCTCCCCGGCCTACGGGCCCGGCCGTCATACGATTTTCACCGGCGTACATCCCTTCTTTGTCCGGCTCCGGAACATTCTGAAGCACGGGGATCCAGGGATTTCCGTTTCGGTCTTTTTCCTCTCCCCCCAGCGGTCCTGCCTGATCCGGCTGGGGACAGGGGAATTCCCCTTCCGAGAGCGCCGCTTTCAGCTGACCATGAAGGCCCTGGCATCCTGTGGGCTGGCTTTTTCCATTGGGGATCCGCAGAAGGTGCTCCAAAAGCTGGTGGGAAGCTACCGGTCCGACTTCTCCCCGGAGGATCTGCAGCCGTGCCTGGAACAGCTGGTCCTGACCCCGGTCCGGGAAGCCCTCTCCCAGCAGATCCGCGCCTGGGAGGTGGCAGACTTTAACAGCCATCTGACGCAGATGGGAAACGCGGCCCAGGAAAGGATCCGGTCAGGGCTTTCCGAATATGGGATTCAGCTGGACCGGTTTGAACTGCTGGCCATTCATGTCCCGGACGCGGAAATGCAGCGGCTGTACCGCCTGGAGCAGGAACACGCAGACGGGAAAAACCGGACGGACCTGGAGCTGGACCACCTGCAGCGGATCTGGAAGGGAAAGCTGGAGCAGCGGACCTTCAGCGAAATGCTCACCGGAATCCCCTCCCGGGGCCAGGCGTCTTCCGCCGGGAACACCTCCGGCGGGGGCGGCGGGGAGGCATCCGCGCTGATGCATACCATGCTGCTGGCCCAGATGCTGCCGTCTCTGGGAAAGCCGCTCGCGGAGATGGCGCAGCGTGGGGACCTGTTCGGAGGGACGCCGCCCCACCCGGCGGAGAACGCCTCAACCCAGGGGACGCCGCCGCCGATGCCGGGCCGGTATAAGCGCTGCCCGTCCTGCCGCGGGAATGTGCTGCGCTCCCAGGATGTCTGCCCCGTCTGCGGGTACCGGTTCCCGGGCCGAAACGGGGGAGGGTAAACGCTCTCCGGATGGAACCGGATACGGTGGGCGGCACGGCCTATAGAGGAAAGGAGAGAGTTCCATGGAAGGTGTGTGCAGCCGGTGCGGCTGTTCCCGTTTTCATTACAATCACCGCCGGATGCGGATGGAGTGCGATTCCTGCGGGGCACCCTGGTACGATGCCGGGCAGGAGCAGCAGCGGATGCAGTATGACCGGACCTACGCCCAGGCCATGGGCCATCTGACCGCCGGCAACTGGGACCGGGCCCTTTCCATGCTGAAGCCGCTGGCCGATTCCCACCCCACGGAAAAGCGGGTGTACCAGGCCATACTGCAGGCGGCAACCCAAAATTTTCAGGATTTCCGCATGGGAAACGCCAGCCGGAAAGCCGCTGCCCGTGATGCCTGGGACAAGCTGGCACGGCTCCGGGGCGTCAGCGGGGAAATGCTCCGGTACGGCAGGCAGCGCCGGGAGGAGCAGAACCGGCAAAAGGGAAAAATGTTCCGGTGGCTGTTGGCTGCTGCCGGCTGCGCCCTCCTGGCAGGGCTGTGCCTGGAAGCTATGTGCTACTCCACGGCCACCGTTCTGTCCGCTGGCTTTGCCGGCTGCCTGTTCCGGGTGTATACCCTGCATCCGGAGCAGCTGCTGGAACGGTGGCTGAACCCGGCGCCGGAGGACAAGGGAAATCCCTTCCGCTAGGGAAATGGTACAAAAACAGGAGGATACACAGGATGCTTTATCAGACAAAGAAAATTGTCAATCTCAATGGCCAGGATCTGCTGCTGGCGCTGCTGGATGTGGACTTTGCGCACCGCACCATCTCCCTCACCGGCGTCATTGACCAGGATACGGCGACGGTTCTCAACGCTGCGCTCCGGTGCCTGGCCAGGGACTCGGAGGAGGAGATTACCCTCTATATCCAGAGCCCCGGCGGCTCTGTCTCCGCCGGCTTCAGCATCTATGACACCATTCAGTCCTTGCGGTGCGAGATCTGCACGGTGGCCTGCGGCATGGCGGCCAGCATGGGAGCGTTTCTCCTGGCTGCCGCCGGCACCAGGGGAAAGCGCTGGTGCCAGCCCCACGCGGAGGTGCTGATCCATCAGCCCCTGGGCGGGACCAGCGGGCAGGCAACGGACATCCGTATCCACGCGGAGCATATTCTGCGCATCCGGGGGAAGCTGAACCGGATTCTGGCGGACTGCACCGGCCAGCCGGAGGCGAAGATTGAGATGGATA
The DNA here is from genome assembly GCA_904420025.1 of Candidatus Pseudolachnospira avium. GTDB lineage: Bacteria > Bacillota > Clostridia > Lachnospirales > Lachnospiraceae > Pseudolachnospira > Pseudolachnospira avium. Next base: position 25,642 of record CAJFTW010000034.1, read on the forward strand.
CCGAGCGGGACAAGATCCTGAGCGCGGAGGAAGCGCTGGAATATGGACTGGTGGACCACATCGGCGACCCTATTTCCGAATGGTAAACGGAGGTACAAGCATGAAACAGAACCCAATCACAAGACCCATTGGCCTGGAGGCGGCCTGCGCGGAGATTGAGAGGGTATGCAGCCAGGCTCCTCTGTACAAGCGCTGCGGCCTCCGCCCGCCGCACCTGATCCTGCCTCTGGATTCCGGCTCCGGGCGGACCACCTTCCTGGAGTATATGGCAGACTCATTCCGGAAGGCGGGGGTGCTTCCCTTCCGCAGCGGCTTTGAGGACTATCTGGAGATCTCCCTGGACGGCACCCTTCCGCAGCTCCGGCAGGCCTTTGCCTCCATTGACGCAGCGGCGGTGTACACCAACCGGTACTCCAACATGGTGGCCCTGGACATCAGCCCCCTGGCCCAGCATCTGAGTGAGAGCCAGCTTCCGGAGTTTCTGAAAAACGCCAAGAGAATCTGCGAGGACGCCTGCGTGGTCTTTTTCGTCCGCTCGGAGCCCAGCCGGAATGAGGAGCGGCTGCTGGAGAAGCTGTGCGAGGCCGTGGATCACATCCAGCGCCTGGCGGTGGAGCCTTACCGGCAGGAGGAACTGTGCCGGATCCTGGAGAAGGTACTGGAGGACCGGGGGCTGGAAATCCGGCAGAGGGAGGCCTTCCGCCGGGCGCTGGCTGCATGGGCTTCGGAATTTGCCATCTCCTGCGTCAAGGAGGCGGTGGCCGCCGCGGAGAGCCTGATTCCCTTTGCGGATTTTTCCGGCTTTGTGCCGGTGGTGGACGCAGGCAGCCTGGAGGCCATGCTCCGCAGCAGACAGCGCGGCGCCAAACGGAGGGAAGGAAAATGAGCAGAAGCGAGCGTTGGAACACGATAAATGAAATCCGCCGGCGGTTCTGCGAGACCACAGACCCGGCCAGCGGCGCCGGCCCGGTGGTCTACGTGGAAAACGGCAAGAAGTATTCGGACGACGGGGAATCGCACATTGCGGTCATCGGCCGCACCGGCAAGGGGAAAAGCCAGTGCTGCAGCCTCCCCTATATGCGGGAAATCCTCCGGAAGGGGGAGAGCCTGATCATGCTGGATCCTAAGGGGGAGGGGTACAGGCGGAACGCCTGCTATATTCCGGCGGGCTATCAGGTGTTCTGCGTAGATTTCCGCAATCCCCGCCGGAGCCCTACCAGATGGAATCCGCTGAGCACGCCTTACCGGCTGTTCCATTCCCCCCACCCGGACGACCATGATATTGCCAGCTCCATGGTCAGCGAGCTTTGGAATGGGGTCTATCTATACGATGGCCATTCCGACAAATTCTGGACCGATTCCTCCGCCAACTATGCCAAAGGGCTTACCTACGGCCTGTTTGAGATGGCGCCGGAGGAGCAGGTGAACCTGGACAGCGTGGCGGTGATGATGGAACAATCGGAGATCCGCTCCGGCCCGGCCAACCTGCTGAAGGCCTTCTATGACAGCCTGCCGCTGGATTCCCTGGCCAAGCGGAACCTGGCCACCTACGTGTCGGCCCCCAATGAAACCCGCGCCTCCATCCACAGCGTGGCGGCGTCGGGGCTGGAGGTATTCAGCCGCAGCCGGGGGCTGATGGAGATGCTCAGCGAGGATACGCTGAACATTCTGGAGATGGATGTGGAACGGCCCTTTGTCCTGATCATCATCACCCCGGATGAGACCGATGTCTACGATGCCCTCTCCGGCCTGCTGGTGTCCCAGGTCTCCCAGCATCTGATCCGGGTGGCCCAGGAAAAGGGCGGGAGGCTTCCCATCCGGGTCAACCTGATTCTGGAGGAGCTGGGCTCGGTGGGCCGGAGCATCCCCACCCTCCCCAACCTGATGGTGGCCAGCCGTAGCCGCAATATGCGGCTGATGCTGGTTCTCCAGAGTAACGCACAGCTGGTGGACGTTTACGGCAAGAGCAAGGCGGAAACCATCCACTCCTGTATCGGCATCACCATTGGGTTTTCCACCAACAGCTGGGAAACCCTGACGGAGTGGGCCCAGCGCTGCGGCGACCGGCAGCTGGAGCACAATGGCCGGATTCTCAAGGAGCCGCTGATCACCGCCTCCCAGCTGGCGGCCATGCCCACCGGGACCGCCCTGGTCCTGGTGGACAGCCAGTACAAGTTCATTGCCCACCTTCCCTTCTACGATGAGATGTATGACAATTCCCATTGGGAAGCGCCTACCTGCCGCCCGGAACCGCCCAGAAGGCCGCGGAAGCCTCTGGATCTGGAAGCCCTGGTACGGGCCGCCCGGAAGAAGCAGTGGGCGGAGCCGTCACCGGAGTTTGACTCGCTGCTTTCCAAAATCGATGCCAAGATTGCGGAGCTGGAGGCGAAGAAGGGCGCGGACCAATAGGCCCGGCGGAAACCAGCGAACTTAGATAAGCACCCCGGCATATTTTAATAGTAAATCTCTTGACGGGGTGCCTATTTGTGAAAACCTTTCCCCAACCCTTGACCGCACAGGAAGAAAAATATTATGTGGAGCTTCTGGAGAAGGGGGACCGGGCAGCGCGGGACATCCTCATCGAGAGAAATCTCCGGCTGGTGGCGCATCTGGTGAAGAAGTACAGCCAAAATGAGCGGGAGGCGGAGGATTTTATCTCCATCGGCACCGTAGGCCTGATCAAGGCGGTGGACACCTTTCGGGCCGGCAAGGGCAACCGGCTGAGCACGTACGCAGCGAAATGTATCGAAAACGAAGTTCTCATGACGCTGCGGTCAGAACGAAAATACCGGCGGGAAGTGTCCCTTTTTGAGCCCATCGGCACGGACAAAGAGGGGAATGAGATCCATCTGATGGACATTATCGAAAGTGAGACGCAGGATATTGTAGGGGATTTATACCAGGAGGGGATGCTGAGGCGTCTCCGGAGCTCTGCGCCCGGAACCCTGACGCCCCGGGAGAGCAAGATCCTCCGGCTCCGGTACGGGCTGGACGGAGAGGGGACCGAGTTAACCCAGCGGGAAGTGGCAGCCCGGATGGGAATTAGCAGATCATATGTTTCCCGGATCGAAAAAAGAGCCCTCCAGAAGCTGAAAGCCTGTCTGGAGGGGTAAACGCTAAACAACAGGCAGAGATTGGAAATCCCTATCTCTGCCCATCTTCTGTGAGCGGGCCACGCCGTGCAACCTCACTTTTGGTTCTCAAGGAATTTTTTGACATCCTCCCTGGTGATTTCAGCCAGGGACAGGGCCTCTTCTTCCGAAAAACCACGCTTCAGCATATTGCGGTAGATCTGAACGCCTTTCTCCTGTACACCCTCAGCGTACCCTTCGCGGCGGCCTTCCTGGCGGCCCTGCTGACGGCCTTTTCTTAAGCCTTTTTCAATCAATCCGGTGCTTAAATTACACATACGGCTCACCTCCCTTTTTGGCGAAAGATAACGAATCTACATTACCCTGATCGGCAGGAATCTTTTTTCCATTCTACCATTTTGCTGCTCTTTTAGAACACAAACACGGCCTCTGTATATTCGACATTCCGATTGTAAGCGGCAAGGAAACACGCAGCAACACAGAGGCCCTGGCGGAATATGTGTGGACGGAGGCGGGAAAGCCTTGTATACTGAAGAAGGAGAGGAGGCTTGAAATTGTGTTAAAAATCTGCGGACGTACCAGTAGAAAAGAAGTGATTTTTACATCCGATCCCTATATTCCGATTGATTTGAAGCTGGGGATTTGGAGTGAGCCGATCGAAAATACAGTATACTGGAGAACCGGGGACTTCAAGAAAAATTTGTTGGAAGTAGGAATTGGAAGCGGGAAGAAAGAGCTACGCTCGATCACACTGGTGGCCTGGGAGCGCAAAATCGTTGAGATAACCAGGCAGCCGGTTCCAAGTGGAGGGAAAAGGGAAGAGGGGTGCCCGATTTTCGAATTTGGGTATGCGGAAACCATGGTAGATGAGAAGAGCCAGCTGAGGATTTTTTTAGGCGATCAGGCAATAAGCATTCTGTTTTCCGATCCACCAATCCATTCTATTATGAAAAACGAACGGGTCGATTTTTTCATGAACCCACAAAAGGAATGGATTGGGATTTGTATACATATTGACGGCGGAATCGACAAGAAAAATTTTCTCTGCACGTAAGATGACAGCAGAATAGCGTGCGGCAGCCTGCCGCACGCTACTGGATCCGTTGCTTAATTCTTTTCCGGCCCTTCCGTTTTTGCCTCCGTCTCGGCGGTTCCGTCAGCGGGCTGTACCACCACGACCGGGGCATTGTCCGAGGCCATTTTGCCGCCCAGGGCGCCCAGGATCAGGCTCTTGATGTCAATCCCCATGCCGGCGCTGATGCCTTCGGTGACCTGGGTGGTGCCGTTGACGATGTCAGACAGCAGCTTGGCGCTGTTCCCCTCCCCGTACATGGTGATCTTGTCAACCTTGCTGAGAGGTTCCGCCACATTTTTGGCGATCTCCGGCAGCGCCTCCATGATCATTTCAATGACTGCGGCCTCACCGTATTTCTTCATGGCCTCGGCCTTCTTGTCAATTCCTTCCGCTTCTGCCAGGGCTTTCAGCCGGATGGCTTCCGCCTCCGCCTCGCCAACGGCCCGGATTCCTTCCGCTTCCCGCTGGCGCTCAATCATTTTGGCCTCCGCCTCCTTGGTGCGGCGGTACAGCTCTGCCTCTGCTTCCTGCTCGGCGGCATAGCGCTGGGCATCTGCCTTGGCGCGGATTTCCGCGTCCAGCGTCTGCTTGGCTACCTCCACTTCCCGGGCCCGCAGCTCAGCGGTGCGCTCGGTCCGGGCAATGTCCGCGTTGGCCGAAGCCACCTCTATGGTTTTACGCTGCTCCTGCTCCTGGATGGAGTAGGCAGCATCCGCCTCGGCCTTCTTGACGTCGGACTGCTGCTTCAGCTCCGCCTGGCGGATGGACAGAGAGGTTTGCTTTTCGGCAATTTCCATTTCCGACTGCACCTTGGCGTCGTTGGCCTCCTTGGCAGCCTGGGCCTGGGCAATGGCAATGTCCCGGTCTGCCTGGGCCTTGGCCACGGCGGCGCCCTTTTTGATCTGGGAAACATTGTCGATACCCAGATCCTCAATGACATTGTTCTGGTCGGAGAAGGACTGGACGTTGAAGGAAATCATCTCCAGGCCCATCTTCCGCAGGTCCGGGATGGCGTTTTCCTGTACCTTTTCCCCGAAGGCTTTGCGGTCCGTGACCATTTCCTCCAGGCGCATCTGGCCCACAATCTCACGCATGTTTCCTTCCAGGGTGTCCTGAACACGGCGGATAATCATATCCTCCCCTTCGTTCAGGAAAAACTTGGAGGCCAGGGACATCATTTCCTCGCTCTGGCCAATGCGGATCTTTACGGTGGCATCCACCTTCACGTTGATGTATTCGGCGTTGGGGACAAAGTCGGTTGTCTTCACATCCACCGAGAACATCTTCAGGGAAAGCTTATCCAGGCGCTCCAGGAATGGAATCCGGATTCCGGCCCGGCCGATCATAATCCGGGGCTTGCGGAAGCCGGAGATCATGTAGGCCGTATCCGGCGGAGCCTTCACATAGCCAATGAGCAGAAACAACACCAGCAGCACAACCGCTGCCGCTACACCAATCAGAATCCCCATACATTTCTCCCTTCATCGCATATTTTGGGTTACGGGTCTATTGTATGGGAAAAGCAGGGGAAAGTAAAGCGTAGAATCTGCAAAATAAGGAGGGTTATCTCTCCGGCGGGAGAAAGAATCCCTACTTATTATTTTTATGGGCGAGATACTGCCCCTCATCAATGGCGCCGGTGGCCAGCATTCGCTCGGACCAAAGCTGCAGGGTTTCCACGGCAATGGAAATCCGCTCCAGCTCCTCCTGGATCCGGATGAAGTCCTCCAACTCCTCCCCGGCAATCTTGCCGTCAACGGTGATCTCAATCAGGCGTTCCTTCTGCCGGCTCATGGAATTCAGGGAGGCCAGCATCTCCAGGACAATCTGCGAAAGGTCCTTCATTTTGATCTCCGGCACATACTGCTGGCCGATGGGGCATTGGTTGGCGCAATAGTAGTTGCAGAGGCTGGGCTGCTTGTACTTTTCCGCCATGACCAGAACCTCATCCGGATGGGGAAGGGAACGTTCGTTTTCAATTTTCTCAATGCGCTCCGGCGCAATACTCTCCAGCAATTCAGAGGCGGCCTCCCGGGTCAGCCGCAGGCCTTCCCGGGTTTTCTGATAGATGTTTTTGTTTTCCTTGGTGGACACTCTGGCCATGGTACTCCCCTCAATGTTGTATGATATGATGCAGATTGCGGGAGCACGCAGTGCGGAGCAATCTGGTATCATAGGGGTCAAAACACCTTTTGACCCCAACATCATAATATGAGTTGCCCGACAAATGGGCAATTGCACTTTGAAAACTTAACAGGGTAGCTTTAATAGTGGTATAATGGATACAGTTCAAAAATA
>CAJFTW010000035.1 GCA_904420025.1 Candidatus Pseudolachnospira avium
CTTTCAGCGGTAAATCCACTGGGACTCCCTTGCCCGAGGCGGATTCCTTCTCAAATCTGCCGCAGAAAAGAATATCCCACAGAAAAGAACATCCCGCAGAAAGCGGATGTGGGTGCGCACTGGCTTCTGCGGGATATCCTTTGCATGAAAAATTTTAGGGTTTAGGTCTCACTCTTTGCTGGCCAGGTATTCATTGACAACATTTACCAGATGGTCGCAGTCCATTCCGTGTACCATGCAGGCCTCCTCCAGGGACTCCCCCTGGGAAGAAGGGCAGCCGATGCAGTGCATGCCGGCGGCCATGAGAATGGGGGCAATGCTGATGTCCTGCTGCAGAATCTCTCCGATCAACATATCCTTATTAACGGTAAAAGCCATGATTGATTCCTCCTTTTTCTGCGGAAATTCCGCTCCTCCGGGAGTCCTTGGACTCCGGGAACAGTATAGCACAAGGCGGGCGGATTGTCTAGGGAGATGTGTGGTTTTTCCGGTGCTTCCCAGAGGTGGAAATGCGGTTCCCCAAAAGGGAGGAGAGCTCTGGATGCAGAGGGGAGATCTTTCAAGAACTGGCATAAAAATGTCACAAATGAAAGAAATCATTCAAAGAGCGAGGCATAGAAGCCCGGCAAATGGGGAAAAAGCGTGCAATTCATTTTGGCACGCTTCTTGCTTATATAAAAGGTATCCAACAAACGAACCCCGCTTTTTTGGTAAGCGCGCACCGGGAGGGCGGGAGGCGTACAGAAATTAGAAAGAAGAGGTAGGTAAAATGACAGAAACTGCAACTGCTCCCAAGGAGAAAATCCGGTTTAAAGACATTATAAACCGCAACCTGGTTCTGGTCATTCTGGTGCAAATTTTTAACAATATGAGTGTTTCCATGATGAGTGCCTTCATGAATATGGGCGCTTCCGCTGCCGGCGTCAGCACCGCCGCCATAGGAACGGCTGCTTCCATTGGTACGCTGGTGGCTATGCTTAGCCGGATGCCTGCCGGCGCCCTGGCGGATTCGTCTCGGAAAAAGATGGTGGTAATTGGTGTTTTGGCTTTCCGCTCAATCTGCTTCCTGACGGTGGCGACCATGGGTATGACTGGCAATGCGGGCTTCCTGGTATCCAGAGGCGTTTTCTATGGTCTTGGCTGGTCCATGGCAGGTGTGGTAATGCCTGCGGTTGTAGGCATGATGATGGACAAGCGTGTGCTTGGTACCTCCTGGGCTATCCTGACCTTCTTCCAGAACCTGCCGAAAGAAATGGTAAAAGCTTTGGGTACCAGCCTGTATCAGAGCCAGGGGCCGGTGGTGGCAACGCTGGTGGCCTGCTCCTTTGCGGTGGTAGCAATTCTCTTTGCTTTGGGCCTGAATTTCAATGACCCTAGAGTGAAGCTCCCGGCTCCCAAAAAGAAACAGGGTGTGCTGAAGTCTATGAAATGGCAGTACATCCCGGTATGCCTGGTTATGAGCCTGGCTGTATTCTCCTGGACTCTGTCCAACACTTACAACAACGTCCTGGCACAGGATAGAGGTATTGAAATTTCCTCCATCCTGGTGGTGACGGGCCTGATTAACTCGGTGGCTGGGTTTATTTTATCCGCCCTGTGCGATATCATCCATCCCAAGTATGTACTGGTTTTCCTGTATGTTTGCCTGGGTGTCGGCCTGATCATTTTAGGCGGGGCATTCACCTATCCGGTATTTATGGCTGGCATGATCCTCTGCACATTGGGTGCCACGTATAGCAGCATTATCACGATCTTCCTGTTTAAGAGTGTGGATAAGAGTGATTTGGGCAGCGTCCAGGCAACCAGCTTTTTTGCCACGGACATCCTTTCCACTTTTGCCGGTGCGCTGGTAGGAGCTGTCCTTACGGCGGTGGGCTATCAGACAGGTTACCGTATCCTGTCCTGCAGTGCTTTGATTGGAGCGGTGGTACTTCTCCTGTTTGGCACAAAACTCATGAATATTGGCCATCATAAGACGGAGGAAGAAGCTTAAGTATCGGCTGGAAGTAGGAGTAGAGCAGCATTATGACACAGAAAAGAGTTTCCCTGCCGGGCCGGTATGAAGGCTTCGGCGAACCCTGTTACCCCAAAACCAAGGTGGTTTCCCAGTACGTACACGGCGCGGATGGAACACGCCTGGCCCTGGACCTGATCTTCCCCGCAGGGGAAGACGGGGCTCCGGCGGCGGGCAAATTCCCCACCATTCTGGTGGTCAGCCGCAACGGACGTTTTGAGCGGAAGAACACCGGCATCAACATTATAGAAGGCTGCGTCCCCTACGGCTACGTGGGGGCGGTGCTGGAGCTGCGGGGCTGCGGCGCCTCCTACGGCACCAACGTCAGCTTTTCCAGCCTGGAGGACCGGAAGGATGTGAACACGGTCATCGACTGGCTGATTGCCCAGGACTGGAGCGACGGCCAGGTGGCCACCTGCGGCGGCTCCAACCGGGCCCTGATCCAGTTTGCCGCGGCGGTGACCCGCCCGGCGCCCAGCAAGGGCCTCAAGGGCATCACCCCCATTGTGGCCAACCCGGATTTCTATTATCAGGATTACCCCAACGGCATCTCCGCGTGCCCGGTCCTGCCGCCGAAGCCGCCGGAACCCAAGAAAACCAAGGAGGAGCTGCTGAAGACGGTGGCTCCGGTGGATGAGGACCCGGATGGCTCCATGGCCTACGAGGCCTATGAGACCGGCCAATATGGCAGAAACAAGAACTTTATGCAGTCCCTGCTGATCCCCAATCTATGCCGGGATGACGAAAATCCGATTCTGGATGGGGAGAAGACCAATCTGACCATCCCGCCGGTTTCGGATCTGGACCTGTTTGCTTCCACCGGTGTGCGGATCCACCAGATGGCCGGCCTGCTGGAGACCGGCGCCTTTGGCCAGCTGATGGCGGCCAAGGAGTGGGGCGGCAGCATGGTGCTGGGCCCCTGGGGCCATGTCCAGAGCAGCCTGGGAACCGGCAACCCGGATATTCCGGAGGGGGCCTTTGACTTCCCGGCGGAGCACCGGCAGTGGTTTGACAACCTGCTGAAGGGGGTAGACAATGGCTTTGACCAGCGCCCGCCTTTTGCTTACTATGTGATGAACGCAGAGCCGGGAAAGAGATGGCGTTTCTCGGATACCTGGCCCCTGGCCACCGCGCGCCCGGCGGTCCTGTACCTTACGGGAGAAAAGTCCGGCACCTGCCATTCGGTCAACGACGGCAGCCTGTCCCGGACCAAACCGGAGCAGGAGTCCACGGCGGCGTATAAGGTGGACACCTCCATCCAGGTATTTGACAACAGCGATGGCAAAGGTGCTACCTTCAACCGGATGATGCTCCACTGGGACGGCGACATGGCCCCCGGCGTGGACCAGAAGGCCCTGACCTTTACCACCAAGCCCATGTTCCCGCCCTACCGGAACGAGATGGTGGGAAACGTGTCCGTGGAGCTGTGGGTTACCTGCAGCCAGCCGGACGCGGACTTCCTGGTCTACCTGGAGGAGGTGGACAAGACCGGAAAGTCCACCTATATCTCCATGGGGACCATCCGGGCTTCCCACCGGACGGAAGCGCCCCGGGAGGCCTGGAACGAGTGCGGCGCCACCTATCACCCCTGCCTGCGGGCCGACCAGGAAAAGTGCCTGGAGGAGGGCATGGACCAGCCGGTGTGCCTGCGGTTTGCCGTGGAGCCTGCCTGCTGGCATTTTGCCAAGGGTAGCCGCCTGCGCCTGACCGTCACCTGTGCCAACAAGAAGGAATTCCAGCACCCCATGTACGACGAGGCCAACCTGCCCACCATCCACCTGTACCAGGGCGGGGATTATGCTTCCAAGATTACGGTTCCCTTTGTGGAGCATGAGGAGAACGTGTACAACGGCACGGTGCGGACGGCGGATTATGAGGGGCCGGGCACTCTGTACTTCTTTGACCAGCACGTATATCTGTACTACAACGGCACCTGGAAGCGCTATGACGCAGACGCGCCGGAGCTGGCCTGTGAGATGAAGAACGGAGAGGCCGTGTATGCCGGCGGCTTCACCTTCCGCCTGGAGGGACGTCCGCTGGAGGACGGCTTCATCCAGGATTACCAGGGCGGTGATCCGGTGGTGATGCCCATGCCCTGGAAGCGCCATCAGGTGGTGGACGTGATGCCGGTTTCCGCGCATGAAAAGCACCTGTTTGTGCCCACGGTAAAAACCCTGTATGTGGAGGTGTTCCGGGAGAACACGGAAGACAAGGCCCCCAACCCGGCGGTGCTGTATATGCACGGCTACAGCCGCACCCCGTCCTGGCTGGGGGAGCAGCAGATGGAACTGCTGCGCCTGGGCTACACGGTCATTGGCGTGGACATGCGCAACTATCCGCCCAACATTTTCCCGGATTACGTCTATGATATGAAGGGCTGCATCCGGTATATCCGGGCCCACGCGGCGGCGCTCAGGGTGGATCCGGATAAGCTGGGCTGCTGCGGCCAGTCCCTGGGCGGCAACGGCACCCTGATCACCGGCGTGACCGCCTGGGAGCCGGAGCTGGAGGGCACCGTGGGCGGCAACCTGGACCAGTCCAGCCGTCTCCAGGCTATCAGCGTAGGCTACGGCTGGTCGGACCTGCTGAATTTTGGCAAGGATCTGACGGAGGAGTACAAGGACTATCCGGAGGACATCCGGAAGATGAAGTTTGAAAACACCGACGGCCCCACGGCCCCCGCGGCGGAGGTCATTGGCTTCAGCGGCCCCGGCAAGGGGCTGAAGGTACTGCGGGATTACCGGGACGGCGGCCATGGAGGCGAGGACCCGGAGCTGGACCGGATGGTGAAGCTGGCGGAGGACTGCAGCCCGGTGAACCACATTGCCCCGGACAGCCCGCCGGTGGCCCTGTTCGGCGGCCTGGGAATGGTGATGGTGGACATCCCCTACAGGCAGTCGGAGCGGACCTTTGAGCAGTACCAGCGGTATGACGCGGACAGCTTCCTGTTCTGCAACACCAACGGCCGCTACGGCCGCACCTACCCAGTGGTCCAGGGCCTGGCAGCATTCTTTGACCACTATCTGCGCGGGGAGCCGGATTACCCCAAGGCGGTGCTGAAGCCAGGCGCCACCCAGGTGGTGGAGAACAACTGTGACCGCCAGAAGGGCTATGCGCCGCTGGTGGAGCAGGAGGGCCGCCTGTACATCTCTCCGGAATACCTGGAAGGCTTCTTCGGGGAGAAAGTCCCCGGCGAGACGGTGGCCATCTCCGGCCGGATATACCTGCCGGTGGAGGCGCTGGAGGGAAGCGCTCTGGGCTTCCGGTATTACGAGGATAAAGATATGGCGGCGGTGATCCCCTACCGGGTGATTGCGGAGAACCAGCCCCAGAAGAGAAACAACTGACCGGACGAGCGATGGGACGGAAAAGGGCGGGACGCCTCGAGAGAGGCGCCCCGCTTTTCGATCCGATTCTATTTGTACGGATTATATTCGTCCCGATGCTTAAAATAGATCTCCATCATGGCATTGGTTAATTCTGGACGGGAGGTGGTAGGCGTGTAAATCAGCGCATCGTGGGGACCCAGTGTCCGAAGCTGACGCATGCCGTCCTCAATCGCATCCTCAACGGTAGCTTCCGGTGTGTCCAGAAGCTGTGCGTTTGTAGACATTACAAAAAGCAGCTTCCCACCCATTTTCTTTGCCGCCGTTACCGGATCGTTATACGGATAGAACAAACCAAGGATCATCTGCGCCCCCATATCATAGATGTCGTCCAGCAAAGCCTCAATCTTGCCGCAGCTGTGATGGCAGCAAATAATGCCGTTTTCTTTCATAGCATCATAAATCTGCTTCTCATAGGGCTTAATAAATTCACAAAACATGTCCCGCGACATGAATTCGCTCTGTTGATGGCCGAAATCATCCAGATTGATAATAATATCCGGATTGTAATGCTCTTTGATCAAGGGGATCATTTGAACGCGATAATCCGTGATGGCCTGCATAAGATCTTTGAAGGCCTCCGGTTCGGTGTACAAGGCCTCCAAAGCGGTCTGAAATCCCACAAGTGCATGCAGCCTCTCCCACGGACCACTTTCCCAAAAGAACATGGAAAGTTTATTTCCCCTGTCCAGCTTGTCGCAGGCTGCCTTGGCAGGCGTCCAGTCAATCGCCTCTATATCGGGGAATTTTACCTGCTCCTTCCATTTGGTAATATCCTTACAGGGCTCCCTGCCCGGCAGAGGGCTGGCACCGCCAATATCGGATTCATATTCCCACCAGCAGCCCCAATAGTCATAGCCGCTGCCACCTTGTCCCAGGGCATAGGGCGGGCGTTCGCGCACCACATCCGTGGCCATAATAATTTCGAAATCTGCCATGCTGGGAATGTATTCCGCCTTCCCATCGTGTGCGATTGCGTGAAGGGCATTCTCGCGTCCAGTCATATCCTTTACCTCCTCTTTGCTTATGGCGGCGCTATCTGGTAAACATGGGTCCCAAATAGTTTGCTGCAATTTGAATATATCATAGTAAAAATACTTCTTACAGCCGGCAAAAATGAAAGTCCTCCTTTCCATTTTGGAAATGTAGAATACAAAATGCAAAACATTTGCCTTTTACCAGATACATTCTATTGAAAAATGCCCTGTGTCCATTATAATGGAAACAGAACGGGGGGATAGACATGATTCCATACGATTTGCAGCATATTACACTTATGCAGATCGATATTTTCTTTAAATGCGCAGAACTGAAAAATTTTACAAAAGCGGCAGAAGAACTCCGTATCACACCGGCTATGGTTAGCAAGAAAATTTCCGCCTTGGAGTCTGCTCTCGGCTTTCCACTCTTTTGCCGTCAGAAAAACAGGGTAACACTGACAGCAGAGGGGGAAGCGTTGTATGCAGCATGGCGGTCGCCCATAGAATCCATGGTCTATCATGCCGCCAATATAAAGGAAAACCATAACAAAAGTCGGACGATTGAATTTTCCCTTTGGGCTTCTACCAATCCGGAACGCTTCTTTGTCCCCCTGATCAATGCGTTCTCTGCAGAGGAGGAGCTTCTTTTCCACCTGCATTTGCGCGAGGATCCAGGGGTGTTGGAAGATATTGTCTCCGGGAAATTGGATGTTGCGTTTATGCCCAAATTTGCAGAGAGGGGGATTCGCGAGATGCAAAGCCTGGATTATTTTCTGGCGGTTCCTTCCCCATTGTATGTGGCCCTGCCGGCCGATCATCCTCTTGCTCAAAAGAAAACGTTTTCGGTAGAAAAACTTCAGGGGCTGACCTTGCTGGTTTCAGAAGGGGCCATGACATGGTACATGGATATGGTCAAAGAGCTGTGCTTAGAGCATGGGTTTACGGCCCGTATCAAAATGGTTGAAGAACAAATTTTTAACACCAACTATCTTTGCATGAGAAAAAACGATGCCATTATAACCGATAAATATTTTCATGCTTTCGCGAGCAACGCGCTGGAATACCGCGAATTGGAAGATACGGAGAGCGGGCTTTTAATGATATTCCGGAAAAACGCGCCAACGCATGTAAGATATCTGTTGGAATTTGCATGGAATTTCTATAAAGAGCTGCGATAAATGCGGTTGTGGATGGATACCGTGCCCATCCTGGGGGCCGCCGGGGCCACTACTTCCCCTGTGGCCCCCAGGCGGCGGTGAGCTGATATTTTTTCATCCGCCGCCACAGGCTGCTGGTGCTGATGCCCAGGAGGGCGGCGGTCTCCGCCCGGTTGCCGCCGGTCTGGTTTAGGGCGTCCAGCAGCCGTGCCAGCTCCGGGTCGGACGCCCGGGAAGGGACCGGGAGCCCTGCTCCAGTGGGGACGGGGGCCCTGCCAGGCATGGCGGCTCCGGAGGGAACCACTGTCCCGGTGGAAACCGCAGCTCCGGTGGGACCGGTCTCCGCCGGGGCCTGGGGTATTTCCGGGTCCAGGTAGGCCAGGTGGCGGCGGACCTGCTCCCCGGACACGGTGCGGGTGTCGGTGACAATCACCAGCCTCTCGCAGAAGTTCCGCAGCTGCCGCACATTTCCCTTCCAGGGGCAGGCGTTCAGCACCTGCCGGGCCTCCGGGGTCAACTCGATCTGTTTCTGGTTTTTCTGGCCGAAGGCCTCCAGAAAATGCTCCGCCAGCAGGAGAATATCCTCCTGCCGCTCCCGCAGCGGCGGGATGTTCAGCATTAGAACATTGAGCCGGTAGTACAGGTCCTCCCGAAACCGGCCTTCCTCCACCATCCGGAACAGTTTTTTGTTGGAGGCTGCTACAATCCGCACGTCCACCGGAATCACCCGGTCGTCCCCAATGCGGGTGACGGCCCGCTCCTCCAGGACCCGCAGCAGCCGCACCTGGCCGGATAGGTTCATCTCCCCAATCTCATCCAGAAAGATGGTTCCGTGGTTGGCCAGCTCAAAGAGGCCCTTCTTCCCCTTCCGGGAGGCGCCGGTGAAGGCACCCTCCGCATAGCCGAACAGCTCGCTTTCCAGCAGGGATTCCGGGAACGCTCCGCAGTTGACGGAGACAAAGGGCCCCTCCCGCCGGGGGCTGGCATGGTGGATGCTCTGGGCAAAGAGTTCCTTTCCGGTGCCGCTTTCCCCGCAGAGCAGGATGTTGGCGTCGTGGAGGGCAAACTTCCTGGCAAAGCCCTTGACCTCCTCCATCTGCGGCGAAGCTCCCAGAATGTCGTCAAAGGTATAGCGGGCTACCAGCCCCTTTTCCTGGTAGATGGAGGTGAGCTTCTGCTCTACCCGGGATGTCTGGCGCAGCTCCTCAAAGTTCAGCACAATGCCGGAAACCTCCTCCCCCTGGTATAGGAAGAAGCTGTTCATGACCAGCAGGTTGTCCTCATATTCCAGCACTTCGCCGTAAAAATCCTTCCGCAGGGCCATGGCTTCCCAGAGGGCTTGGGGTGTCAGCTGAGGCAGCAGGGTGTGGATGCTTTCCCCTTCCAGCTGGGCAGGGGCCTTTTTGAAATACCGCTTCACCTGGCCGTTGCCTTGGAGAATGGTCCCCTGGCAGTCCAGGGTGAGGATGGCGTGGAAGCTGTTATCCAGGATGGTCTGGATGGCCTCTTTCTTTTCCTGGAGTAGGCGCCGGGACTGGGCGATCTCCTCTGCCAGCAGGAGGTTCTGCTGCAGGGAGATGGTCTCGTCAAAGGGCTTGTAGAAATAGGGAGTTCGGTGCTTTTTCCAGAGGGGAATCCACTCCTGGCCGCTGATAACCAGGTCAAAGCCGGCGGCGTAGGAGGCCAGATCCTCCGGATTCTTCCATTCCTCCGGGGAGCGGTTGCTGACCTGGGCCTGGAACAGATCCTGCAGCAGCGTTTGGTTCAGGGGGATCCGGTGGTTGGAGAGCATCAGCACCCGGCGGCTTTTCTCCCTGAAAAAGCCGGGATGGAGCTTTTCATAGTCCGCCAGCAGGGTTAGGGAGGTGTCAAAGGAGAAACGCATTCCCAGCACATAGGCGGACTCTGCCAGCGGGCGGATGGCCTTTTCCATAATCCCCTTGCACAGGATGACCTCCGCACCCCGGCTTTCCCAGTCCCGGACCTGGGCCCGCAGCATCTCCTGGGAGGTCAGGCCGTCCAGCAGCTCCATGGTCACATCCACCCCTGCCTCCCGGGCCAGCCGATGAATGTTTTTTTCGTCCTGTTCGGTCATGGTGATATAAAAAATTTTGGACATGGATTCTCTCTCCTGCAGATGATAAAGGTGTCAAAAGGTGTTTTGATGTCATGATACACAGCCTGCAAGACCTTTTGACGCTTGTATCATCATAACATAAGTTTTGCGCTAAAACAAAACTTTTAACTTGAATTTCCGCTAAGCTTGTATTACAATAGCTTCAAATGATTTTTTAGGAGGATACAACTATGGCATACGTAATTTCCGATGAGTGTGTAAGCTGCGGCGCCTGCGAGGCAGAATGTCCTGTCAGCGCCATCTCCGAGGGAGACGGCAAGTATGTGATTGATGCGGATACCTGCATCGACTGCGGCACCTGCGCTGCTACCTGCCCCAACGAGGCGATCTCCGAGGGCTGAACTTCAAAGGTTTCATCAAAAGCAAAAAGTACCGGTGCGGCATGGGCCTGCATCGGTATTTTTTGGTGTGGTCTTGCAAATGAGAAAGCCAGAAAAGGGAGGAGCCGGTACGGAAAACGTACCGGCTTCTTAAGCAGGAGCGGCGATATTTCAGAGCGGTGCTTCCAAGTCAAATTCTTCCTTTAAAATCCGGAAAAATTCTTCTTGGGTCTGCATAACCGTGGCGGTGGATACATGGTTTTCCACCCGGATAAAGGTGTCTCCCAGGATACTGCGGCTGCCGCTTCCCGTACGCCTGTTGAGGAAAGGCTTTTGAGTGAAAATAGATTCCGGGCTCGTAGAGCAGAAGTCGCTGAGCACCACAAAATCCACCTCGTTTTGGGGAACGGTGAAAAAACGCAGCATTTCTTCTGCCTCGCCGGTATGGGTGGAGCGGTACAGAGACCACCAGTAGGGGTCAGCCCGGCGGATCCAGTAGGCCTCCCCATGGGCTTCCAGCCTGCCGCCGTCGGCCACCTCCACTGCACCGGGGGGCATAGGGCCTCCGTAGCCTACGTCACAGAAGTACAGGCGCCCTTCCAGTTCTACCAGGTTGCCCCGGTGCCGTATGGGGGGGACGAAATCCTTTTTGCGGAGCAGGCGGACCATGCAGCCCCATGCCGTGTATCCCAGATCCCGCAGGAGCTGGGTGAATAGGGCGTTGAGTTCAAAACAGAATCCGCCCCGGTGCTGCACGACTACCTTCTCATAAAGCCGGGGGATTTCCAAGGAGACAGGCTTTCGGTACAGGCAAGAGTCCAGATTTTCAAAAATAACACGCTGCTGGTGGGCATACACCAGCCGGTTCAGAAAATCCAGATCCGGCTGAGCAGGCCGGGTAAGCCCAACCCGTGCCAGATAAGCGTCCGGGTCAGGAATGGAAGCATACAACTCTTCATACATGTCAGATACCTCATCTTTCGGTTTTCCAAAACGCCCATTTTCTGGGATTGATGGGACTGCCTGCAGCAGGCATCCTTGTACATGATATACAAATTTGGGGTAGAATGCAAGATCTTTTAAACATCGAAAGAGTGGAATCATAAAAAGCTTGACTTTTTATTGATAATACGCTACCATGATAAAGCAAAAACAGCGCTTCCCCATAACAGGACGGATGGACAAGGAATTACCTGGGCTGGAGGAGGCAGGAAGGGTTGGGAACGTAAATGAAAAAGGCAGCAGTAATGTTTTTGGCAGCGCTGGCAGTGTGCCTGCTGGCAGCTTGTGGGAGCAGTGAAGAGGACACCCAGGCAGAGGGCACAGCGCCAGCCGGGGCAGGGAGCACGGAGGAGCCTGCGGGTACAGCGGGGCTGGACTATGAGGAACTGATCATCGGCGTAGATGATACCTTTGCGCCTATGGGCTTTCTGGATGAGAACAATGAACTTACCGGATTTGATATTGACATGGCCAACGCGGTCGGTGAAAAGCTGGGAATCCCGGTAACCTTCCAGACGATTGAGTGGAGCATGAAGGAGCAGGAGCTGAACCAAGGGAATATTGACCTGATCTGGAACGGCTATTCGGTAACAGAGGAGCGAAAGCAGGAAGTGCTTTTTACAAACCCGTATCTGGACAACAAGCAGGTGGTGGTGGTTATGGCGGATTCCGGTATTGAGAGCCTGGAGGATCTGGCGGGCAAGGTAGTGGCAGCCCAGGAGGATTCTAGTGCCGTGGAGGCCATTGACTCCCACCCGGATCTGGCGGCTACTTTCGGAGACAGGCCGGAGTTTGCCACCAATGATATGGCGATTATGGATATGGAAGCCGGCCGCTCAGACGCGGTGGTGGCGGACAGCGTCCTGCTGGACTATGTGATCTCCCACAAGGAGGATCCTTCCCAGTACCGGATCCTGGAGGAGGATCTGGGCTCAGAGGAGTTTGCGGTTGGCGTGCGCAAAGAGGACACGGCTTTGGCAGAGGCTATTAATGAGGCATTTGCAGAGCTGAAGGAGGATGGCACCGCAGCGGAGCTTTCCATTAAGTGGTTTGGCGAGGACATTGTGAAGTAAGACAGGAAGAGGAAACGGGAATGGCGTATGTAATACAGATACTTCCGCAGATTCTGGATGGCCTGGGAATTACCTTTGGAACCTTTGCGGTGACACTGGTGTTCTCCCTCCCTCTGGGAGCACTGATTTCCCTGGGAAGGGTATCCCGGAACCAGGTAGTCCGCAGTGTATTCGGTGTCTATACCTGGGTGCTGCGGGGAACCCCGCTGCTTCTGCAGATGTTTTTCATTTTTTTTGGGCTTCCGGCCATTGGTGTCCAGCTGTTTGGCAGAATGCGCCTGCCCTATGTATACCTTGCTTTTGTACTGAATTACGCAGCCTATTTTGCGGAGATTTTCCGCTCCGGTATCCAGTCGGTGGAAAAGGGGCAGCGGGAGGCCGCCCGGCTTCTGGGCTTCAGCAGCTGGCAGATGAATGTAAAGATCATCTGGCCCCAGGTACTCAAAAAAACTCTGCCCTCCCTGGGCAACGAGGTGATTTCCCTGGTAAAGGACACTTCCTTGGTTTATGCGCTGGGGCTCTCGGAAATCTTTAAGATTGCCCGGAGTATCTCCACCCGGGATGTGACGATTGCGCCGTACCTGGTGGTGGGCGTGATCTACCTGGTGATCACCGCTGTGATCACACAGCTGTTGAAGATGGCGGAAAAGAAAGTTTATTATGAGGAGTAGCCGGTTATGCTGTTGAGCGTGGAAGGTTTGTGCAAGGCATTTAAAGGAACTCAGGTGCTGAATCAGGTGAGCTTCAGCGTGGATGCCGGGGAGATTGTTTCTCTTTTGGGGCAGTCAGGTGCCGGTAAAACTACCATCCTCCGCTGTATCACGGGTTTGGAACGGGCGGACAGCGGTACAATCTGTGTGGACGGCCGGTATGTATGCCGGGAACAAAATGGAGTGACCCTCCAGGCGGGGAAGCGTGAACTGTTTGCAATCCGTCAAAGCCTGGGAATGGTGTTTCAGAGTTACCACTTGTTCCCCCATTTAACGGTGCTTCGCAATGTGACCCTGGCCCTCACAGACGTTCATGGGATGCCGAAGAAAGAGGCGGAAGAGACAGCAGAGGCCATGCTGCAGAGCTTAGGGCTTGCGGGCAAGGAAAAACAGATGCCCTATGAGCTTTCCGGTGGACAAAAACAACGGGTAGCGATTGCACGGGCCTGTGTTGTCAACCCCAAATTGCTGTGCTTTGATGAGCCTACGGCGGCTCTGGATCCGGAGACTACCGATGAGATGGTACATGTGATCCGCCGGCTGGCAGGGCAGGGGATGGGGATCCTGATAATCAGCCACGATATGCCTTTTGTGGAGAAGGTTTCCGACCGGGTTTTGCGGGTACAGGCAGGGGCTATATGCCCCGGCTGAAGCCCCCGGACGGGAAAAGCGCCGAAGCGCAGGCTGCCCGTCAGACGGGCGGCTCGTGCTTCGGCGCTTTTTTCCCAAAAGGGAAACGTTTTTTCTTTAGCTTTACCACCGGGGCTTTGGAGGCGGCCGCCTCGGCCCGGGCCTTGTTCTTGTGCTGGATAGCCCGGAGTGATTCGTCCAGGCGCTTAAAACGTTCTTCCTCCTGCTCCTCACGTTCCCGCAGCATATAGTTCATTTCCTTGACTAGCTTGTCTCCCACCTGGCTGCTTACCTCCTGGCTCAGGGCGTTGTTGTTGCGGGCCAGGGCTTCCGCCATAATGTTAGTCATAATATTCTGGAACTGTTCCATTTTGGCGGATTGGATCTCCTGGGCCTCCGCCTCAGAAGGCAGGGCAAGCTCCTTGGTGTCCGGCAGGATTTTGTCTCCCTCCAGCAGGTCTTTGATAACCTTCAGCTGGTAGCCCTTGTTTTTCAATTCTTGAATTTCCTGGAATAACCGGATGTGATCCTCCGTATAATAGCGGTGTCCCAGTTCATTCCTTGGTATTTTTAAATCCAGCTCATCTTCCCAGTACCGTAAAACGTGAGCCTCCGTGCCTGTGATCTTGGAGGCCTCGGATATCAGATAGCGTTGTTCTTCCATCTTGTCCCCTTTCCGGTTCCTGCGACCATTTGCTGTGGGGAGGGCAGGCCTCCGCCTCCTTTATTATATGCCGACCGGAATAGGAAAAGCAAGGAAATGTCATCGTAATGTTTCGACAGAATGGAGGGAAAAATGCCGTACCTGCCAGTTTTTTGCCGGCGGTACGGCATTTCCTATACTTCAGCCAATGATTCCAGGGCCCGTTCCGGTACCAGAGGCTCATAGTGTTCTCGGTAATATAGCTCCAAACCGGCGGTGGAACGGGTGAGGGAGCCGTATTCGGAGAGCATATTGCAGATACTGTTGAACTCCATGGCCCGATGCCCGGTGCAGGTGAGGGTCAGGTAATAGGTACCGTCCCCTGCCTTGTACAGGGTGTTGGCCCCCAGCTGGTGCCCTTTGAGGGCATGGGCTGCTTCAATTACCTGTTCCAGCCGGGAAAAACGGAAACTGCGGGTAAAGATGGAGGGCTCCGGCCGGGAGCTCTCTGTATAACGGTTCAGGGCGTCCAGCACATCGCCAACGCCGGAAGGGAAAGACAAATCCAACTCCTCCTCATCTTCTTCCGAAGCGGCCGGTTCCCATCTGTCTGAAGGGGTAAACTTGGCAAAGCGGGTGTCCAGCTCCTCCGGATCGTCAATTTTGGTTATAATTAACATGATTCCTTCGCTGGCGAGAGGGATGGCCTCAATCATCAGCGGAATGTCTTCTACTTCAAACCCTACCTCCGCAGTGGCCCGCTGAATCATTTCGCGAAACAGCATGCGCGCCTTTTCTGTGCCGTAAGCCAGCTCCCGGAGAGTCAGCTGCCGGGCAGACAGGTCACTGCGGTTTAAGGTGCAGCGAATTTTGTTTTCACTGATACGTTCAATTTTCATGCACTCACTTCCCATCTGTCGGAATCTTTTCCTTAGTATACCCCAAATACTTTATGCGTGTAAAGGAAATATTATGTGAAAAAGGTGAAAAATTTATGGATAATCTGCCCTGGCAGGATAGCCGCCGGAAAAACTGCGGAAGTGCAACACCTGGCACAATTTGTACCTTTTGATTGCGTGACGCATGTCGTTTGATTTTGTAAAATGAAAGGGAGGTGGGGGTGCATTTGCCGGGGAGGGCTGCGGGAAGGTTCTTATCTCATCTCAATTCTTGAGAGCAGAGGCACACGTATGAAACGGACATCTCTAATATATCACGATGACTATCAGTTGTTTCTCCAAACGCTTCACGCCTATCAGAAAGCCGGGGTTGCCCTGACGGTAGAGGGAAAGGTAGTGCCCCCTGAGGACATTGCCGATTTGTGTGTGTGCAGGGAGGCCGGGGCCTACATGAGAGACTACATTTCGGATGATCGGGGCAGGCTGGTGGAAATACGGTTTGAACGTGTGGAAAACGGCCAGGCTGAATAAAATCTTTGACCAGGAAAAGCCGGAATCTCTTCTGCCGAAGAAATTTGTTCCGATTGCCCGGGAGCGTTTGAAAATTGCCAGCGGGTATGCTATAATGGGCCAAGATTAAGGAGGTATTTCATGAGCTCGGCGAATGCGAAAAGAAACAAGAACCTTCCCGTATTGATAGTCGCAGTCCTCATCCTCATTGTATTGGTTACAGGAATCATTTATGAATTGATTCATCAAAATACACCGTCCCAGGAGCGGGCGGATATTGGCAAACTGTATCCGGTGGAGGAGGGAACCGCTGCCATTATTTCCAACGGTGTCCTCTCGGAGAGCAGGGCCCTCTGGAGTTCCCAGCGGGCGTATCTGGCCCTGTCCATTGTACAGAATGAGCTGAACAGCCGTTTTTATTGGGATGAGACAGAGCAGATCCTGGTGGTAACCACGGCCAATGAGGTGGCCACCGCGGGTTTGGAAACAATGATGGAGGAGGCGCCGGTACTGCTGCGGCAGGAGGATGGCACTGTCTATGTGGCGCTGGACTATGTAGCCCAGTACACCAATATCCAGGTGGACACCTACACCAATCCCAACCGGGTGTTTTTGCGCACCCAGTGGGGGGAGACCACCACGGCCGGCGTGGAGGAGGAAGGGCAGGTCCGCACAGAGCAGGATGTGAAGAGCCCTGTGATCACGGATGTCTCCCCGGATGACCGGGTGACGGTGCTGGAGCAGGGGGAGGACTGGTCCACCGTCTACACTCGGGATGGGTTTGTGGGCTACATGCAGAACAGCCAGCTGACGGGGCTGGAGACGGTGGAGGATCCGGGCCCTTATCAGGCGCCGGAATACACCCGCACTACCCTGGATGGGAAGGTGTTCCTGGTGTGGCATCAGGTCTTTGAGGAGTCGGGAGTGGATTCGCTGAACAGCCTTCTGGAAAATGCCCAGGGCCTGAATGTGCTGGCGCCCACCTGGTTTTCCATCCAGGATGAGGAAGGGAACCTGGAATCCCGGGCCAGCCATGAGTATGTGGAGATTGCCCATTCCCGGGGCATTCAGGTCTGGGCTTTGGTGGAGAACATCAACATAGAGGGGGTCAATGCGGTAGAGCTGCTGAGCGTTACCTCCCACCGGACCAACCTGATCAACGGGCTCATGGCCCAGGCGGAGGAGTATGGCCTGGACGGTATTAATGTGGATTTGGAGGAGCTTCCGGCGGAGGCCGGGGAAGGGTATATCCAGCTGATCCGGGAGCTGTCCGTGGCTTGCCGTCAACGGGGGCTGATTCTCTCGGTGGACAACTATGTGCCTTCCGCATGGACGGAACACTATCACCGGGCCGAGCAGGGGGTAGTGGCTGATTATGTGGTGGTTATGGCTTACGATGAGCATTACAATGGGTCGGAGCCTGGTTCCACTTCCTCCCTGGAGTTTGTGCGCCAGGGGGTGGAGGATACACTTCAGGAGGTTCCGGCGGAGAAAGTGATTTGTGCCCTTCCCTTTTACACCCGCCTCTGGGAAGACAACAGTGGTGTGGTTACTTCCTCCACCGTGGGGATGAATGAGGTGCAGGGAGTGCTGGATCAGCTGTCACAGTATGACAATTTCAGCCAGGAGTGGATGGCGGAACTGGGACAGACTTTTGCCCAAGCAGACCGCTCCTCTGGGGTTTCCTGCCAGCTATGGGTGGAGGATGAGGCTTCCATGGAGGCCAAGCTGAATGCGGTGGCCCCTTATAATCTGGCGGGAATCGGCGGCTGGAAGCTGGGGATGGAGACAGACGGCGTGTGGGCGCTGATTGCGGACTTTCTACAGAATGGAAACCAATGAATCGAGAAGAGAAGCAGCCGGTGCACAGCGGAGACCTCCGCTGTGCACCGGC
>CAJFTW010000036.1 GCA_904420025.1 Candidatus Pseudolachnospira avium
AGTCGGTGTAGGTGCTGCTTTCCTTCAAGGTGATACCGACCTTGGGCGGCGCCGGCTGGTTGTTGAATTTCACCCACAGGCACTCCAGCAGCTCCAGAGCACGGCTGTCATCCAGAATGCCGGCCTCCACATCCGCCTTATAGAACGGATACACGTGCTGATCCAGACGTCCGGGGCTGTAGGCATCCCAGGGGTTCAGCTCCGTAGTCACGCCCAGGTGGGTGAACCAGTACATCTGCAGGGCCTGATGGAAGGTTTCGGGTTTGTGGGCCGGAACCACATCACAGTTGTGGGCGATCAGCAGCAGATCCTCCTTCTTCTGGGGATCATCGGTCTCCTCCGCCAGCTGGCGGGCATAGGCGGCGTACCGCTTGCCCAGGATCATGATGGCATCGCAGCAGATGCTCATAGCGTTCAGCTCCGCCTTCTTATCCAGGGCTTCCGGATCGTTGAAGTAGTCCAGGTTGGCCAGGGCTTCGTTGATGTCATTCTGGTAATCCAGGTAGCCCTTCTGGTAAATCTTAATGGAACCTACCGTGTGGCCCGGTCCCCGCTGCTCCATAAACTCGGTGAAGATGCCGGCCTCATAGGCAGCCTTCCATTCCGGCGTCATGTTCTCCAGGATCTTGTGGCGGATGGAACGGTTCTCCCAGTAAGGGATGATCACATCCTTCTGATACTGAATGTCCTCATCGGTCACCTTGAAGCTGATCAGATCCCGGTCATTCATCACGTGCATATCCTGCACGGTGTGGCAGCACAGCTCCGGGAAGGAAGGGGAGCCCTGGGGAGAGTCGCCCTTTTCGCCGACGATCAGCTCGCCGTCATTGATGCACAGGGTCTTGTTGCTGAAGTAGTGCTTCAGCGCCAGCGCGCGCATTTCCGGCACAGAGACGGTACCCTCGTACATTTTGTACGCCTCCGTCATCAGACGGGCGCGCTCCATATCCAAATGGGCTACCGCTTCCATGCTCTGCCGGCGCAGTTTGCGAACCCGCTCGTTCATTCCGCGTTCTTCCATTTTCTTATCCTCCTATTTTAATATTTTGAAATCCGCTCATCTGGAACATCTGACGGAACCGTTCCATCTGCTCCGTGGGCGGTACTTTGAAAAGCTCCTCCGCGTAACCCCGATCCAGGTTGGCGTACTTGCTCTTGCCGGTGTTGTGGTAGGGCAGCAGGTTGACCCCCACTGTGCGGATCTGATTTTCCTGCAGGAAACGGATCACCTCTTTGATGAAGCCGTCCTCCGCGTTGACCCCCTGGATCAACGGGATCCGGATGTTGATCTTGGCTCCATCCCTGCTCAACTGGATCAGATTCTGCAGAATCTGGTGATTGTCCACGCCTACATATTTCTGGTGTTTCTCCGGATCCATCAGCTTGATGTCATAGAGGAACACGTCCACGTAGGGCAGAATCCGGGTGAAATTTTCGTACGGGGCATAACCGCAGGTGTCAATGTCAATACTGTAACCGCGGCGGTAGAGCTTTTTGCACAGGGCTTCTATAAAATCCATGTCCTGGCACATGACCTCGCCGCCGGACAGCGTGACGCCTCCGCCGGATTCTTCGTAGAACATCTGGTCCTTGGCCGCTTCCTGTACCAGCTCATCCACCGTGTAGGTCTTTCCCGCGATCTCCCGGGCCCCTGCCAGGCACTCGTCCGCGCAGATGCCGCAGGCGGTACATTTGGAGCGGTCCACCTTGATCCGGCGCCCGTCCCAGACGCTGGCTTTCTGGGGACATACCTCCACGCAGGTACCACAGTAGGTACACCGCTCATGGTAGTACAGCAACTCCACGGAATACCGCTGGCTTTCCGGGTTGTGACACCACTGGCAGGAAAGAGGGCAGCCCTTGAAGAACAGGGTGGTACGGATGCCGTTGCCATCATGAATGGAATATTTCTGGATATTGAATACCGTAGGTTTTTCCATTCTCCTCGCCTCCTTGAAATAGACTGCGTTCTAGTCTTGAGTCTATATTACGATATATTGAACAAAAGATCAAGAGGATTTTTAAAAAAGTTTCCGAGAAAGTTCCGGAAATTCTCTTTACTTCCGATTTTTTCAATGTTATAGTAGATACAGTTTTGATAAGGGGTAATGGTCTATGGCAAAAAGAGAGAACACCAAGGGCAAGATCGCGCGAACTGCCTGGAAGTTGTTCCATGAAAAAGGATATGAGAATACCACTATTGATGATATCATATCGGAATCCGGCACATCCAAGGGAAGCTTCTATCACTATTACAGCGGGAAGGACGAGCTGCTCAGCTCCCTCTCCTCTATCTTTGATGAAAAGTATGAAGAAATCCTCCAGACACTGGATCCGGAGATGGACAGCTATGAAAAGCTCCTGTATCTTTGCATGGAAGTCCATGGCATGATTGAGAAGGAGATCCCCATTGACCTGCTGGCGTTTATGTACGCCTCCCAGGTAACCAAAAAAGGGGATAAGCATCTGGTGGATCAGAATCGCTTCTACTATAAAATTGTCAATCAGCTGGTGGATGAGGGGCAGCGCCGGGGGCAGATCACCCGGGACATGCCTTTTTATGAGATTGCCCAGCTTTATGTGATCGCGGAGCGTGCGCTGGTGTATGAATACTGTATCTCCGACGGGCAGGAATCCCTGTTGGAGCAGACGCGGAAAATGATGCCGCTCCTGTTTGGGAGTGTGCGGGTTTGTCCGGGAAAGTGAGGAGGTTTGGCAATGGATGAGTACCGTTTTCAGATTCCCATGGCTATGCCGGAGCCGCTGAAGCTGTGCTTGCCGCTTTTGGGCGGGGCGGCACTGATCTATCTGCTGACAGCATATCAGACGCCGACCCCCATGACCATAGGGGCGGCGGTGGTGCTCCTGGCGCTGACAGCGGCCTTGTATCTGGTTTTTGGCAAGGGGCGCTATGAGTACCGCCTGTCCGGAGAAGGGGTGGAAATCCGCGTCATCCGACGGTTCCTGGGGGAGAAGGTGGCCCGGACCTACAGCCGGGAGGAAATTGAAGCCCTGACAGAGAATACATCCGAGGCTCTGACTCCCTACGTGGGACGGGGGAAAAAGATCCGCATGCGGGATTTTGTCTCCCGGAAAAAGGGCGGCGGATACATTCTGGTGGCGGACAAGGACGGCTGCACGGAGATGGCTCTGGTGGAGCTGGGGCTGGATGCTTTGGACGTGTTTCAGACGGCAATGCCGGAGAAATACCGGCTGTAGGGGACGGCGGGACAGGCCGCGCCGTCCGGTGTTTTCCTTTCACGGGAGGAGGTGATCCCATGGAAAAAGTGTATCAGGTTATGAAAAGTGCCGGGATTTTTAATGTGGTGGTAGGCATCGTCACCATTGTGCTGGCAGCGGTGGCAGGAAGCTTTGCCATTGTCCATGGTGCCAGGCTGCTGCACCGGAAAAATGACATTACTTTTTAAGCTTATTCTTCATAGCAATCATCCGGGAAAGATTTCGTATCATATCTATGCGGGACCGTTCCTCCGGCGTCATTCTCTGCGAGAGGACCTGGAGGATCAGGTCCGTTTCATTATCGGTAAATTCCATGCCGCCTTTTTCGGACGCGGCGGATAGCCCCATGAGAAAGGGGAGCAGAGAATTTGGATCCTTTCCATTCATTTCGGACATCATGTTCATCAGATACTGCAGCTTGTCATTGCCGATGTTTTTCAGCTTGGGGTCATCCTGCCAGTTGCTGTTTTCACTCATCGGTTTCACCTCACCTCTTTTGCTTTCAATATATGCAGGGACCTGCCGGGAAGATTCCCATATACTGGTAAGGGGAGGCACGGGAATGCCTGCCCTGCGATGCGTTGGGAGGGAACCGAGATGCGAACCAGATTGATGATTGACGGCAACGCCGTATATGAAGTGGAGGAGGAATGCCTGCGCCGCCGGGAGCACCGGCCGGAGCAGGACGGGAAAGAGCGGGAAAGCCAGAAACCCGGAGGGCGGCCCAGGCCGTAGAGGAAAACGACAGGATGCAGGCGGGAAGCTCTTCAACGGGCGGAGAATGGCACCCCAGGGACCGGGAAACCGGCAGCCCTGGGGTGTTTGGCTACGGCAGAAATTCCTGCAGGCGTTTCAGTGCCGCTTCCGTGTCCTCCCGGCCCAGCTGGTACAGCTCCCGCAGCCGGTCCGGGTTTTTCTCGGTCCGTCCCACATGGAGGTCTCGGGAGGGGCGGATCACAAAGATGTTCCCCTCCTCCTCCTGCCGGGCAATATACTCCAACGTGGCGTTGTAGCGCCGGGGCCGGAGGCCCATGGCCCGCACAAAGGCCGGGTAGCGGTGGTAGGCTGCTTTCCCCAGAAGGTTCCGGGTCTCTTTCTTCCGGTAGCCGGCAGGCCGGGTCAGCACCACCAGGTTCTTTTCATAGCCGGCCCGCTGGAAGGCCCGGAGGGGAATGCTGTCCGCAATACCGCCGTCCAGCAGCTTCCGTCCTCCCACCTCCACAATCCGGGAGACCAGGGGCATGGAGGCGGAGGCCATCAGATAACGGACGCCCTCCTTCATCCGCCGGATGCGCACATACACCGGGCGTCCGGTTTCCACATCGGTGCAGGCCGCATAGAAGCGGGTGGTAGAGTTGGCAAAGGCCTCCTCATCAAAGGGGTCAAGTTTTTCAGGGATCTGGTGGTAACAGAAGTCCTCGCCCACCAGATTGCCGGTGGTCAGCAGGGAGTACAGGCTCATAAAATGCTTGTCCCGGCAGTATTTGCAGTAGTAGCGGATGCTGCGGCCGTGCTGCCTGGAGACAAAGGAGCAGCCATGTATGGCACCGGCGGAGACGCCTACCACCCCGTCAAAGTGAATGTCCTGCTCCATCAGCACGTCCAGTACTCCAGCGGTGTAGATGCCGCGCATGCCGCCGCCTTCCAAAACCAGTCCTGTTTTCATATTGTTATCCTCTTGTTTTTTCTTTTTATTATAGTGCAGGCCGGCTTCTTTGGCAAGAAGATGGGCGCGGGAATACGCAAAGGGGCGGCAGGTGACGCACACCTGCCGCCCCTAAAGTCACAGGAACGCAAGACGGGAAGCCCCCGCCGTCCGCCGGAGCGGGATCAGCAGAAGCCGCCGTTGCCGCAGCAGCACAGGATCAGCAGAATCCAGAGGATGTTGTCGCAGCCGCAGCCGTTTCCGTCGCCGCTCAGAGGATTGCCGCCGTTGCCGCAGCAGCAGCTCAGCAGAAGGATCAGGAAAATCAGGTTGCATCCGTTGCCCAGTCCATATCCGGAATTGCATCCGCCGCCGCAGTTGGTTGCCGTCAAATCACTCATTGTAAGAAACCTCCATGGTTCATTTTTTATAATGTATCCTATGAGGCGGGCTTGCCCTTGTTTCCGAAACTTTCCGAGCCCTTTTTTAGACTTGTAAAGATACAAGCAATCCTGCTATACTATAGGAAACGTCATAAATGTTTTTTTATGACGTTTCCTGCGCCGATTTTTGCTGCGTGCAAACGCAGAAAATACCGTACAAAAATCGTG
>CAJFTW010000037.1 GCA_904420025.1 Candidatus Pseudolachnospira avium
AAAAATATTCCGGGAGAATATGGGAAAAGTATTTGGTTTATACAAAGGATCTGCAGAAGGACGGGAATACCCTTTTGCTGCCGGTATACCTGGTTCCATTTCTGTAAAAAATCATCGGAAGGAGTGTCAAGATGCCCACAAACCAATGGATGGAGAAGTATGAAGCGGTAAAGAACCGCCTGGACTGCAAGACCGATCTGGATGCCTATTTCACAGAAAAGAAAATCGGCGGTATGGAGGTGGATGTGCTGGATATTGGCACGGTACACTTTCCCACCGGGACCATTGTGGCCTGTGACCCGCTGGTTACGCTGGGGGAGGCGCAGCCCTACCTGCAGAAGGTGCCCACCGGAACCTACCCGGTGCGGATCTGCGTCATGCGCAGCCAGGAGTATGGAGACCGCTATGCCTGCGTGAAGGTGGCCGTCCGCGATCAAAAGCCGGTCCGGTATGAGCTGGGAATGGTGGGGGATGAGAACCTGGATGAGGAGATCGGAGAGGACGAGTTCTTTGGATTCTTTGTGGACGCCGGCATGGGCTGCATAGCAGACATCCAGACCCAGGAGGCCTTCCGGAAGTACTGGGAGCAGCGGGAGGCGGAAGAAGACGGCATTGATCCCTACAACGATCTGTTCTGCGACCTGCTGGAGGAGAATTTCCAGGCCCATCCCCAGTACCAGCGGGAGGGCGGCGACTGGCTGAATTGGACCGTGCCGGGCACGGACTGCAACGTGCCGCTATTTGCCTCCGGCTGGGGGGACGGTGTCTATCCCTGCTACTTTGGCTATGACCCGGAAGGGGATGTCTGCGGCATCTATATCCGCTTCATTGACATCGAACTGGAATGCGCGGATTCCCTTCCGGAGTGACCGGCACGGTCAGTGGAACAAAACCAGGCCCATGGCCGCGCTGAGCAAAATTACCTTGGGTACGCTGAGCTTCCATTTGAACAGCAGCACCAGGTCCACGACACCAATGAGGATGGCACCGGGGCTGACGGAGGCGTTCACCACGTAGTTGGTCTGGCAGAAGGAAGCAATGACCCCTGCCAGCAGTCCAATGCAGACCGGACGCACGCCGGTGAGCACCTCCTCCATCCGGTGGCTCTTTTGAAACTTCTGGAAGAACAGGGCCACCACGGCGGCCACGGTGAAGGTGGGCATCAGCACGCCCAGGTTGGCCACAATGGCCCCCGGAATCCCGGCGGCGTGGATGCCGGCGAAGGTGGCGCAGTTTAAGCCCAGCGGGCCGGGCGTCATCTCCGCAATCGCTACAATATCGGAAACCTCGCTCAGGTTCATCCAGCCGTTGGAGACCACCTCGTGGGAGATCAGAGGGATCATGGAAAGGCCGCCAAAGCTGGTAAAGCCGATTTTACAAAAGCTCCAGAACAGTTTAATCAGCGTCAGAACCATGGCGTTTGCCCTCCTTCCTCTCATAAATCTCACAGATCAGAAAACCGCAGACAACCCCCAGAAGAACCAGTACCACGCAGCTGACATTAAAGAAAAAGTACAGCACAAAGGCCAGGGCCGCCAGCAGAAAACAGGGAGGGAAGCGGAAGGCTCCCTTGACCATGTTGATGGCCGCGCTGGCGATAATGGGGACAATGGCGGCCCGGACGCCGGTCATGGCGCTGACAACCCACATATTTTCCTTGAAAATGGTATAAAAATAAGTGATCACGGACAGCACGATCATGGGCGGCGTGATCATGGCTACCACGCAGACGATCCCGCAGGCAAGGCCGCCCACCCGGTATCCGTAGAGCATGGCCACATTGCCGATCATGGTTCCGGGCAGGCTCCGTCCCACGCTGGTGATGTCCAGCATCTCCTGGCTGGTGATGCTTTTCTCTTTCTCCACGTACAGCTTCTGCATCTGGGCGATGATACTCCATCCGCCTCCAAAGGTAAAGCAGCCAAACTGAAAGAATTGTCCAAAAAGTTTCAGGGCTTTTCTCCAGGTACTCACAAAAATTCCTCCTTCCTGACCTTGGGATTATAATCCTTACACCTGGTGTAGAGTCAAGAAGAAGGAAATTCTGGAATAAAAAAGAAGGTGCCGGTCAGGCGATGGGCAGCCACACCTGCCGGAAACGCCGGTAGTTCTCCTTTTTGTTCAGGGACAGGAAGGTGCGGCAGATGGGATCCCCGGCCACGGCCAGGTGATGCCGGTGAACGTATTCCCGCAGATGGGCCAGGTATTGGACACAGGAGGCGTTTTCCTCGGAAAACTCCACCACCGTGTACAGGCAGGGCACCGGCGGGTAGTAGGTGCCGCCGGAGAGGCAGTCCGGCATCCCCAGAATCCGGGCATCCTCCTCCAGAATGCCCACGGCGGAGAAGCTCTCATCCTGCCCTTCCTCCAGACGGGCCCAGGAGTTCCGCTGGGAGGCAAAGGCAAAGGGTGCCAGGCCGGCCCACTGGGAGAACAGGCCAATATGCTCCGGCTCCAGAATCAGTTCATCCCCCCGCATAAACTCCAGCCGGTGGATCCCGGGGCGGGTTTCCGGCCGGATGGTCCACAGCTGGGACGGCAGCTGCTCCAGAAGAGCGGAGATCTGCCGCAGGTAGTCCAGGGTATGCTGCTTCCGGCGGATCTCTTCCTCCAGGGCTTCGGCCCGCTGCCGGTACTCCTGCCCGATATACTGCACGTCATCCGTATTGATCAGGGCTTCCGTCTCCTTCAGGGAAAAGCCGTACTGATGGTAGGCCCGGGCCCGCAGGAGAGCGGTAATATCCAGGCGGCTGTAGTAGCGGTAGCCGTTTTCCTCCTCCCGCCGGTGGGAGACCAGAATGCCATTGCGTTCATACAGCCGGAGCCCCTCCGGGGAGATCCCCAGCAGTTTGGCTACGGTTCCGATTTTGTATTCCATGTCACACGGCCTCCGCCGCCACCAGCAGCATCATAGGGCGGCGCATTTCATCCCGCATGCCGGGCCGGTTCAGCATGTGCGCCGGGGGCTGTGGCTCCACCACCTGCCGCAGGGCAAAGCCGTTTTGCAGCAGTGTGCCCAGATAGGTGGTCAGCGTCCGATGGTATTTGATGACCTTTTCTCCCAGAAAGGTGGCTTCCCGGGGGCCTTCGTAATAGTAGTTGTCCACTGGAAAGTGGAGAATGTTTCCCGCCTGGTCGTAGTACCAGTCCTGGCTTCCGTGGGCCGTGAAAACCGGATGCTCCACGGAAAAGACAAAGGTGCCTCCGGTGGGAAGAAAGCGGCGGATCCGGGCCACCAGCGGCTCAAAATCCCGGACATAGTGGAAGGCCAGAGAGCTTAAGACCACATCACAGGAAGCGTCCGGCAGCACCAGGTCCTCCATGGCGGCTCGCCGGTACACAATGACAGGAGTTTCATTGATTTCCCGGGCCCGCTCCAGCATCCGGTAGGAGATGTCCACCCCCAGCACCTGGGAGGCGCCGTGCTCCGCTGCGTACCGACAGTGCCAGCCGTAGCCGCAGCCCAGATCCAGCACCCGCTTGCCGGAGAAATCCGGCAGCAGCTTCTGCAGCTCCGACCATTCCCCGGCCCCGTCCAGCCCCTCCCGGGAACGGTCCATCTGGCTGTATTTCTGGAAAAAAGCCGCATCGTCGTATTTATTTTCTCTCATTTCGGATTCCTCCCTTTTGCAGGATTTGTTTACCCCCGCTTCTCCACCAGCTGCTCCAGCCCCAGGGTCTGGAGCAGCCGAAGCGTTTTCCCCAGTTCCGCGGTGGGTTTCCCCCGTTCCACGTCGGAGATAAAGCTGACGTTGAAGCCGGTAAATTCCGCCAGGTAGGCTTGGGTATAGTGGAGCTCCTTCCGCCGGTCCCGGATCGCCTGGCCCAACGTTTTGGTATCAATATAGCCGAACGGCTCATTTGTCTGCGTGCTCTTTTTTCCATTCCTTGATCTGCTCCAGCCGTGCCTTCAGCCGTGCTTCCAGCCCCTGCTCGGTAGGGCGGTAGTATTCCCGGCCCTCCAGGGAGTCCGGCAGGCACTGCATGTTGGTCAGCTTCTCCGCCGTATGGTGGGCGTACTGGTAACCCTTCCCGTAGTCCAGCTCCTGCATCAACCGGGTGGGAGCGTTGCGGATGACCAGGGGTACCGGCTCCGCCAGCTGGGTGAGGGCGTCCTTCTTAGCGCTTTCGTAGGCAGTGTACAGGGCGTTGGATTTGGGCGCCAGGGACAGGTAGACCACCGCCTGGGTCAGGTGTACGGTACACTCGGGCATGCCCAGAAAGTGGCAGGCCTGGTAGGCGGCCACCGCCTGCTCCAGCCCCCGGGGGTCCGCCAACCCCACGTCCTCGCTGGCAAAGCGGATCACCCGCCGGGCCACGTACAGAGGATCCTCCCCGGCCTCCAGCATCCGGGCCAGCCAGTAGACTGCCGCGTCCGGGTCCGAGTTGCGCATGGACTTGTGAAGGGCGGAAATCAGGTTGTAATGCTCCTCCCCCTTCTTGTCATAGAGCAGGGACTTTTGGGAGGTGCATTGCTCCAGGGTTTCCCGGGTGACGGTGACTGTGTCCCCCTGGTAGTCCCCGTTGAGGACAGACATCTCCAGGGTGGACAGGGCCATGCGGGCATCCCCGTTTGCAAAACGGGCGATGGCCTCCAGCAGCTCCGGCGGCAGGATCACCTTCTGGTTTCCAAAGCCACGGGGGTCGGAGAGGGCCCGGGAGAGCAGTTTGACCAGATCCTCGGTGGTCAGGCTGTGGAGCACAAAGACCTTGCACCGGGAGAGGAGGGCCCCGTTGATCTCAAAGGAAGGGTTCTCCGTGGTGGCGCCAATGAGCAGGATGCTCCCTTTCTCCACAAAGGGGAGGAAGGCGTCCTGCTGGGCCTTGTTGAACCGGTGGATCTCATCCACAAACACAATGGTCCGGGCCCCATACCGGCGGTTCTCCTCCGCCCGCTGCATGACGCCCCGGATTTCCTTAATGCCGCTGGTGACAGCGGAAAAATCAATAAAGGAGGCCTGGGTGTGGTTGGCAATGACCCGGGCCAGGGTGGTCTTTCCCACGCCGGGAGGCCCCCAGAAGATCATGGAAGAGATCCGGTCGCTCTCAATGAGGCGGCGCAGCACCTTCCCTTCCCCCAGCAGGTGCTCCTGCCCCACAATCTCGTCCAGGGTCTGGGGCCGCAGCCGGGCCGCCAGGGGCACCGAATCCTCCCGCTCAAACAGGGACATTTGTTCCATGGAAACCTCCTTCCAGCAGTTGACGAATCCGCAGATTCAAATCCTCCGGCATGGCGCTGTGCTCCGGGGGCAGCTTCAGCCACAGCTGGAGCCGATGGGGGCCAGAGGTGGCGCGGCGGCCTGCCCGGCGGCGGGAACCGCCGGCAGTCAGGGCGCTTGTTTCTGCGGCTGGGCTGCTTTCTCCGGCAGCTAGCCGGATTTTTACCAGGACGCGCCGCTGCTCAAAAAGGGGAATGACTGCATAGTACAGCCGGTTGTCCGGAAAGGAAAGGTAGCCCAGCTCCTGGCCGGCCCGGTCCCGCACATACAGCCGGTGCTGCCGGACCCGGGCCGGGTACAGGGCCTCCCCCGGCTCCAGCCTGCGGCTGCATCCTTCCAGGTCGGCGGGCAGAGCGAACAGACGGCTGCCGTCCGCCGCAGGGGCTTCCTCCCGGGCCAGCACTTCCAGCAGGGCGGTACCGTCCACGTACTGCTGGGCCAGCAGGTAGGTCAGTTCGGCCAGCAAAGGCAGTTGGTTGGCCAGCCCCTGGCCTGACGGGACGCCGGGATAATGGTGGGCTGCCTCCCACTCCTCCAGAATCTGCCGGGCACAGTGGTGGATGCTTTGGAGGAACAGGGAAAATTCCTCCTCCGGCGTCCAGAGATATTTGCCCCGGGCCAGGGAAAAATGGCCCAGGATCTCCCCGTCGGCGCCCTCTGCCGGGCAGTAGATCTCCCGTTCCCGGTAGGCGTGCTGGTTGAGGGGGGCATCCCAGAACCGGCTGGCCTCTTCCCGGGCTGTCCCCCGGTCCGGTTCCCGGGCTTCCCCTTTCTTTAAGAACCCATAGGCCCGGTTCACCTCCTGGACCGTGTAGGGGTAGGAAGCGGCAGGGGAGACATCCGGGTGCAGCTGCAGCATCCGCTGCCGGTAGACTCGTTTGATCTCATTCATGGGAGCCTCCGGGGAAACCCCCAGAATGGAGCAGGCTTCTTTCCAGGTCAAGCAGGACCAGACTCCTTCCTTATCATAGATTCGGTGTTCCGTGCAATCCGTTTGGGTGTTGCTTCTTTCCTTATTCTATAAAAGCCGCCGCCGCATGTCAATAAATGAATTCCCATTGCTTTTTCCGCCCGTGTGCTTTATACTGTGCTTATTGGTAAAAACACACAAGCATATGCGGACAGGAGAGAACATGCCGGGAACAATTAAGCAGATTGCGGAAATGGCCGGGGTATCCAGAGGGACGGTGGACCGGGTTTTGAACCATCGGGGCAAGGTGGACCAGGATGTGGCCAGAAAGGTGGAACGGATTGCCCAGGAGCTGGGGTATCTGACAAAGACCCAGCGGAAAGCGGCGGAAAAGGGGGAGGTCATTGCCCTTGCCGTGCGGAAGCGGATTGGGGTGGTTACCCAGCTGGCTGGGGCATCTTTTATGGCGGAGGTGATGCGCGGGATTCAGGAAGCCTCCCAGAAAGCAGCTCTCCACGGGGTCGAGGTGATTGTGCGGGAGTGCGCCGGGGTAGACGGGGAGGCTCAGGTGCGGCAGATCCGGGCGCTGGAGGAGCTGGGGATAGACGGCCTGGTGATTATGCCGGTAGACTGCGAAACCGTGCGGGGCTGCCTGAACCGCCTTACGCAAGAAAAACGGGTGCCGGTGCTTACCTTTAACACAGATATTGTGGGTGTGGAGAAGCTGGCGTTTGTGGGAATGGATAACCGGCGGAGCGGGCGTGCCGCCGCCGGGCTGTTGGCAATGCTGATGGGCGGCAGGGGGCGCGTCCTGGGGATTGTGGGAAATTTCCTGAACAGCGCCGGCATGCAGCGGATGGAGGGCTTTTCAGCGGAGCTGAGGGAGAGTTTTCCGGATATGGAGCTGGCCGGCGTGCAGCCCAGCTACGACCGGACAGAGGAGGTGGAGGCTATCTTGCGGCAGGCGGCGGAGGCTTTCCCGGATTTGGGCGGGATTTTGCTGGTATCCGGCGGACAGGCCGGTATCCGGAAGGCCGACTCCCTCTGGAACGGCAGAAGGCCGCGGGTGGTCCTGTATGACGCCACTCCCAAAAACGCGGCGCTGCTGCGGGAAGGATGTGCGGATTTCCTCATTGACCAGGACGGGTATACCCAGGGCTACGCGGCGGTGTCCCGCATGCTGGACAAGCTGCGCTGGGACCAGGACCCGGAAAAACCGGAGCTGTATACCAAAATAGACATCCGGACCAAATACACCTGCGGATGACGGAAAACAGGCGGGAGAGAGAAAAATTTAAAAACGAATCCGGCGGATACAGAACCGGTGATTTGCGGAAAAGGGCAGATCACCGGTTTTTTTGCACAAAAAACACTTGATTTTCCATCAAAATGTGGTAATATGAAAGCACATAAAAGCACGTTAATTGTACAAAAAACACAAAGGCACAGAGAGCAAACGGCTCTCAGCCAGCTGTGCGGAAGGAGGAGACGATGGGCGTTTGGGAATGGGACGGCAGCCGCCCCTGGATCTGATATTCCTGGGGCGGATCACCGTGGATTTGAACCCGGCTTACAGCGGCCAGGTGCAGGAAGATTTTAAGCCGCTGAAGCAGGTGCGGTATTTTGAAAAGTTTGTGGGCGGTTCCCCGGCCAACATGGCGGTGGGTGTGACGCGGCATGGCCTGGGAATGGACGGCTACCGGTTCTATACCCGGGCCAAGACGGTGACCCGGCACTGGTATGATGAAGCTTCCAGCCAGAAAAAGCTGGATTCCTGGGAGGGCACGGTGGAGCGGGAAAGCTGACGCTTCCCCGGGAATCCCTCTCCTATCATCTCTCCTTCACAAAGCGGCGGATCGGCAGGTTTCGATCCGCCGCTTTGTTGTCCACAGGGGAATTGATTCCTCAGAAAAAAAGAAGTACCCCTTGAAAAACATATGTTCGAGTGTTATACTAAAAGCAGATCTAAAACAACGGCGTTGGAAAGGAGCGAGCCCCATGGCGGAACATACCTATCTGGCCATTGACCTGAAATCCTTTTACGCTTCCGTGGAATGCAGGGAGCGGGGGCTGGATCCCATGGCCACCAACCTGGTGGTGGCGGATGAAAGCCGCACAGAGAAGACAATATGCCTGGCGGTCTCCCCGTCTCTAAAGGCATATGGGATCCCCGGAAGGCCCCGGCTGTTTGAGGTGGTGCGGAAGGTGAAGGAGATCAATGGGGAGAGGAGCCGCCGGGCGCCGGGGGGCGTCCTTACCGGTTCTTCCTGGGAAGATTCCCAGGTCCAGGCTAACCCGTCGCTGGCCCTGGACTATCTGGTGGCGGTGCCCCGGATGGCGCTGTACATGGAGTACAGTGCCCGGGTCTATCAGGTGTACCTTCAATACGTGGCGCCGGAGGATATGCACGTCTACTCCATTGACGAGGTGTTCCTGGATGTCACCGGCTATCTGCGGACGTATGGGCTGACCGCCCGGGAGCTGGCGGTGCGGATCATCCGGACGGTGCAGGAGACGGTGGGCATTACGGCAGCGGCGGGAATCGGCACCAACCTGTACCTGGCCAAGGTGGCCATGGATATTGGCGCCAAGCATGTGCCGCCGGATGAAAACGGCGTGCGGATTGCGGAGCTGGACGAGATGAGCTACCGCCGCTTCCTCTGGCCCCACCGCCCGCTGACGGATTTCTGGCGGGTGGGGCCGGGCTATGCCAGAAAGCTGGAGGCCCACGGGCTTTACACCATGGGGGATATTGCCCGCTGCTCCGTGGGGAAGGAGACAGATTACTACAATGAGGAACTGCTGTACCGGCTCTTCGGAATCAATGCGGAGCTGCTGATCGACCATGCCTGGGGGTGGGAGCCCTGTACCATAGCGGATATTAAGGCTTATAAGCCGGCGGCCCGCAGCGTAGGAGCCGGACAGGTGCTGCCCTGCGCCTATTCCTTTGAAAATGCCCGGCTGGTGGTCCGGGAAATGGCAGACCGGATTGCCCTGGATCTGGTGGATCAAGGGCTTTTGACAGACCAGCTGGTGCTGACCGTGGGGTATGACCGGGAAAACCTGCGCCACACCCGGGGCGGCGGCGCGTATCAGGGGGAGACGGCTTCGGACCGGTATGGGCGGGCTGTTCCCCGCCATGCCCATGGCTCGGAGAACCTGGGGCGCTTTACCGCCTCCGCCAGCCGGCTCATGGAGGCTGCCGCCGCCCTCTTTGACCGGATTGTGGACCCGGAGCTGATGATCCGCCGGCTGACCATGGCGGCCGGCCATGTGGTGGGGGAGGCGGAAGCCCGGGAGGCGGAGCGCTATGAGCAGCTGGAGCTGTTTGGGGAACCGCCGGAGAAGGCGGAGCAGGAGGAGGCACGGCAGGAGCGGGAGAAAAAATGGCAGAAGGCCATGCTGGGAATCCAAAAAAAGTACGGAAAAAACGCGGTGCTCCGGGGAATGAACCTGGAAGAAGGAGCCACCGCCCGGGAGCGGAACGAACAGATTGGAGGGCACAAGGCGTAATGAAAAGCCCGTATGAGGATATTTTGTACCGGCCCCGGCCGGTTTCCCGGGTCCATCCGCCCATGCCGCGGGAGGAGCGGGCCGCCCAGTTTTCCCCCTTTGCGGCCCTCACCGGCTACGGGGCGGTGGTCCGGGAGACGGAACGGTTTACCGAGGAGCGGCCGGAGCTCAGCGACAGCGGGCAGGAGGAGCTGGAGTGGAAGCTGCGCTTCCTGGAAGCCTGTGGGGCGGAGCAGCCGGAGGTGACGGTAACCTACTTCCGGCCGGATCACCGGAAGGAAGGGGGCTCCCGGGTGCGGATTTCCGGTACCTGGAAGCGGCTGGATGAGCAGCAGCGGATGCTGGTGCTGCAGGACGGCACCCGGATCCCGGTGGAGGATCTGCTGGAGCTGGAGAGCCCTCTGCTGGAACAGCCGGAGGATTCCCCTTAAAACCCACGGGTATATACCCGAGAACTTATTGTTTCTTCCATTCCCTCCGGGGCTTCTTCTATAATAGAGACAGAATCCGAGAGGAGGGATTGTCATGCAGAAATTTGTATATGAATATCCAACGAAAGTGTATTTTGGTGAGGGAGCGCTGCCGGAGCACCTGGCGGAGGCTGTGGCCGGGTACGGCCGGAACGTTATGCTGGCCTACGGCGGCGGCTCCATTCGGAAAAATGGCATCTACGATCAAGTGAAGAAAATTCTGGAGGCTGCGGGAAAGCGCGTGGTGGATTTCTCCGGCATTATGTCCAACCCCAC
>CAJFTW010000038.1 GCA_904420025.1 Candidatus Pseudolachnospira avium
CCCTATGCTGGTGGCTTCCACCCAGTGGTTTGAGCGGACCCTGGACGACTCGGCCAACAAGCGGCTCAGCGTGCCGGAGTCCTTCCTGGCCATTGACGGGATCCTGGATCTGTACCTGAATGTGGTGGACGGCCTGGTGGTGTATCCCAAGGTCATTGAAAAGCACCTGATGGCGGAGCTGCCTTTTATGGCCACGGAGAATATTATGATGGATGCGGTGAAGGCCGGCGGCGACCGGCAGGAGCTGCACGAGCGGATCCGGGAGCTTTCCATGGTGGCCGGGGAGAACGTGAAGAAATATGGCCGGGAAAACAACCTGCTGGAGCTGATTGCGGCGGATCCCACCTTCCGCCTGAGCCTGGAGGATCTGCAGGCCTCCATGGATCCCTCCAAGTACACCGGACGGGCCAAGGAGCAGACCGAGGAGTTCCTGGCCGAGGAGATCCAGCCCATCCTGGAGGAAAACCGGGAGCTGCTGGGCGTGACGGCGGAGATCAACGTATGATCCAGGATATTGGACCCCACCGGTATGACAATGCCTTTGGGGACCGGCGGGAGCCGAGGGATACGGACACGGTGATGGCGGTGGAGAATAACCGCATTCTGCTCCGGGGCGAGAGGCGGATTTCCTTCCCCACGGTGGGGGAGGTCTGCGGGAAGGCCCCGGAGGCCCGTGAGCACCTGGTGTACCTGTTCACCATTGATGAGACCGCCTATTTCCTGCTGGAGGCGGATCGGGTGTGGCCTCCGGCAGGGCAGAACGCTGCCGGGGAACGAGGAGTGCCCGCCGGCGCGGCGGATTCCTCCGGGCTGACCGGGCGGTTCCCGGATTGTCACCTGGTCCCGGCAAACGCTTTCCGGGATGTGGAGCCCCGGTGGCTGGGGTATGCGGGGATCACCGCCTGCCAGCTGGCCCGTTGGCGGCGGGAGCACCGGTTCTGCGGTACCTGCGGCAGCCCCATGCGCCACAGCGAGACGGAGCGGGCTTTCTGCTGTGATTCCTGCGGCACCGTGGTGTATCCCAAAATCTCCCCGGCGGTGATTGTGGCGGTGACGGACGGAGACCGGCTGCTGCTGTCCCGGTACGCGGGGCGGCCTCCGGGCCAGTATGCCCTCATTGCCGGGTACACGGAGATCGGGGAGACCCTGGAGGGCACGGTGCGCCGGGAGGTGATGGAGGAGGTGGGCCTGCGGGTCCGAAATCTGCGGTATTTTGCCAGCCAGCCCTGGTCCTTCTCCGATTCCATCCTCATGGGGTTCTTTGCGGACCTGGATGGGAGCCCGGAGATCCGGCTGGATGAGACGGAGCTGGCAGAGGCAGTCTGGCTGCCCCGGGAGCAGGTGCCGGAGCCCAGAAACCTGCTGAGCCTGACCAGCACCATGATCGAAGCCTTCCGGAAAAACCAGTATCCCAGATGAGAAAATTTTCTCTATAGACAAGAGAAGGAGACAGCCGGGTTCTGCC
This sequence comes from Candidatus Pseudolachnospira avium, assembly GCA_904420025.1. GTDB lineage: Bacteria > Bacillota > Clostridia > Lachnospirales > Lachnospiraceae > Pseudolachnospira > Pseudolachnospira avium. Next base: position 1,466 of record CAJFTW010000038.1, read on the forward strand.
GGCCCTGTCTCCTTTTGTTTTCCTACAAACGCAGCCTCCCCGGGGCGATAACCCGCCGCAGGAGGGGCCTATTGGCGGCGCGCATCCTGCCCCTGTTTTCTCCCGCCAAATTTCCGGGCCATGCCCGCCACCACCGGGCTCAGGGCCAGGAGGGCCAGGGCATTGGGGATCACCATCAGCCCGTTGAAAAAGTCTGCCAGGGACCAGACCAGATCCACCTTCAGGGTGGAGCCCACAATGATAAAGGCCACCACCAGCAGGGAGTAGAGCTTAACCGCTTTGCCCCCAAACAGATACCGGAAGTTGATCTCCGCAAAAAAGTGCCATCCCAGAATGGTGGAGAAGGCAAAGAACAGCAGGCACACCGCCACAAAAATGTCGCCCAAGCTGCCGAAGCCGGAGACAAAGGCTTCCTGGGTCAGGGCAATGCCGTCCTTTCCGCTGTCCAGGACCCCGGAGGTGAGCAGCGCAAACACCGTCAGGTTCAGGATCACAAAGGTGTCCAGGAACACGCTGATCATGGCCGCCAGGCCCTGCTCATGGGGATTCTTGGCGGAGGCCCGGGCGTGGGCGTGGGGCGTGGAGCCCATACCCGCCTCGTTGGAAAACAGGCCCCGGGCCACGCCAAAGCGGATGGCCTCCCGGACCGCAATGCCGGCGCCGGCCCCCAGCACCGCCTGGGGACGGAAGGCGCCCACCAGGATCATCCGCAGGGCGGCGGGAATCTGGGTCACGTTCATGCCGATGAGGATCAGGCTGCCCACAATGTAGACCAGGGCCATCACCGGCACCAGCTTTTCCACCACCGCCGCCAGCCGGTCGGTGCCGCCCAGGAAAATGAAGGCAGCCACTGCCGCCACCAGCACGCCCACGGCCAGAGACGGGACAGGGATGCCCCGGGCGTTGAACACCTCCGAGAAAGCCACGCCAATGGAGTTGCTCTGGACCATGTTGCCCATGAAGCCCAGGGCCAGCACAATGAAGATGGCAAAAAGGGTGGCCAGGATTTTTCCAAAACGTCCCCGGAAGGCGGCTTTGATGTAGTAGACCGGGCCGCCGGTTACATTTCCCTCCGGATCCCGGGTCTTATATTCCTGGGCCAGGGTGGCCTCCGCGTAGATGGTGGCCATGCCGAAAAAGGCGGAGAGCCACATCCAGAAAATAGCTCCCGGGCCGCCTCCCAAAAGGGCGGTGGCGGCGCCGGCCAGGTTGCCGGTACCCACTTGGGCGGCAATGGCTGTGGCCACGGACTGGAAGGGCGTCATCTCCCCCTTCCCCCGTTTTTCTCCCTTCAGGCGGAAGTTCCCAAAGACCTGACGGAAGCCCTGGCCGAATTTACGGACTTGAATAAATTTCAGCCGGATGGTATAGTAGATTCCGGTTCCGCAGAGAATGATCAGGAGCAGGAAGCTCCAGAGAAAGTCGTTGGCCTCATTGACCAGGTTCAGCAGCGTGTCCATAGCAGTTTCTCCTTTAAAAACAGAATAAAAATAAGAGCTGAAGTTTTCACTTTCAGCCCTCCAAAGAGTAGAACATCGCATACAACGGATCGCGCAGCGTTCACCATTGAATTATTTTATGCCCTGTCCTTTTGCCTGAGAGATTGGCGGTACGCAGCCGCCGTACACCTTCGGCGCTCCCCAAAAGGGAGACTCTCCAGAGTTGCCTGCCGCAGCAGACGAAAACGAATATAGCACAGGGCAGAGAAAAATGCAAGAGAAATTTTTCCTGTTCTTAACAGGAATTTGACGGAAACCTAACGGGCAAGCGTGTATAATCAACGAACATGGCAATCTGCGGCCAATAGGGGAAGCACCCTTCGGGTGTAACTGGATGCCGTAAAATGCACGGCAAAATAGAGGAAAGGAGTGTGTTTTATGCCTGCAACCTATACCCATGCCGTCTACGGACAGATGGTGCTGGATCAGCTGGAGCCCGCCCTGGGAGAGCGGATTCAGGCCCACCGGCCCTGCTACGATATTGGCCTCAGCGGCCCGGATATTCTGTTTTTCTATAAGCCGCTGGCTAAAAACCCGGTGAAGGAACTGGGCTACGGCATGCACAAAAAACCTGCCCGGGCTTTTTTTGAGAAGGCCCGGAAGCGGATTCCGAAGAGCCAGAATCCGGAGGCAGCCCTGGCGTACATACTGGGCTTCATCAACCACTTTGTGCTGGACAGCCAGTGCCATCCTCTGATCAACCAGACGGTGAGGGAGCTGCCCATCAGCCACAGCCACCTGGAATCGGAGCTGGACGCGGTGCTGATGCGGGAGAGGGGATTGGATCCCTCCCGGACCCGGGTGACGGAGCACATCCATCCCACCAGGGAAAATGCCCAGGTGATTGCCCCCTTTTTTGAAGTGGAGACAGACCAGGTGCAGAAGGCCCTGGACACCATGAAGCGGGTGCTGAACCTGTTTGTGGCTCCAGGACGGATCAAGCGAGGGATTGTCCGGGCCGGGCTGCGGCTGGCCGGCCAGTATGAAGGGTTAGAGGGGCTGATGATCCGGCGGGAGGCAGATCCGGCCTGCGCGGAAATCTGCCGGACCCTGCGCCAGCAGATGGAGGAGGCCGTGCCGGTTTCCTGCCGTCTGATCCGGGAATTCCTGGAGAAGCAGGCAGGGGAGGAGCCGTTGGATCCCCGGTATGACCGGGATTTTGAGTGAGTGCGGAGGAATGGAAAGGAAGAGGTATGCAGACAAAGCTGACAAAACTGGAAAAATACTGGATTTTGTATGATGTAGGGAACTCGGCGTTTACCCTGCTGATTTCCACCATCTTCCCCATCTACTTTAACTCCCTCAGCGCTGCGGCAGGCGTGGAGGAGGTGGATTACCTTGCATACTGGGGATACGCCACCTCACTGGCCACCCTGATTGTGGCGCTGCTGGGGCCGGTGCTGGGCACGGTGGCGGACAACCGGGGATACAAGAAAAAGCTGTTTGCCGGCAGCATGGGCGTGGGCATTGCGGGGCTGGCCGTGCTGTGGGTCCCATCTTCCTGGCTGGCATTTCTGGCCTTGTTCTTGTTGGCCCGGGTGGGTTACTCGGTGAGCCTGATTTTCTATGATTCCATGCTGACGGATGTCACGGAGCCACAGCGGATGGATCAGGTATCCTCCTACGGCTATGCCTGGGGATATGTGGGTAGCTGCATTCCCTTTATTCTGAGCCTGGTGCTGGTCCTGTTCTATGAAAAGCTGGGGATCACGGTGCAGGCGGCCATGGGGGCGGCTTTCCTCCTGAACGCTGTCTGGTGGCTGGCCTGTTCCCTGCCACTGCTGCGGAATTACCGGCAGAAATATTATGTGGAAAAGCGGCAGCAGCAGGTGATCCGCAGCAGCTTCCGCCAGCTGTGGCAGACACTCCGGAAAATCCAGGAGAAGAAAAAGATTTTCCTGTTTTTGGTGGCCTTCTTTTTCTATATTGACGGTGTGTACACCATCATTGACATGGCCACCGCCTATGGCAGCGCCCTGGGCCTGGACACCCAGGGGCTGCTGGTGGCGCTGCTGGTGACCCAGCTGGTGGCCTTCCCCAGTGCTGTGGTTTTTGCCCGCTTGGCCAAGACCCGGGATACGGGCAAGCTGATCCGGGTCTGCATCCTGGCCTACACGGCTATTGCGCTGTTTGCTATCCAGCTGGACCGCCAGTGGGAGTTCTGGCTGCTGGCTGTCTGCGTGGGCCTGTTCCAAGGCGGCGTACAGGCCCTGTCCCGGTCGTACTTTGCGCGGATCATCCCGGCAGAAAATTCCGGCGAGTTTTTTGGCCTCTTTGACATCTGTGGTAAAGGGGCATCCTTCCTGGGCACCAGCCTGGTCAGTGTGACGGCCCAGATCACCGGCAGCGCCAACAGCGGCGTGGCGGTGCTGGCTGTCCTGTTTGTCATCGGTTTTTTGATCTTCAGCCGGGTACAAAAAATGGCGTAACCGGAAAAGCAGTTCAGAAATGGCGGCGGGCTTTTGGGGTTCTGTTTTCAGAAACCGGAAAGCACCGCCGCTTGCATTTCTCCGGGAAAACAGGTATGATGGAGAAAACTGTGTCCGGTATACCGGTGTGGAGGAGTTTCCTATGTACCCCTATGCGAAAAATCAGGAAGAACTGTTGGCAAATCTGAAGGAGGCTGTGGAGGATGCGGTACAGCTGGCCCCGGACGGGCTGGTGGCGCGGATGCTTCCCCAGGTCCGGAAGGTGGATTACCTGGAGGGGAAAATCTGGATGACGTACCCCAGCGAGCCCTGGATGCGGAATCCGGCCGGCGGTATGCACGGCGGCATGATTGCCGCCATCTTTGACAATGCGATGTGTTCGGCGGTCCGGGGCGTGGCGGGCATTGGCGATTCCCCCACGGTAAATCTGCAGATTTCTTACATCCGCCCGGTGCGGATTGGCGTGCCGGTGGAGGTGGAGGTCCGGGTCAACGGCTGCGGCAGGACCATGGCCTATGTGACGGCGGAGCTCTGGCAGGGAGAAAACCGGAAGCGGGTGTTGGCTACCGCCGCCTCCACTGTATTTGTGGCACAGAAATAAGGGAGGAAATGAAAATGAAGTTTTTGTTTGCATCGGATTCGTTTAAGGGAACCCTTTCCTCTGCCCGGACGGCGGAGCTTTTGGGAGAGGCGGCGGAAGAGATTTTTCCGGGCTGCCAATGGGACAGCCTGCAGGTGGCGGACGGAGGAGAGGGCACCACGGACGCGGTGATTCAGGCCCTCCAGGGGGATCGGGTCCCGGTGGAGGCAGAGGGGCCTCTGGGCACCCGGGTTTCCGCCTGCTACGGACGGCTGGAGGGGGGGAAAGGTATCCTGGAGATGGCTTCCGCCTCCGGGCTTCCTCTCCTGACGGAGAAGGAGAAAAACCCTCTGCGTGCATCCTCCTTTGGTACCGGACAGCTGATAGCGGCGGCCCTGGAGGATGGCTGCCGGGAGCTGGCGGTGGCCATCGGCGGCAGTGCCACCAATGACGGCGGCCTGGGCTGCCTGCGAGCCCTGGGAGTGCGCCTGCTGGATTCCCAGGGGCAGGAGCTTCCCGGGCGCGGGGAGGATCTGGAGCGGCTGCGGCAGCTGGACGTCAGCGGGCTGAACCCGAAGCTCCGGGACGCCCACATTACGGTGATGTGCGATGTGACCAATCCCCTCACTGGCCCGGATGGCGCCACCCGCACCTTTGGACGGCAGAAAGGGGCCACGCCCCAAATGGAGGAGCGGCTGGAGAAGGGAATGGAAAATTACCGGCAGGTGCTGATCCGCCAGTTTGGGGCGGATCCCAATGAGATCCCGGGATCCGGCGCAGCCGGCGGCCTAGGGGCCGCCCTATGCCTGGTATTGGGGGCAGAAATGCGCTCCGGAATTGAGACGGTTCTGGACTGGATCGGTTTTGACCAGCGTCTGGAAGGGGTTTCTGCCGTTGTCACCGGTGAGGGCCGGACGGACTGGCAGTCTGCCTTTGGCAAGGTGGTTAGCGGCATTGGCCACCGCTGCCGGGAGCGGGGCATTCCGGTGCTGGTGCTGTCCGGCGGCCTGGGGGACGGGGCGGACCAGCTGTACGACCACGGCGTCACCGCCATGATGACTACGGTGGACGGCCCTATGCCGCTGAAGGAGGCGCTGAGCCGGGCGGAGGAACTGTACGGCCGGGCAGCGCGGCGGATGTTCCGGATTCTGCGGATGGGCACGGAGATGCGGTAGAAGGCGGATCCTGCGCACCTTTGGCGTTGATCTGGCGCAGGCCGGGTTAATATCTGTTCCGATGAAAAACATCAGAAGTAGTTGAATTGGTCGCGGCGAGATACCACACAAATTCCGAAATTACGTAAAAGGAGACAAGAATCGGGGGCGGGATGATGGAGACAAAAGACATTTTTGAAGATATGCGCGCTGCGGCTGGCTGTACCTATATTTCCGATTTACCCAAGCTGTCTCATCACAGCCTGCGCCTATCAGTGGAAAGGCTGCGAAGCACAGATTACTCCGCAAACCAGTGGGCAGAGCTGTTTTACTATCTTACCGGGCAGACAGGCCGGAAAGCGGAGCCGGAGGAAGAAAAAGCCAGCCTGCTTCAGCAGCTGGAATCAAAAAACGGGAACCACTGAAAAGATGGTCCCCGTTTTTTCCTGAAGCGCCTGGCGGGCGAATGCCCCGCTTCCCGCCCGCTATGCCTGCTGCTGGATTTCTTTTAGCTCCTCCGGCTGAAACCAGTAGCTGGTGTTGCAGAAATCACAGTGCACCTCCACCGCTTCCTGGGCGGCGGCCAGCTCCTCCAGATCCTTTTTCCCCAGGGTGACAATGGCGCTCCGCACCTTTTCTTTGCTGCATCCGCAGAAGAACCGGACCGGCATCTGGTCCAGAACCTCCAAGCCGAAATCCCCCAGCACATACTCCAGGATCTGTTCCGGTGTCATGCCCTTGTCCAGCATGGCGGTGATGGAGGAAAGGGAGCCGATTTTCTGTTCCAGGCGGGTGATGGTTTCCTCATCCACCTCCGGCATCAGCTGGAGGATAAAGCCGCCGGCCTGCCGGACCGTGTTGTTCTTTTCCATCAGGACGCCCAGGGCCACAGAGGAGGGGACCTGCTCGGAGGTGGCAAAGTAATAGGTAAGATCCTCCGCAATCTCACTGGTGGTCAGCATGCTGGTTCCCACGTAGGGCTCCCGGAGCCCCAAATCCTTAATGACCGTGAGCACGCCAATACCCACCGCTCCGGCCACATCCAGCTTTCCCTGGGCGTTGGCGTGGAGCAGCACCTGAGGAACCGCGGGGAATCCTTTGACATTCCCCTGGGAATCGGCGGTGACGGTCAGGGATTTCACCGGGCCATCCCCCTCCACCTTCAGGGTGACCGTGTCTTTTTCACCCTTCATCATACTGCCCATCATCACACCGGCGGTGAGCAGACGGCCCAGGGCGGCAGTGACCACCGGGCTAGTGTCATGGCGTTTGCGGGCCTCCTCCACCAGATCCCGGGTGGTGGCGGCAAAGGCGCGGATCTTTCCCTGGCCAGCAGTGGCGCGAATCATGTAATCGTTCATTTTCCATTCTCCCTTGCAATAAAGTAAATCCGGCAGGAACCGGCGTCCGGCTCCCGGCGGGTGAAGGCTTCGTATTCCGCGACAAATTCCAATCCGGACTCCCGGAGGGCTTCCCGGATCTGGGGCGGCTCCCAGGCCCTCTGTATGTGGATCTCCTCCTCTTTCCGGTAACGGCCATCCTCTTCCTGCAGGAAGAGGGTCAGGCGGTGTTCGTTCTCCCGGGAAACCTCATCCCAGAGGTTTTCCCAGATCATGGTATCCCCCTCCTGGGTCTCCACAATAGGCGCCTGGCGCAGCGGGCTGCGGTATTCCGCTGCCGTATTGCAGTCAAAGACAAAAATACCGCCGGGATCCAGGTAGTTGTTGACTAGCCGGAACATCTGCACCAAATCCTCGCGGGTGGTTAGGTAATTGAGGGAATCGCAGACGCAGTAGGCTGCGGCCACGGTCCCGTACAGCTCAAAGGAGCGCATATCCTGGCAGAGATAGAGAATCTCGTGGCCGGAATCCCATTTCTTTTCCAGCGCCTCGGACAGCATATCCTCGGAAGAGTCCACACCGATCATATCGTATCCCCGGGCGGCCATCTCCTCGGCCATGGTGCCGGTGCCGCATCCCAGCTCCAGGAGCAGCCCCTGGGCCACGCCGTACTCCTGCAGCAGCGATTCCAGATAGTCTGCCCACTGATGGTAGGGCACGTTGTTCATAAAGGTATCGTACACCTGGGCAAAACCGGTATAAGCTTCCATTCCTACGCTTCCTCCCTGCTAACGCTTACAAGGCGTTGCCGGACGTTCCGGAACGCTCCTGTCTATTATAGCGGAAGAACCGCCGGATGGGAACCGGCGAAAAAAATTTTTCCTTTTTTTGTGGAAATGTGTATAGAAGGAAATTTTCCGGCAATACTACAATCAGACAAAAGAGAAAAGATAAATACTTATCCTCCCCTTTTTGAACGCGGGAAGCCCTCGGAAGAAGTTGAGTACAGGGCTTTCCGTGTTTTTACGTTTTCCTTAAGATTTTATGAGCCCGTTGCCTGGGGAAGGGATTTCGTGGTACAATGGCTCACACATAGAGGGAAATATAGGAGGTGTGGTAGATGGCCACCAAACGAGATAAAGATGATTTGTTATGGGAACCGGAATCCCCTATTGAGAAACAGAGGAAAGCCTCCCGGGAGGAAAATTGGGAAGAGGAAGCTTCCTGGGTCTGGGAGGATGACTGGGAAAATCCGGATGACTGGGACGGACAGGAGGATGGGGACGACCTGGATGACTGGGGAGAACCGGAGGAGTGGGAGGATTCGAATGACTGGGACGCCCCGGAAGACTGGGAGGAGGAGCCGGAGGAGCGGAAGGGCCGGGGCAGGTCCCGCAGAAAAAATAATTTCCGGGAAAAGCATTTCCGGGAAAAAGGCATTCATGGCAAGAGGGCAGAAGAAACAAAACTACGGGAGTCAAACCGCCGGGAACCGGTTTATGTGGAGGAAAGTGCCCACCCCGGAAGAAAAGCCCGTTCTGGCGGGAAAGCCCGCTCCGGCGGAAAAACCAAAAAGGTGAAGACGGTGACCAAAACGGTCCGGCGGGAGGAAAGCCGCAGGGGAAGCACAGCCCTGAAGGTGCTGACCTCCTTGATGCGCTATGTGACGGTGGCACTCTTGCTGTTGGTGTCGGCGCGGCTGCTGGTGGCCTTCTGGAGCGGACGGATGGCCCTGGGACAGATTGGAAATCTGGTTTCGGAGCGGAATTATGGGATGGCGGTTTATCTGGCCTTCGGCGTCTGTCTGTCCCTGGCCTGCCTGATTGGAGCGGTGTGGGCCTTGTCCCGGCGGGATCTGGGCGGTATGGACCGGATCCTGTACTTTGACACCGGGCGGGGGCTGACCATTTTAGCGCTGGTGGCGGTTCTGTGCCTGCTGTCCGGCTTGGCCGCGCCGCTGCTGCCGGAGACCACCGTGGGCCTGACCGGCGGCCTGATGCAGATTGTGCGGGCCCTGGAGAGCTGTGCCGGAACGGTGGTGCCCTTCTGTGTGGCTGGAGTGGTCCTGTGCGTGATCCGGAAATGTATGCGCTATTAGGAACGGACAGGTAGTCTGCAAATAGAAAGAGAAAAATGCAGGATAAAGAGGGGCCGGGAAGCCTTCCAAGGAAGATTTCCCGGTCTCTCTTTTTCTGGTTTTCCTGGTCAAAAGAGCTCCGCTGTGATTGCACTGCGGCCAATTCGCCTGGTGTCCCAGTGAAACACCGGTGGACAAAAAATGTTACATCTGTCCGGAGGTGCATTATACGGAAAAGGCGGAAAAGGGTGGTTTCTGTAATTGGCACAGTTCTTGCTTCTTAATATGGACGGAATTCCAAAAAAACTGTAGGAGGAGAGACAAAAAATGAGTGAAGCAGCTCCCAAAAAGAAAAAGTTTACAGAGATTGCCAACAAAAACTTCATCATGCTTTTTATCGCGTACACGATTATCTGCCTGGGGCACTCCATGACGTCCGCCACATCCAGCGCGGGCTGGCGTGCCGGCGGCCTTGACATGACTGTTGTTGGCTTAATCGCCAGCGCCCAGGCATGGGCAGCCTTTGTGATCCGCCCCTTTTCCGCGCCTATCGTAGACCGGGGCAACAAAAAGAAAATCTATTTCATGGCGGTAGCCCTGTTTACCGTGGTGCTGTTCATGTATTCCCGCAGCATGGTGGACATTTCCTGGGCCGTGCCTACCCGGATCATCCACGGCATTGCCTGGACCTTTATTTCCACCGTAACGGCGGTGGTGCTCAGCGAATATGTGCCCCGGGAGGATCTGGGGACGGCCATGGGCTTCTTTATGGTTTCCCAGCTGATTGCCTCCGCTATTTCCCAGCCCATTGCTTTTGAGCTGGCCAACCGTTTCAGCTATGCGACCATGTTCATGATCTTCGGCTGTATTGTGGCGGTGGGCTGCCTGCTGGTGCTGCTGACCTCCCCCACTAAGACCCCGGAGCGGCAGGGCTCCTTCTTCAGTGGGATCAAGCTGAACAACCTGTTTGCCAAGGAAGCGGTCATGCCTATGCTGCTGAATATCTGCTTCCAGGGAACCAGAAGCGGCTTTACGGTGTTCCTGGCGGCCTTCGCCCTGGAGGATCTGGGAATTGCCAACGTGGGTATTTTTGCCACTGTGGCCTCCTTTGTGGGATGGGTGGCCCGCCCGATGCTGGGCACCCTGCTGGATAAGAAGGGGACCAAGGCAACCCTGATCCCTGCGGGACTCTCCTTTGCCCTGGGCCTGATCTGCCTGGCAGCGGCTCAGAACATGGTCTGGATTATTGCCGCCGGCGTCTTTGTGGGCATCGGACAGAACGGCATCAACCCGGTGCTGACCACCATCTCCATCCGTGCGGTGCCGCCGGAGAGAAAAGCGGCCGGCAACTCCACCAACTACCTGGGCATGGACATCGGCAGCGCCGTGGCCCAGTCTGCCGGCGGCCTGATCGTCTCCACGTTCGGCTACCGCATGGGCTTTGCGGCCTTCCTGGTCCCCGTGGTAGTGGGCACCGTGGCGGCTGTGATCGTCCTGACCCGTCAGGAAGCCAGAAGCAAGGCGGCTGCCAACTGAGCGGGTGACAGCGGATGACGTCTATGGTATGATTTCCGGGATGTGAGATCAGCGGGGGAGGCGCCATGTCTCCCCCGCGCCAGGAGAAAGGTGCCGGAGACGGTCATGGAGGTCATGATGGAAGATAGGAAAATAGCCATTATTGCGTCGGATTTGCTGGGAGCGGAGAAGGCGCAGAAGGTGGTACGGTCCCTGCAGGCAAAATGCCGCGTCTTGTTTGCTTCCCTGGATGAATTGTCCCAGGTGGCCAGGAGCCAGGTAGAGCAGGGGGCCAAGGTGTTGATTGCCTTCGGCATGTTTGCCAAAATTATCCGCCAGAGCGTGGATGTGCCGGTGATTATGGTGGATTTGCGCCCAGAGGATGTACTGGAGGGCCTTCTGCAGGCGGCAGAGCTGGGAAAACGGGTAGCAGTGGTGGGTTTCCGGAAGGTGCTGCGGGATGTATTCCGGATTCGGAAACTGCTCACTATTGAGCTGGTGGATATTCCCACAGTGATGCCGGAGCAAATGCCAGATGTGCTGAAAGCCCTGCAGCCGGACGATGTGCTGGTCTGTGGCTATTACCAGCTGCAGCTGGCCAAAAGGCTGCAGCTGCGCACCGTCCTGGTCAAACCCCGGGATGAGGAGATTGCCAAGGCCATTTCCATGGCCGAGTCCTATCTGGAGCGGGAGCAGGATGCCGCCGGGGCAAGTACACAGCTGCTGGAGTCCTCGGTGTATGCTTCTCTGACCATTGATCCTGAGGGAAATATTGTGATGATGAACCGGCTGGCCGCCGAGTATCTGGGCGCTGACCAGCTGACGGCGGTGGCCTTTTCCATGGAGGAGGTCTGCCCTCAGTTTACCCGCATTACCGATGCAATCGCCAACCGGCACAGCTACCTGAACCAGATCGCCAAAATCGGGGACAAAAGCTTCCTCTATCACGCAGAGCCTATGGTACGTGGGGAAGAACTGCAGGGGGTTCTTGTGATCTTCCAGGACGTAAACACGGTCCTCAACGCGGAGGTGAGCATCCGGCGGAAGCTAACAGAGAAGGATAACCGGGCCCGGTACACCATGGACTCCATCCACGGCCATAGCCCCTGCATGACCCAGGTGCTGAAGCTGGCCCTCAAGTATTCCCGGGCGGATGAGACGGTGCTGATCCTAGGGGAGACCGGTGTGGGAAAAGAGCTGTTTGCCCAGGGGATCCACAGCGCCAGCAGCCGGCGGAACGGCCCTTTTGTGGCCATCAACTGTGCCTCCCTGCCGGAGTCCATTCTGGAAAGCGAGCTGTTTGGCTACGTAAAGGGGGCCTTTACCGGCGCAGACCGGGATGGGAAGCGGGGGTTGTTTGAGAATGCCCACACCGGCACCATCTTTCTGGATGAGATCGGGGAGATCTCCCTGGCCCTCCAGGGCAAGCTGCTGCGGGTCCTGCAGGAGCATAGCATCCGCCGGGTGGGAGGGGATAAGCTGATCCCCGTGGACATCCGGGTGATTGCCGCCACCAACCGGGATCTGATTGCCATGGTGCGGGAGGGCAGATTCCGCAGTGACCTGTATTTTCGGATTAACGTGCTGGCTCTGCGGATTCCACCTCTGCGCCAGCGCCAGGGGGATATTGTGCTGCTGGCGGAGGAATTTTTGGAGGAGGCTTCCCTGCGGAGCGGGCGGAGCTATTATTTTACGGAGGAAGCCAAGGAAGCCATGCTTCAATACCGGTGGCCCGGAAACATCCGGGAACTGCAGAATATGGTGCGCCGGGTGACGGTGATCAGCGATACGGAGAAGATCGGGAGAGAGCTGGTGGAGGCTTATATAGAAGAAAACATCCGGCTGTACCCGTCCGAGACGCCGGAGAAAACCTCCTACACCCTGGAGGAGGCCATGGCTCTGGCGGCGGGCAACAAAAAGCGGGCAGCGGAGCTTTTGGGCGTCAGCCGGACTACCTTGTACCGTATGCTGGAACGAAAGGACTCTTAGGAGCCTCCTTCGGGTGTGCTGGATGCCGTGCCTGGCACGGCGGGTCGAGAGGAGTGAACCAACTTGCAATATGTACCTTATGAGAACGGCGTTTTTCGCTCTGCCTCCCCGGACGCGCAGGGAGTGCCCAGCAGGGCGGTGCTGCAGTTCCTGCGGGAGCTGGAGGCCCGGTCGGTGGACGTGCAGAGCCTGTATATTTTCCGGAACGGTTACCAGCTGGTGGGCGCCAACCGGAAGCCTTACCGGGCGGATACGCCCCGCCGGATTTATTCGGCGGCCAAGGCGCTGACCGGGCTGGCGGCGCTCTTTGCCATCCACGAGGGGCGGCTCTCCCTGGATACCCGGCTGGTGGACCTGTTCCCGGAGGATTTGCCGGAGGTGGTCACCGACCGCATGCAGGCCATGACCGTGTACCACCTGCTGACCATGACCACCGGCCATGACAGGGACACGTTCCGCCCGGTCTTAAACGGGGATAACAGTGTCCGGGCTTTTCTGGAGCAGCCTCTGGAATTTGACCCGGGTACCCATTTCCTGTACAACAACGGCGTGCCCCACATTCTGGGGCGGATTGTCCAAAAGGTGTCTGGCCTGGACTATGTGGAGTACCTGAAGCCGCGCTTCCTGGATGAGGCCGGCATTTTCTGTACGGTGGAAAAGACGGAGAAGGGGGAGCTGGAGGGCTCCCGGACGGTGTGCACGGCAGAGGGCTTTGCCAAGCTGGCCCTGCTGTACCTGCAGGAGGGAAACTGGAACGGAAAGCAGCTGCTGAGCCAAAAGCTGATGCGGGCCGCCGGCAGCCGCCAGGTGATGTCCTGCCGGTGCTCCTCCATCTCCTTTATGCATATTGACCAGCTGGCCGGCTATGGCTTCCAGGTGTGGCGGAATTCCACCGAGGGCTTCCGGCTGGACGGCGGGCGGAGCCAGTTCGGCTTCCTGTTCCCGGAAAAGCAGCTGGCCATTGTGTGCAACGCCATTGAGGAGGACAGCGGGCTGATCCCGTCTGTCCTGTGGAGCACCCTGTATCCGGCCCTGCAGGAGACGCCGGAGCCGGGGGAGAGGGCGTGGCAGGAGGAGCGGGAGCTGCAGGCATATCTGGAAAACTGGTCCTGCGCGCCGGCCCTGTCCCCCAAGCCCTCCTACCTGGATGATTTCTACGGCAGGCGTTACCGTCTGGAGGAAAACCCGTGGGGGCTGGAGGCCATTGGGGTGTCCCTGGAGGAGGGGGTGCCCAAGGTGCAGCTGGCAGCCGGGGGAAAGGAATACCCGCTTTCCTGCGGCCTGGACGGCGAATGGGTGGAGAACCCGGCGTTTCCGCCGTTGCCCCGGTCCAACGACCGCCTGAACCAGATCTTCGGCGTAACGCGGCCGGTATACCGGATCAGTGGAGGCTGGGCCTCCGATTTCTGCTTTGTGTTCCAGGTGCGCCCCACCGACTGGATGGATTACCACACGTTTTACTGCCGCTTCCACGGGGAGCGCATGAGCCTCTGCGTGGAGGCCAATATGGAACGGCTGTCCCATATCCGGAAGCGGATCCCCATGAAGCCGTGGCCCTATCCGGATACCCCCATCGAAGGAACCCGGGAGTAGGCGCTGGGGGAGGCTGCGCAGCATTTTGTATGGGACGTCTTGTCCCGCAAGAAATTGTTTGATGGAGGAGAAAACAAAATGGCAATGGCAAAACTGAAAGATGTGGAACTGTACTACGAGGAGTTCGGCTCGGGGGACCGGTATATCATCCAGGCCCAGCAGTTCATCAACAGCCATCTGAGCTATGTAAAGACCCTGTGCGAGGAGGAGGGCTTTCATGGGTACATTATCCGGATCCGCGGCTATGCGCCGTCCACCCTGGTGGAGGAGGACCTGGGAGACAAGTGGTACGATGTGTGGGCCCAGGATGTGTGCGACTTTGCGGACGCCATGGGCATTGACAAGTTTTTCTACACCGGCCACTCCCACGGCGCCGGTATTGGCTGGCACCTGTGCATGAACCATCCGGAGCGCCTGCGGGGCTTTTTTGCCAGTGGCTGTGGCCCCCACAAGAAGGATGGCCAGGAGACCGGCGGGGCCCGTATGATGACCATCAACGCGGCGGCCAGCCGGGAGACCTGGATTCCCTACGCGGAGAAGAAGGGGGCGGACTGTGCCAAGTATTTTGCCAGCGTGGAGGAGGACCCGGTGATCGGGGAGGCGGCCAAGGCGGCCCGGGAGCAGATGATCCAGTTCTGGCGGGACATGCCGGCGGTATCCGCACTGCTGAACCCCAAGAAGCCCTTCCCCTACTGCAAGACGGAGGAGGAGCTGATTGCGGAGCTGCACAAGGTGGAAACCCCTACCCTGATGCTGGGCGGCTCTGAGGATACCATCAGCAGTCCGGAGCTGATGGTGCGCACCCTGCGGGCGGTGAAGGATTCCAAGCTGATTCTCTACGAGGGCGTGGACCATGTGGATCTTCCCAACCGGTTCCGCACCGAGTATGTGAAGGACATTATGGCATTTTGTGAGGAGCGGAACCTGCTGTAGACAAGACGGGAGAGGAAAATTATGGGAAACGTAATCATATTTTTTGCAGGTATGTTGGCAACCATTGGGATCGGGACAAAGCTGAAAATCAATATCGGGCTGGTTGCCGCCGCCTTTGCCTTTGTGATTGGCACGGCGGTGGGAGGGCTGAGCGGCAGCCGTATTATCGGGCTGTTCCCGACCACCTTGTTTCTCAATTACCTGCTGGCCACGTTTCTCTTTGGCTTTGCGGGACACAACGGAACCTTGAAAAAGCTGGCCAACCATATCCTGTACACCTGCCGGAACGCCGGCTGGCTCCTGGGCCTCCTGTTCTTTGCGGTGGTGTACATTGCGTCGGCCCTGGGCTCCGGCAACTCCGCCCCGTTTTTTACGTCCGCCATCCTCTTCAGCCTGGCCGGCCAGGCCGGCATCCATCCGCTGCTGGTGCCGGTGGCAATCTGGATCGGCTCCATGATCGGCAGCGATATGCCCTGGGCATCCGGGTACGCGGTGGATGTGGGGCAGCTGGAAATCTACTATGACCCGGCCACCACGGTGCAGTACGTGACCTCCTTCTATATCTGGAGGGCCGCCTTCTTCATCGGCGTATATCTGGTGCTGTTTGTGATCCTGAAGGGCTATAAAGTCAAAAGCAGCACGCTGGAACTGGAAAAGCCGGAGCCGCTGGACCGGAAGCAGAAGCAGTCCCTGGCCATTATTTTTGCCATCATTGCGGCCATGATCCTGTCCGCCGCGCTGACCACGCTGCTCCCAGGGGTGATTCCCGCTTCGGTTTCCAATGTGTTCAGCTTCCAGACGCTTTCCGCCCTGGGGATTATTGCCAATATCCTGCTGAAGACAGCGCCCTATGAGGATGTGCTGAAGCATCGGATACCCTGGGACACGCTGCTGATGCTGACCCTGACGGGCATGTACATGGCCCTGTCGGAGCCGCTGGGGGTGATTGAGTACCTGACCCAGATCCTGCAGACATCGGTTCCCACCAACCTGATCCTCCCGGGGATTGTGCTGCTGATGGCTGTGATGAGCTTCTTTGTCTCCGGTGCGGTGATTATCCCCATGATGCTTCCGCTGATCAGTGTCTTTTCCGGGGTGCTGAATATTTCCCCGGCGGCGGTGTACTGCGCCACCCAGGTGGGGCTTACAGCCAGCAGCATCAGCCCCTTTTCCCAGGGAGGCGCGTCGGCCCTGAGCGGCTGCGCGGATGAGGCGGTGCGGAAAAAGCTGCTGAAGCAGCAGACGCTTCTGTCCATTATCCTTGCGGCCATCCTGGTGGTGGTAGCCGGGCTGGGAGGCTTCTCCATGCTTTACTGACGAGTAAACCCGCCAAGCAGTGCGGTAAAAGGGGATCCGGATACCTTATGCGGCCGGATCCCTTTTCTTTTTTTCGCCATCCGCTTGCATTTTTTTCTGTACGTGTTAAGATAAAAATGCGTTTGTAAAGTTTTTGTAAAGTGGAAAGGGAGGGCGCTTATGCAGCAGCAGAAGGGGGATTTTTCACAGGGAAGTATCCCTAAGACCATCATTCGGCTGGCAGTGCCGCTGATGATCGCGCAGATTATCAACGTTCTCTACAGCATTGTAGACCGGATTTATATCGGCCACATGGAGGGGGTGGGCCAGCTGGCCCTCACCGGCGTGGGAGTGGCTTTCCCGGTGATTACCATCATCACTGCCTTTACCAACCTGTGCGGCATGGGCGGCGCACCGCTTTTTTCCATGGCCCGGGGCAAAGGGAGCGATGAGCGGGCCAGCCAGATCCTGGGCAATGCCTGCTCCCTGCTGCTGATCCTGGCGGTGATTCTGATGGCGCTGGGCTTTACCTTTAAGCGGCCCATCCTCTACCTGTTCGGCGCCAGCGATGACACGATTTCTTATGCGGATGAATATCTGACAATCTATTTGATGGGGACACCCTTTTCCATGCTGGCTACAGGGCTTAATCCCTTTATCAACGCCCAGGGGTTTGCCATGCGAGGAATGCTCACGGTACTTCTTGGGGCGATAATCAACATCATCCTGGATCCCATCCTGATCTTTCTGGTGGGCATGGGCGTGGAGGGCGCCGCTCTGGCTACCATTTTTTCCCAGTTTGTATCGGCTGTCTGGGTGCTACACTTCCTGACCGGTAAGAAGGCAACAATCCGGCTGGAGCTGCGGCGGATGCGTCTGTCGGCCAATGTTGTGAAGCCTCTGATCAGCCTGGGAATTTCCCCTTTTGTCATGTCCATGACCAACAGCATTGTCCAGGCTATGTACAATTCCTCCCTGCAGCGCTAC
Source organism: Candidatus Pseudolachnospira avium (assembly GCA_904420025.1). Taxonomy (GTDB): domain Bacteria; phylum Bacillota; class Clostridia; order Lachnospirales; family Lachnospiraceae; genus Pseudolachnospira; species Pseudolachnospira avium. Next base: position 18,858 of record CAJFTW010000038.1, read on the forward strand.
GGCGGTGATGTGTATGTGGCGGCCATGACGGTGATTACCTCCATCCGGGAGGTGATTCTGATGGCCCTCCACGGGGTCACCAACGGCGCCCAGCCGGTGATCGGCTACAATTATGGGGCCAAGCTCTACCGGCGGACCCGGGAGGGCATCCGGTTTATGGGGGTGTTCTGTGTGCTGTACACCCTGGTGGTGTGGTTGGTGCTGCTGCTCTTCCCTGGTCCGGTGATCCATCTGTTCAACAATGATCCGGGATTGCTTCAGGTGGGAGAGATGGGTGTGCGGATCTTTTTTTCCATGCAGATATTAATGGCTCTCCAGACGATCGGGCAGAACACCTTCCTGGCTCTGGGCATGTCCCGGCAAGCCACCTTCTTCTCCCTGTTTCGGAAAGTAATTCTGGTGGTGCCGCTGATCCTGATCCTCCCGCATCTGTTTGGCTTGGGGGCCACGGGTGTGTTTCTGGCGGAGCCCATCTCCGATGTGATCGGCGGCATTGCCTGCTTTACCACCATGATGCTGCTGGTCTGGCGGAAGCTGAAAAGGCTGGAGGCCCAGCAGGCGGGGGAGGAACAAGTGTAAAAGCGGGGCGCGGCTCCACGGACTGGATACCGGCAGCCTCCGAATCCCTGGGGATTCGGGGGCTGCTTCTTTTTATGGCTCGTGGCGCCCACGCCAGCGGGCATGGGTGTTAGTGGAGATGTGTGACAAAAAGTGTGACGGGAATAACAGTGGTTTGCGCACATGAGATTGAGGTGGAAGCCAAAAAAATAAGGGCGGAGATGGTATAATGGCCGCAGAGCGGACATTATACCGGCGCCGGTGCGGGTCCGACCGGAGGGAGGACAGCTTCATCTCCGCACCGTGTGTATCCCCCGGAGGGATAGCATGTGCGGGGCACATGGTACAATGGCTGGGTATACCTTTATGCAGTGAGAGGAGAGAAAGCACTATGATCGACACCAACCATCTTTGCCCGGGCTGCATGGGCGCGTGGGAGGACACCACTCTCCCCTGCCCCCGGTGCGGCTTCGCCTGGGAGGCGTTGCCGGAGAGCGGCAGGGAGCTGGAGCCCTTCAGCATTTTGGGCGGCAAATATTTGCTGGGCGTAAAAATCGGCGCCGGCGGATTTGGAATCACCTATATTGCCATGGATCTGGAGCGGGAAGAGACGGTGGCGGTCAAAGAATTTTTCCCGGTGAGCCTGGCGGAGCGTGTGGGGGACCAGGTGGTCCCCCTGTCCGGGGAGGAGGGGCTCCCCTTCCGGACGGCCTGCAAGGGCTTCCGGCGGGAGGCAGCGCTCCTGGCCCGCCTCGCCGGAATAGAGGGAATTGTTCCGTATCGGGATTTCCTGGAGGAAAACGGGACGGCATACCTGGTGATGGATTATATAGAAGGGATCAACGTGAAGCAGTACATGCGGCAGTCCGGCAGCGTGTTTTCCGAGGACGATGCCCTGTCCAAAATGCGCCCCATCCTGGCGGCGGTGGAGCAGATGCACCGGAAAGGGATCCTGCACCGGGACATCAGCCCGGAAAACCTGATCCTGCAGCCGGATGGAAGGCTGGTGCTCCTGGATTTTGGGGCGGCCAGAGAGTTCCGGCAGGCGCAGGAAGGGAATCTGACCGTCATCCTGAAACACGGCTATGCGCCGGAAGAGCAGTACCATTCCGACAGCCGCCAGGGCCCTTGGACGGATGTCTATGCCTGCTGTGCGGTGCTGTATCAGATGATCAGCGGGATCCAGCCCCCGGACGCGGTGGCCCGTGCCCGGGAGGACCGGCTGGAGCCGCTGGACCGGATTCCTGGCCTAAAGGTGAGCTACCGGACCGCTGCCGTGCTCCATAAGGGCCTGTCTTTGGACCCAGCGGACCGGTACGGTACGGTGGCGGAGCTGGCGGCAATGCTCTATGCCGGTGGCCCGGCCCGGGAAGGGCAGGCGGAGGGCCCCGGGGAAGGGAAAGCTTCAGCGGGAGGCAGCTCTGTCCCGCCGGATCGGGAGGAACAGGGTGTGCGGAAAGAGAATGGCGCCGGCAAAAAGAAATGGTGGGTTCCTGCGATCCTGGCCGGTACGGCGGCGGTGGCGGCTGCCGTGTTCCTGCTGCCAAAGGGCTCCACGGAGCAGGAGAAATTCCCGGCGCCGGGCAGCGCGGTGGAAGTGTACGGGAACCTCCTGGAGGACGGCAGCCTTTGGATGCTGACCGATGAAATCCGATACGATGCCGGCTCTCAGGAAGAGGAGGCGTGGGGCATCGATATGCAGAGCCAGTTGGACTGGACGTTTTCTGCAGAAGAGATCCAGCTCCGGAGGGATTATGACTACGAAGGCGGGGATTCCTACTGGACAGTGGATCAGATGGATGCGTACGGCCGGATTCTGACGTCGGAGAGTGGGGCATACCGGGAAGAGTATGAGCGGGAGGACGGCTGGGTGATCCGCCGGGAGTATGAAGACGGCGTGCTGGTGCGCCAGACGGAGACCGAGCAGGACAGCCAGGGGCGCACCGTCTGGAGTCATACGGAATGGTACCGGGCGGATGGGACGGTGGCCGGGGAGGAGGACCGCACCAGCGAATACCAGGACCACGGGGACGGCAGTTACACGGAGGAACGCCGGGAGGAGGCCTGGGAAACCGGAACGGATGAAGGAACCGGGGAGGAAGCCCGGGAGGAGGGGACCGTGACCAGTACCTACCAGTACGATGAGGAGGGGAGAATCCTTTCCTACCAGTTTGAGGAGGCCTGGCAGTCCAGCCAGGGAGAGAGCAGCGGACGGAACTATGCCTGCCAGTACGTCTACGGGGAAGACGGAGACCGGCTGAGCCAGGAAGTGTGGGATGAAAGCTGGTACCAGGACGCGGACGGCACCCGCTCGGAGGATGCCAGCCATCGCCGGAGCGCATACACCTACGAATACGACGGGGACGGCAACCTGCTGTGCCGCCAGGAAGAGGAGGAACGCACAGAGGGCGGCGGGGAAACCCTTCTCAACCACTACAATATTTTTTATACCTATGATGAATCCGGAAACGTATTGACCGAGTATCATGCAACCATGAATGAGGCGGGGAAATGGGAGGGCACGGTTTTCTACGCCTTCACCTACGCCGAATTCATCCTGGAGGACGGCGTCTACACGCCCACCGGCAGGACATCCGGCACCCGGGAGCCGGAGCTGCCGGAAATGGCGGAAGAAGGTGCAGGCAGCACCGATTCCCCGGCAGAGGAGCAGGCGTCGGGAACCGGGGAGGAGCCCGCTTCCGACGTCCGCTGGAGCCTGGACGGCTGGCCGGAAGCCGTGTTGGACGATACGGAATATGCCGCCCTGGCCGAGTGCCTGGGCGCGGTTGGCTTTGCGCTGGCACCCCAGGAGGAAGATTATGGAATGTCCAGCTTTGAGGCCGGCTTGTTTGACGGAATCTTGGTGGAGCTGACTTGGCAGCAGTTGGAGAGCGGGGCCTATCCCACAGACTTTGCCTACGCCTTCCCGCCGGAGCGCTGGGCTTCCGGGGAAACCGTGGCAGCCATCCTTTGCCAGAATGTGGAGAGCGCCTGGAAGGTGACCCAGACGCTCTATGAAGAAGAATTTTATGAATTTACCGGGACCTGGGCACAGACCTGCCGGGGGCTGGCATCCGGGAAGTCCGGCCTGGTATTTACAGAGCCCGATGCCTGGAAATGGCCGCTGATGGGCCCCATCCTGCAGTACGTGGCAGAAACCCAGGGAAACGCCTATTCCCTGGCGGATGGCAGCGGCACGGTGCAGCAGGAGTTCCCGTAAAGCGCAGGAGGCCGCTTGAGAGGCTGCTTGGCCGGCCGTTACTCCCAGGCACAGCTGCTGCAGTCGTCCCCACAGTCGCAGGAACCCTCCCCGCAGCCGCCGGAGGCGCAGCCGGGGTTCTTCCGCAAGGCCAGCTGATTGGCCAGGTATTCCTGCACCATCTGGTCTGCCTTGCCCAGAATGCCCCACTGGAACATGACGCCCTTCTCATCCAGCAGGGCGATGGTCTTGCCGGCGATGGCGGCGCAGAGAAGCAGGCTGACACCGGCGCTTCTTAGGAAATCTGTCAGAAGCTCAGCGCCGGTGCCCCCGGCAGACATGGTGAGCTCCCGGGTCACCTGGCCGTTTTCTACATCATAAAGCTTGAAGGTGGTGGTTTCCTCAAAGGTGGGGACCACCATACCGTTTTGAACCGGAACTGCAATTCGCATGGAAATATCCTCCTTGGTTTTATACTGAATCCGGCGCCGTCAAAGGGCGCCGGATTCAGTATAAAGCATTTTCAGGCTTCTGACAAGGCATAGAATGCGGAAGTTGGGGCAGCCGGCTCTGGGGCGGAAAGCTTCAGCCGTACCTGGGCGCTGTATCCGGCGTCCGCCAGCCGGAGGATCCGGAGTATTTTCCGCCGGACCGGCTGCGGCAGAGGGCGAAGCTGGGCGGCCAGGCTGGCAGCCAGCCGGTCCCGCTGGCGGGAGGAGAGGGAGCGGTAGAAGCTGCCTGCCAGGGAGACGGAGGCCGGAGCGGACGGCCCCTCGGGCTCCAGCCCGTCCGCCCCGCACGGACAGGGGAGAAACGGCGGATGGGGCGGACCGGGCAGCGGCACATCCAGCCGCAGGCAGCCCACCGCTTCCAGCGGGCAGCGGGACTCTTCCCAGAAGTCCGCGTTTTCCGGAGAAGGATCCGGGGAGGCGCAGCCGTTTTTCCCGGGAAGCCGCTGTATGTAAAGAATGTACTCCGGCGGGGAACCGGCATCGATCTGCCTTTTCCACTCCCGCTTCAGGCAGGCCGGGGAGGTGCCGGCACGGCCGCCCGCTTCCGGGACAGGGGGACAGCGCAGCGGGACCAGGCGGCAGTGGACGCGGCAGCGCTGGCCCAGGCGCCCTCTCCAGACCTGTGTCCGCAGGCCGTAGGAGCGGAGGCTTGCCAGGGAATGGACTGCACCCAGGTCGGAGTAGAGCCAGGTGAGAAACAGCACCGCCTCCGGGGTATCGGAAAAAAACTCCCACAGGCTGGCGGGGTCGGCCTCTTCCTCCAGAACAGAGAGAAGGCGGTGCGCTGGCGGCAGGCTGTCTCTGCACGGTATGCCGGGAGGAAAAAATGGGATGTGGCTTGCCGGAAAGCTTAAAGGACCAGCGGGCAGGCGGAAAACCGTGTGGGTGATCCAGAGGTTCCGGCGTAGCAGGGTGCGGTCCAGCGCCGGTGAGAGGGGGGAAAACCACAGGTGAACCGGGGACTGCTCGCCGGACCTGCGGGGGAAGTCTGGGGACGGGAATGCGTCCAAGGGCCGGAGCAGCGTGAAGGTTCCGGCGGCCCCGCAGCCCGGCAGACTGGAAAAATGAGAAAAATGGCACATGGAAATCCTTTCGCGCGGGAGGGCTTTCTACCAGGATATGCAGCCGGCTGTCAGAACGTTCTGGATGTTTGCGGGAAAATGTGCTATAATGGCCGCAGGTTTTTACAAGAGGAGGTAGCACATGATTTCGGAAAAGATGAAGCCGCTGGTGGCAAACAATTCCGCCATCCGCGCTATGTTTGAGGAGGGCAGCCAGATGAAGGCCATTTACGGGGATGACCAGGTGTATGATTTCAGCCTGGGCAATCCCAATGTACCGGCGCCTCCGGAGGTAAAGCAGGCCATTCTGGACATTCTGGAGAATGAGGATCCGGTTTACGTCCACGGCTACATGAGCAATGCGGGCTTCCCGGAGACCCGGAAGGCCATTGCCGATTCCCTGAACCGCCGCTTTGATACCCACTTTACGGAGAAGAATATCCTGATGACGGTGGGGGCGGCCAGCGGCCTGAACGTGGCGCTGAAAACCCTGCTGAACCCCGGCGATCAGGTGATTACCTTTGCCCCCTACTTTGTGGAGTACGGTTCTTATGTGGCCAACTATGACGGTGAGCTGGTGGTGGTCTCCCCGGATACGGCGACCTTCCAGCCCAACCTGGAGGAGTTTGAGCAGAAGGTCAGCGCCAAAACCAAGGCGGTGATTATCAACACCCCTCATAACCCCACCGGCGTCATCTACTCGGAGGAGACGCTGCAGCGGCTGGCCGCCATCCTGGAGCGGAAGCAGGAGGAGTTTGGCACCACCATCTTCCTGATCTCCGATGAGCCCTACCGGGAGCTGGCCTATGACGGGGCGGTGGTCCCCTACGTGACCAAGTATTACCGGAACACGATTGTGGGGTATTCCTACAGCAAATCCCTGTCCCTGCCAGGAGAGCGGATTGGCTACCTGGTAATTCCGGATGAGGCGGAGGACGCGGAGCAGGTGATTGCGGCTGCCACCATTGCCATCCGAGTCAGCGGCGCGGTCAACGCCCCCTCCCTGATGCAGCTGGTCATTGCACGGTGTGTGGATGCCTCGGTGGACGTGGCCTACTATGACCGGAACCGGAACGCCCTGTACAATGGGCTGATCGACTGCGGCTTTACCTGCACCAAGCCCCAGGGGGCCTTCTATCTGTTTATGAAATCGCCCTTTGCGGATGAGAAGAAATTCTGTGAGATGGCCAAGAAATACCACATTCTGATGGTGCCGGGCAGCTCCTTTGCCTGCCCCGGCTATGTGCGGCTGGCCTACTGTGTGTCCTATGAGACCATCCAGAATTCCCTGCCGGCCTTCCAGGCCCTGGCCCGGGAGTGCTTTCCGGAGAAGTAATCCATGATGAAAAAGAAAAGCTGGGCGGCCGCTGTCCTGATCTGGGCAGCGGCCCTGCTTCTAAACGGGATCGCCCGGGCCAGCCAGGCCTTTGCCGAGTGGTATGCCGTTTCCCTCTACCCCCTCTGGGTCAATACCCTAGGGCGCCTGCTGTCGCCCCTCCCCTTCTCCCTGGCAGAATTTCTCCTCTATGCCGGGCTGATTCTGCTGCTGTTCAGCCTGGTCCGGGGCGTGATCCGCCTGGCCCGGGACCGGCAGCGGCGGGGGGAGATCCTTCAGTCCGCCCTGCGGAAGCTGGTCTGGATCACCGGTGTGCTGCTGCTGGTGTTCACCCTGGGAGGCGGCATTAATTACCAGCGGAAAATCTTTGGGGAGCTGGCGGGGCTGCCGGTGGAGGATTCCTCTGTGGAGGAGCTGACGGCCCTCTGCCGGGAACTGGCGGAGGCGGTGTGCGCCGACGCGGATCTGGTCAGCCGGGATGCGGAAGGGCGCTGCCAGCCGGGCGATTCCCTGCGGGCAGAAGCGGTGGCCGCCATGGAGCGGCTGGGGGAATCCTACCATTTCCTGGCAGGCTACTATCCCACGCCTAAGCCGGTGCTGGTCTCGGATCTGCTTTCCGTCCAGAAGGTTACCGGGATCTATTCCCCCTTCACCCTGGAGGCCAACTACAACCGGGATATTCCCGGCTACAACCTGCCCCACACCCTCTGCCACGAGCTCTCCCATCTGAAGGGCTTTATGCGGGAGGACGAGGCAAACTTTATTGCCTGGCTGGCCTGCTCCGGCTCTGACTCGGCGGAATTCCGCTACAGCGGCAACCTGACCGCCTTTGTGTATGCAGGCAACGCCCTGGCCGGGGTGGATGCGGAGGCGTACCGTGAAATCCGGGCTTTACTGCCGGAATCGGTGGTGACAGACCTGGATTACAACAACTGGTTCTGGAGCCAGTTTGACGGCCCGGTGGCCGAGGCGGCCAACCAGATCAACAATACCTACTTGATGGCCAACAGCCAGGAGGACGGCACCCGCAGCTACGGACGGGTGGTGGATTTGCTCCTGGCCTACCGGAGAAGCCAGGAGCAGCCGTAATTTGCCAGCCGTTCAGGCTGTGGAAGCCGGAATACACCGGGAATCTAAAGGGAAAACACCGGGAAAACCTTTCTCCAGGGCTTGTCAGGCCCTGGAGAAAATGCTATAATACTAAAGTTTTTGATGAATGCCGTGAGAGACACGGCAGCTATGAAACACCCTCCGGGTGTAACCGGATGCCGTGAGAGACACGGCAGCTATGAAACACCCTCC
>CAJFTW010000039.1 GCA_904420025.1 Candidatus Pseudolachnospira avium
CTATGACGGCGGGGAGGCACTGGAGATGGCTAAACAGACCGAGTATGACGCAGTGCTGCTGGATCTGATGCTGCCGGTGATGGACGGAATGGAGGTCTGCCAGCAGATCCGGGAGTTCTCCGACATGCCGATTCTCATGCTCACCGCTAAAAGTGACGATATGGATAAGATTATGGGGCTGGAGTACGGGGCGGATGATTATATTACCAAACCCTTCAACGTCCTGGAGGTGAAAGCCCGGATCAAAGCCATTATCCGGCGGAACTCCAAGAATAAGCAAAAAGAGACTGGTTCCAAAAAAGTGGCGGTGGGGGAACTGGAGATGGATGTGGACAGCCGCCGGGTGTTTTCCAAAGGCCGGGAAATCAACCTGACCGCCAAGGAGTTTGACCTGCTGGAACTGCTTCTGACCCACCCGGGCAAGGTGTACAGCCGGGAACAGCTGTTGAACACCGTGTGGGGGCCAGATTATCCGGGGGATGTGCGCACCGTGGATGTCCATGTGCGCCGGCTGCGGGAAAAAGTGGAGGAAAACCCCAGCGATCCGCATTATGTCTATACGAAGTGGGGTGTTGGTTATTTCTACAAAAATTAAAAAAACAAGGAGACGGCCCGCCAGTATGCGGGTTTATCTCTTTTTATGCCTTTCGGTGATCTCCATAATTCCGTTGGCCATTGTATACATAGTGCTCATGTCTTCCGCCGGGGAAATCCACGTGGAGTCAAGGACCAGCGATATGAAGAGCCAGGCGTTAATGCTGGCAAACCAGCTGGCGGAAAACAACTATCTGGAAAACCCCCATGACCGGACTATGACGGCGGTGGTGCGGCAGGCAGCGGACATGTGGGGCGGCCGGATCCTGGTGATTAATGACCTATACCGGGTGATCAGCGATACGTATGTGTCCGCGGAGGGAAGATTCAATATCTCTGAGCTGGTTATGCGGGGGATGGCGGGGCAGAGCCCCAGCCATTACGACTCGGCGGAGCAGTATATTGAGTTTGTGCAGCCGATTGTGATTCGGGAAAGCTCGGAGGGACAGGCTGCCGGCAGCAGCGGTACAGCGGATGCTTCTGATGCGTCCACCCGGGTGATCGGAGTGCTGCTGGTGATGGTGGATGCGGCCCCGCTGGAGGTGCCGGTTTCCACCTTGCAGGAAAAAACCATGCTGGTGCTGCTCATTGCTGTCTGTATTATCCTGCCATTGAATTTGATTTTTTCTGGCCTGCTGACGCGTCCGCTGAAGCGCCTGAGCCGGGATATTGAGAAGGTAGCGGAGGGAAACCTAAATGGAAAGGCGGAGGGTGGGGCATATGCGGAGACCCGGCGGATTGGAGATTCCTTTAACCAAACCCTGACCAGGCTGCAGGTATTGGACCAGTCCCGCCAGGATTTTGTCTCCAACGTATCCCATGAGCTGAAAACCCCCATCACCTCCATCCGGGTGCTGGCGGATTCCCTGATGGGGATGGGGCAGGCGCCGGTGGAGCTGTACCAGGAATTTATGGAGGACATTTCCGCAGAGATTGACCGGGAAAGTAAGATTATTGATGACCTGCTGGAGCTGGTCCGGCTGGACAAGAAGGCCCAGGCCCTGAATATAGCCCAGGTCAACATCAATGAGATGATGGAGCTGATATTGAAGCGGCTGCGCCCCATTGCCCAGACACGCAACATTGAGCTGCTGTTTGAGAGCTTCCGGCCCATTACCGCAGAGATTGATGAGGTGAAGTTTTCTCTGGCCATCACCAACCTGGTGGAAAATGCCATCAAGTATAATAAGGATGCTGGGTGGGTGAAGGTATCTTTGAACGCAGACTACAAGTATTTTTATGTAAAAGTTTCAGACTCTGGCTGCGGGATCCCGGAAGACGCCCTGGGCCACATTTTTGAACGGTTTTACCGGGTGGACAAGGCACGTTCCCGGGAGACCGGCGGAACCGGCCTGGGACTTTCCATTACCCAGAGCATTGTAGTGCTGCACCACGGTGCCATCCGGGTGTACAGCAAAGAAGGGGACGGCTCTACGTTTGTGGTACGAATTCCTTTGACCTATATTAAGGAGGAGCGATGAAAAAATTTGGTATTTTTCTGTTGGCCCTCCTGCTGTTGTTTTCCGGCTGCCGGGCAACGGTTACCGAGGATCAGCTGGGGGAGGGGGAGATACTGGTCTACTATGTCAATGCCAGCGTTACCCGCCTATCCGGCAGTGTACACCGGCTGGAGGCCACGGAGCTGGAGGCACAGGTGACGGAGCTGTACAGTGCGCTGCAGGAGAGCGGCCATGGGGAGACGGTGCCTGCGGTGCCGGGAACCCTGCAGCTTGCCTCCGCTGCCATGGAGGAACGGACCCTGAACCTGTCCCTGGAAGGGCCTTACTACGACCTGTCCACCGCATCCCAGGTTATGTGCCTGGCAGCCCTGACCCGGACCCTGACCCAGCTGGAGGGGCTGGACTATATCCAGCTGAACATCAACGGCAGCCCGGTCCAGCAGAACGGGGAGGAGATTGGTGTGCTCCGGGCCGGCATGTTTATGGATAATGTGGAGGACAATCCGGAGTCCTTTGAGGAGATGGAGCTGGTGCTGTATTTTGCCAGCGAGGACGGCCGGCAGCTGGTGCGGACCACCCTGACGGTGGGCTATCAGGAGGGGGATTCCCTGGAGCGGATTGTGGTGGAGCAGCTGCTCAGCGGCCCTCAGGTATCCGGTGTGCGGGCGACCCTGCCTTCCACCAGCCGCCTGCTCAGCGTGACAGTCCGGGATCGTGTTTGCTATGTGAATTTCGACGATCGTTTCATCACCGATTCCGTCAGCGGCGGGTATGATTACATCCCGGTTTACTCGGTGGTTAATTCCCTGACAGAGCTTTCTACGGTGGAGTCGGTGCAGCTGATGATCAACGGGGAGACCAATGTGAATTTCAGCGAAAATATTTCCTTTGCGGCGCCGCTGGCGCGGAATATGGAATATGTAGGAGGAGAAACCAATTAAGAGACCCCTTTTCTGGGTCTTGGGGATTTGGATCGGGGGAGAGATCCTGTTTTGGCAGCTGGGCCTTCTGGGGGCTCCGGCTGCCGTGCTGGAATCTTGGTTCCAGGCCGCGGATACCCTGGAGGTGGAAGCGGTGGGGACCGTGGACAGCTGTGAGAGCACTTCTTATGGAACCAAACTGATTCTGCGGGACACTTCTGTGAGCTGGAACGGGCAAGTGAGAGAGCCCGGCGGCATTCTGGTGTATCTCCGGGAAGAGGTAAAAGGAAAAATAGGAAACAAAATCTGTGTGGCAGGGGACTTGTCCCTGTTTGAGGAGGCCGGGAACCCCGGGCAGTTTGACGCTCGGAGTTATTACCGGTCTAAAAGCATTTCCTGCCAGCTCTGGGGAGACCGCTGGCAGTGGGTCTCCCGGGAGGTGCAGGTGATCCGGGAGTTTTTGGCGGAGATGCGCCGGAGGGGGATGGAGAATCTGCGCCTGGCGGCGGAGGGGGAGGATCTGGGGGTCCTGGCAGCCGTCTTCCTGGGGGACACCTCGGAGTTGCCGGAGGATACCCGGGCGCTGTACCAGGAGGGTGGGATCTCCCACATTCTGGCAGTCAGTGGCCTTCATGTGTCCCTGCTGGGCATGGGGATCTTCCGGCTGCTCCGCCGCCTGCCCTTTCCCCGGTGTGTGCCGGAGGTGCTCAGCGGGCTGGTGATGGCCGGCTACGTGGTGGTTACTGGCGCCTCCGTGTCCTCCCGCCGGGCCTTGATCCTCTTTCTGGTGATGCTGCTGGCCCGGGGCTTGGGAAGGTCCTACGATATGCTCTCCGCCGTGGGCCTGGCCGGCCTCCTGATTCTGGTCAGCCAGCCGCTGGAGCTGTTCCAGGCAAGCTTTCAGCTGTCCTTTGGCTCTGTGGCGGCCCTGGGGGTGCTGATGCCGGAGCTGGAGCAGTGGCTGCGGCCCCGGCACAGCTGGGAGAAGGCCCTGGCCTCCTCCGTCTGCGCGGTGATGGGCACGCTGCCCCTGGGGGCCTGGCATTTTTATGAGGTGTCCGTGTCCGGGATTTGGCTAAATCCCCTGGTGCTGCCCCTGGCCTCCCTGCTGCTGCTCTCTGCCGCCCTGGCGGCCGCCGTTACCGGGATCTGGCCTTTCCTGGGAAGCTTTTTTGCCGGCACTGGCCACTATATTCTGAAGCTTTACCGGATTCTCTGTAAGCTGGGAGGCTTCTCGGTGACCGTGGGGCAGCCCCGGGCCTGGGAGCTGGCCGCCTATTACGGCTGCCTGCTGCTGGCGGTGCTGGCGGCCCGCCGGTGGCGGAAGCGGAGGCAGGCCCGGGAGGCAGAGGAGGGGAAGCGGTTTTTACCCGGCCGCTGGCTTTCCCTGGCTGCGGCGGTGCTGGCCGGCTTTGGGGCCATGTTTCCGCTCCCCACATCCAGCCTCACGGTGGTGAGCCTGGATGTGGGACAGGGGGACTGTACCTTTTTGGAATTGCCCGGCGGGGAGGCTTGGCTGATCGACGGCGGTAGCTCGGATGTGGAGCAGGTGGGAAGCGGGCGGATTGCCCCCTTCCTCCAGTGGAAGGGCGTCCGGAGGCTGGAAGGGGTGGTGCTGAGCCACAGCGATGCGGACCACACCAACGGGATCCAGGAGATTCTGGAAGGGGAGCTGGTGCCGGTGGGATGCCTGGTGCTGCCCCGGGCCACCGCCGGCTGGGAGGAGTGGGCGGCGCTGCGGATGGCTGCGGAGGAGCGTTCGGTGCCGGTGTACACCATGGCTGCGGGGGAGGCCTTCCAGCGGGGGGCAGTATCCTTCACCTGCCTGTACCCAGCGGGCACGGCGGAGGGGGAGGATACCAACAGCCTTTCCCTGACGCTGCTGGTGGAGTGGGAAGCTTTCTCCGGACTGTTCCCCGGGGATCTGGGAACGGAGCAGGAACTGCTTTTTGCCGGGCAGTGGCAGCCGGTGAGCCTTCTGAAAGTGGGGCACCACGGCTCCCGCAGCTCCTCCGGCCCGGCCTTCCTGGAAGCCCTCTCCCCCCAGGCGGCGGTGATTTCCTGCGGGGCGGACAACGCCTACGGCCATCCCCACCCGGAGACCCTGGAGCGGCTGGAACAGGGGGGAAGCCGGGTCTACCGCACAGACCGGCAGGGGGCGGTGCGGTTTCGGATGCGGAAGGGGCGCATGATTGTGGATACCTTCCGGTAGGAGGGCTCCCGGTCAGGCGGAAAGCCGCAGGCCAGGTGGCAAACTCCCGGCCGGAGAGTGCCGCAGGTCAGGTGGAGGGCTCCCGCTCGCAGATGTAGAAATCGTACTTTCCGGAGCCCTCCCGCAGTTCTTCCCGGGTGCGGAAGGTCCAGCCGAACACCGGACGCCGGCGGGCCAGCGTCCGGGAAAAGCGGGCGTCCCGGTACTGCCGGTCCAGGGCGTAGAAGCAGGGCTGGGTCCAGAGATCCGTGAGGCGGGACTGCATCAGCAGCCGCTGCCACAGGGGGAAGTCCGGGAATTCCCGGACAAAGTGGGTGACCAGCTGGCCCCGGGGGATCAGCGGCCGGTGGCGGCGGAACCAGTACAGCACATAGGGGTGGAAGGACTCCAGCACAAAGGGCCCCTGGTAGGAGTCCAGCATTTCCGCTGCCAGCGGGCAGAGGCGGAAATCCAGCCCATCCATCTTGATTTCCACCAGCAGCGGAACCTGTCCCCGGACCAGTTCCAGCACCTGGGAGAAAAGGGGGATAGTTTCCTGGGACTGGCCCAGGGGCAGGTCCTTCAGCTGTTCCCAGGTCATTTCTTCTACTTTGCCGGGCCTGCCGCAGAGCCGGTCCAGGGTGGCATCATGGAAAACCACCAGCTGGTCGTCAGCAGTGCGGCGTACATCCAGCTCAATGCCGTATCCGTGACGGATGGCCGCCTGGAAGGCAGCCAGTGAATTTTCCGGTGCCTGGGGACGATGATGGAGGCCCCGGTGGGCAAAAAAACGGCTGGAAAAAGAAAACATAAAAGCTCCTCTCCGGGCTGCGGCCAGCCCTATATTTTATCCTTCTGGTTTGTCCTTCATTCTAACAAATTTGTCCGGCCAATACAATAGAAGTGGCAGGAGGATTTGGGGATGGGAAAGCAGAAAGTTTTGACGGTGTGTCTGTGTGGGCTGCTCCTGTTGGCGGGGCTCTGGAGGAATGAACAGGTGCGGGAAGCTTCTGCAACGGTGGGAACAGCGGGAACCATTGCGCTGACTTTTGACGATGGGCCTCATAGCCGGTATACCCGGCAGCTGCTGGACGGCCTCCGGGAGAGAGGGGTAAAGGCTACCTTCTTCTTGATCGGAAAAAACATAGAGGGGAATGAGGATGTGATCCGCCAGATGGCGGCAGACGGCCATCTCATTGGCTGCCATACCTATAGCCACGTGGATTTGACCCAGTGTACCCGGTCGGAGGCGGCGGAGGAGATTGAGCAGACCAACAGCCGGATCACGGAGCTGACCGGGAAGGTGGTGGAGTATATCCGCCCCCCTTTTGGCAAGTGGAGCAATGCGCTGGCGGAGGATTTTCCCCTGACGGTGGTTCAATGGACTGTGGACCCGGAAGACTGGAAATCCAGGGACAAGGATGCGATTGTGGAGCGGGTGATGGCGGACGTGCAGGACGGCAGCATCATCCTGCTGCATGATTTCTACCAGCCCTCGGTGGACGCGGCCCTGGAGCTGGTGGACCGGCTCCAGGCGGCGGGATACCAGTTTGTCACCGTGGATGAGCTGCTGCTGGATTGAGCCGGAGGGCAGGAAAGCAAGCATCCTCATACAGCGTCGCGAAAGCATAAGCAGGCTAGCCTGCAAGCAGTCTGCCCGCTATGCTTTGCGACCGGGCTTTCAAAGTAAATTTGAAAAAGCGCTTGAAATTTACCGGGCACCGTGCTATAATACTCTGGCACGCGGGAATGCTGGAATTGGCAGACAGGCATGACTAAGGATCATGTGGTCTACGACCGTGAGGGTTCAAGTCCCTTTTCCCGCACTAGAATGTCCATACTTAAACCCGCACTAAAAAAATTAGTGGTTTGAGTAGTTTTATAGGATGAGCAGTTCGATTTTGTGGGTCGGGCTGCTCATTTTCTTTGACAATTTCTGCTTCGCGTTCTTGTTGAGGGCTACAAATATTCTGGCAGAAGGAACGAAAACATCTTCGCAACGGTAAGCAGAAACGGTATAATGATGGGAACAGATTGGATTTTCGTAGGAGGTGCCATAGTGAAAATAGAGAATGGAAAGCCGAATATCTGCTTCCACTCGTGGAGCTGTTTTCATGGGGACAAAACTGCTTTCTTTGCTGTGATGGGAAATCTATATCAGCATACCCATACCTACGCTAATATTAACAGAGACAAGTGCTTTTGTATTAACTTTCTTCCAATCAGCTATTATGACAATTTGGTAAACACGATTCACCACAATGAAATTGACGATGATGAGTTTGTGGCCGGAGGATTTACAATCTCT
Source organism: Candidatus Pseudolachnospira avium (assembly GCA_904420025.1). Lineage (GTDB taxonomy): Bacteria > Bacillota > Clostridia > Lachnospirales > Lachnospiraceae > Pseudolachnospira > Pseudolachnospira avium. The sequence goes on from CAJFTW010000039.1 coordinate 7,474, forward strand.
AAGGCAAAAACTATCCATACACCCGTGATCAATGAGGCGTTTCTTAGCATGGAATGCACGTTGAAAGAAATGCAGGACTTGAGTGGTGCGGGAATAACTGCTATGGTGATCGGGCAGGTGCAGCATATTTCCGTGGAAGAATCCTATGCACAAGCATATAAGCAGCGATATGGTAAAGACGGCTTTATGATGTTGATTCCTGCGCCACAAGACCTTGTTACTGGGGAACCGAACCAGTCTGCAATTGCAACGCTGCATATTGAGAAATACGATTGATTTTGGGGAAGGAAGTGTGAAAATGGCAATCTCCAATATAAAAGAACAGATTCCGAGCGGGCTTCGCAAAGTGTGGGATTTTGTTTTGGATGTCAAGAATTACGGCGCATAGAGAAGCGACCTGAGCAAAACAGAGATTATAAATGAATTTCATTTATACTTTTATTTGGGATTCGTTTTTAAAATAAATTTCTCAGAAAGAAAATTCCAGTAGCCGCGGGAAAAAAAGTGTGCTATACTGGGAAACGGAGCGTGAGAATTTTGAGAATGCGGTAAGAGAGGTTTTAAGACGTTGAAATTTGATATGCACTGCCACATCCGCAACGGATCCTTTGATTCCAAGGTGGATATTCGGGATTTTATACGCCTGCTGCGCCAGAGAGGCTATGGTGGAATGCTGGTGACGGATCACAATACCTACAACGGTTATCGGGAATGGAAAGAGATTCAGTGCCGGAGCCGTGAGTACGATAATTTTGTGGTGCTGCGGGGAATTGAGTATGATACCCGGGACGCCGGGCATATCCTGGTGATTATGCCGGAGGATGTGGAGCTGAAGGTGATGGAAAACCGGGGTATGCCCCTGCGCCAGCTGATTCAGACGGTTCACTCGTTCAATGGGATTCTGGGACCGGCGCACCCCTACGGAGCCGCTTACCTCAGCGCCATGCGCTGCCGGCGGATGAAGCGGGAGCGGGAGCTGGTCCACGAGTTTGACTTCGTGGAGGGTTTCAACGCCTGCGAGACCAGGGAGTCCAATGCCTGCGCCAAAAAGCTGGTGGAAGAGTTTGGAAAGGTCGGTTTCGGCGGGTCCGACGCCCACCGGGAGCAGGATGTGGGACTGGGCTACACAGAGATTGCCGGGGAGATCCGCAACAACAACGACCTGATCCGGGCCGTGAAGAACGGTGACGTTCTGGCTTGGGGCGGCGTGGAGCGGGAAAAGCAAAAAAATGCGGTACTCCAGAAATCCCTGAGTATTCCTTACCGGATTTATAACCGGAGCTTGTGGGCGGCCAAGGCCATTCCCCGCCACCATAACCTGCGGGTGTTGTCCCAGCGGCTGGAGATAAACTGAAAAAGTTTTTGAAAAAAGTGCTTGACATTTATCCTAGATTGCGGTATTCTATAGAGGCGCCTGAGAGCGCCAAGAAACGCAGTTGTGGCGGAATTGGCATACGCGCATGATTCAGGTTCATGTCCATATTACTTGGGTGCGGGTTCAA
>CAJFTW010000040.1 GCA_904420025.1 Candidatus Pseudolachnospira avium
ACTGTGGCATACAGGGTGAAGGTTGACAAGGCCTGCTCCGGATCCTGAATCTGGCCCTCCTCCACCGCCTCGTCAATCAAAACCTCGTACTCCTCCGGCTGCACCTCCTCCGCCGGTTCCGTCCCTTCCACAGAGCTCTCCGCCGCTGCGGAAGAAGTCTCGGCTGCGGTGGCAGAGGTCTCTTCCGCGCTCTCCGCGGAAACCGCTTCGGAAGTGCTCTCCTCCGTGGAGGTTGTCTCCGAAACACTCTCCTCCACGGAAGACGTTTCGGTGGTGCTGTCCCCTGCCGGGGAGCTTTCCTCCCCAGCGGCAGTGCTTTCCTCCGCCTGGGTCTCCACCAGCCCCTCCCCGGAGCTTTCCGCCTCCGCAAAGACCGGCACCGCCGGCCCCACCAGCCCCGCGCACAGCGCCATGGCCAACGCCAGGCTCTGGGCGCGCAGCCAGAGATTTTTCCCTGTCTTTTTCTTTTTCATGCTCATCCTCCTACTATGGCTGCCTGCGGGTTGTGCTACCGCCTGCTGCCATGAAAACAAACCTGCAAGCCCGCTGGCGCGGGCACCACCAACCATGGAAGCCCATGGATTGCTCCGTGCTGGCGCACGCCCCGCCAGCGAGGGACCCCTTCACCTTGCGCTTCGCACCTTTCCAGTATAAAGGGCGGACCCCTCCTGCGTCAACTGGGAATCCGCCTCTTTTGTGGAAAATTTTTTAGAATTTTTCAGACATCTTTCGTTCTGTTACTGGATCTTCCGCACCCGGTACACGCCCTCAATGGCCTCCAGCTGCCGTACAATCTCCTCCGGCACATCACACTCGGCATCCAGCAGGGAATACGCATATTCGCCCCGGGTCTTGTCACTCATGTTGGCAATGTTGATGCCACCGCCGGAGAGCACCGCTGTGATCTGGCTGATCATATTGGGGATGTTTTGATGGAACACCGCCAGGCGGGATGCGGTGCGCAGCGGTCCCAGATCCACCCGGGGGAAATTCACCGAGTTGACAATGTTTCCCTCCTCCAGGTACCGGCGGATCTCCTTGGCTGCCATCTTGGCGCAATTTTCCTCCGACTCCTCGGTGGAGGCCCCTAAGTGGGGGGTAACAATGGCATTTTTCATGTGCACGCTGATGGGATTGGGGAAATCGCTGACATAGCGGTGCACCTTTCCGCTTTCCAGCGCCTTTGCCATGGCCTGCTCATCCACCAGCAGATCCCGGGCAAAATTCAGCAGGACCGCCCCCTCCTTCATTTTGCCGATGGCCTCCTCGCTGATCATGCCATTGGTGGCCGGCATGGACGGCACGTGGATGGTAATGTAATCACTCTCCATCAGCAGTGTATCCAGGTCATTGACATGGGTCACGTGATGGTCCAGGTTCCAGGCGCCCTCCACCGAAAGGTAGGGGTCAAAGCCCAGCACCCGCATACCCAGGCTCCAGGCTGCGTTGGCCACCCGGGCGCCGATGGCTCCCAGGCCGATGACCCCCAGGGTTTTTCCCCGGATCTCGGAACCGGCAAATACCTTTTTGCTCTTCTCCGTATCCTTGGTGATGTTCTCATCCGCCACATTATCCCGCACCCACTGGATGCCGCCGCTGATGTCCCGGGCGGCCAGCAGCATCCCGGCCAGCACCAGCTCCTTGACGCCGTTGGCATTGGCACCGGGGGTATTAAATACCACAATCCCCCGTTTGGAGCACTCTTCCAGCGGGATATTGTTCACACCGGCCCCGGCCCGGGCAATGGCCTTCAGTTTCTCCGGCAGTTCCAGCTCGTGCATGGAGGCGCTGCGCACCAAAACCGCATCCGCATCCTCCAGTTTTTCCGTCAGCTGGTATCCGTCCCCCAGCCGGTCCAGGCCGGCCTGGGCAATGGCATTCATGCAATGTACCTGATACACGTTTTCTTCCTCCCCTTACCGATGCTTCTTCTCAAACTCTGCCATAAAATCCACCAGCGCCTGCACCCCTTCCATGGGCATGGCGTTGTAAATGCTGGCCCGCATGCCTCCCACGGTCCGGTGGCCCTTCAAATTTTCAAAGCCGGCGGCCTTGGCTTCCTGGATAAACAGGGCGTCCAGCTCTTTGTCCCCGGTGACAAAGGGCACGTTCATCAGAGAGCGGTCCTCCTTCACCACCGTGCCATGGAACAGTTGGCTCTGATCCAGGTAATCGTACAGAATGGCCGCCTTCTTCTCATTGCGCTCCTTCATGGCAGCCAGGCCCCCCTGCTTCTTCAGCCACTGGAACACCTTTCCGCAGATATAGATGGCATAACAGTTGGGAGTATTGTACAGGGAACCGGCATCCGCCTGGGTCTTGTACTGGAGCATGGTGGGGACCCCGGGCAGTTCTTCCTTGGGGATCAGATCCTCCCGGATAATGGCGATGACCAATCCGGCCGGACCCACATTCTTCTGCACGCCGCCCCAGATCATGCCGTACTTTTCCACCTCCACCGGCTCCGAAAGGAAGCAGGAGGACTGGTCTGCCACCAGCACCTTTCCCTTGGTGTTGGGCAGCTTTTTGTATTTGGTACCGTAAATGGTATTGTTTTCACAGATGTACACGTAATCCGCGTTCTCCCGCACCGGCAGGTCGGAACAATCCGGTATATAGGAAAAGGTCTTATCCTCGCTGCTGGCGATGGCCTTCACATCCCCGAACTTCTGGGCCTCCTGGAAGGCCTTCCGAGACCACTGGCCGGTGATAATATAATCGGCTGCGCCGTGGGGCATCAGGTTCAGCGGAACCATGGCAAACTGCAGGGAACCGCCGCCCTGGAGAAACAGCACCTGATAGTTGGACGGGATCCCCATCAGCTCCCGGATGTCCGCCTCCGCCCCATGCAAAATGTCCTCGAACATTTTAGAACGGTGGCTCATCTCCATGACGGACATGCCGCAGCCCCGGTAGTCCAGCATTTCCTCCGCTGCTTCCTTTAATACCTCCTCCGGCAGGACCGCCGGTCCCGCGGAAAAATTGTACACTCTGCTCATTCCTTCTCCTCCAAATCTTCTTCGCTGAATGCCTCCTCAATGTTACCGCCGGGGGCCACCATGGGGAATACCTTGTCATCGTTCTGAATCACGCATTCCACCACCACCGGCTGCCGCAGGCCAATGGCCTCCCGCAGCACCGGCTCCACCTCCTCCGGCTTGGTAATCCGGTAGCCCTTGGCCCCCATGGCCTCCGCCACCTTCACAAAATCCACCTTGTCTTCCACAATGGTCTGGGAATACCGTTTGCCATAGAACAGGGTCTGCCACTGGCGGACCATTCCCAACACATGGTTGTTCAAAATAATGGTCACAATGGGAAGGTCGTTGCGGGTGATGGTGGCCAGCTCGTTCATGTTCATCCGGAAACAGCCATCCCCGCTGATGTCCACCACCAGCTCCTCCGGCCGGCCAAACTTGGCGCCGATGGAGGCGCCCACGCCGTAACCCATGGTGCCCAAACCTCCGGAGCTTAAGAACGTCCGGGGCTTCCGGAAGGTATAGAACTGGGCCGTCCACATCTGATGCTGCCCCACATCCGTGGTGATAATGGCGTTCCCCTGGGTGATCTCCGAAAGCTTCCGGATCACATAAGGACCGGTGAGTACATCCTCCGGGCAGGCCAGCGGGTACTGCTTCTTCAGCCCCTGAATTTTTTCGTTCCATTCCGGATGGTGCTGCTGCTTCAGCCGGGCGTTGAGCTTCTGGAGAACCAGCTTCAGATCCCCAATCACTGCCGCGTCCACATGCACATTTTTGTTCACCTCCGCCTCGTCCACATCCAGCTGCAGAATCTTGGCATGGTGGGCAAAGGTCTTGGGATCCCCGGTGCAGCGGTCGCTGAACCGGACGCCCACGCCGATGAGTAGGTCACAGGCCGTCACCCCCAGGTTGGAGGTTTTGGTGCCGTGCATGCCCAGCATACCGGTGTAGGCCTCGTCTGCCTGGTCAAGGGCTCCCTGGCCCATGAGGGAACAGGTGATGGGGGCGTCCAGCCGGTGCACCAGCTCCGTCAGCTCCTCCGAAGCACCGGAGGAGATAACACCACCGCCGGCAAACACAAAGGGCCGCTCTGCCGCTTCCAGCATCTCCAACGCCTGGTCCAGATCCGCCTGCCGGATGGTGTGGCTCTGGCGGGGCACCGGATCCGGCTCCACCGGATAAAACTCCGTCACCGCCGCCGTCACATCCTTGGTCACATCCAGCAGCACCGGGCCCGGACGGCCGGTCTGGGCCAGCCGGAACGCCTTGCGGATGGCGGGAGCCAGCTCCCGCACGTCCTTGATGATGGTGCTGTATTTGGTGATGGGCATGGTCACGCCCGCAATGTCAATCTCCTGGAAAGAGTCCTTTCCCAGGGCCCCCACTGCCACATTGCCGGTGATGGCCACCACCGGAATGGAGTCCATGTATGCGGTGGCAATGCCGGTGACCAGGTTGGTGGCGCCGGGGCCGGAGGTGGCAAAGCACACCCCCACCTTGCCGGTGGCCCGGGCGTAGCCGTCCGCCGCATGGGATGCCCCCTGCTCGTGGGAGGTGAGTACGTGGTGAATCCGGTCCGAATACTCATACAAGGCATCATAGATATTCAGGACCGCTCCCCCCGGATAGCCGAAGATGGTATCCACCCCCTGCTCCAGCAGGCACTCCATGATAATCTGAGATCCCGTCAGCTGCATATCAGTTCTCCTTTATCTCTAAAATCGCGCCCCGGTTGCCGGAGGTCACCATTTTTTCGTACCGGGCCAGATAGCCGGTGGTCACTTTGGGCTGTCTGGGCTGCCACTTGGCCTTCCGGGCCGCCATCTCCTCGTCCGAAATCTTCACGTTCAGGGTGCAGGCATCAATATCAATCTGGATAATGTCCCCTTCCTCCACCAGGGCAATGGGGCCTCCCACCGCCGCCTCCGGGGATACATGGCCAATGGAAGCGCCCCGGGAGGCGCCGCTGAACCGGCCGTCGGTGATCAGCGCCACGCTGGAGCCCAGCCCCATACCGGCAATGGCCGAGGTGGGGTTCAGCATCTCCCGCATGCCCGGGCCGCCCTTGGGGCCCTCGTACCGGATGACCACCACATCGCCCGGAACAATCTTGCCGCCCTTGATGGCCGCAATGGCATCCTCCTCGCAGTCAAACACACGGGCAGGGCCTTCGTGCTTCAGCATCTCCGGCACCACCGCGGAACGCTTTACAATACCGGAATCCGGGGCCAGGTTGCCCTTCAGAATGGCCAGGCCGCCCACCGGGCTGTAGGGATTGTCAATGGGGCGGATCACCTCCGGGTTCTTATTCACGCAGCCGGCAATGTTTTCTCCCACCGTTTTGCCGGTGACGGTGAGCAGGCTGGTGTCCAGCAGGTTCTTCTTGGTCAGCTCGTTCATCACCGCGTACACACCACCTGCCTCATTGAGGTCCTCCATGTAGGTGGGGCCGGCCGGCGCCAGGTGGCACAGGTTGGGGGTCCGCTCGCTGATCTCGTTGGCAATATCCACGTTCAGCTCCACACCGGCCTCATGGGCAATGGCCGGCAGGTGCAGCATGGTGTTAGTGCTGCAGCCCAGGGCCATATCCACGGTCAGAGCATTGATGAAGGCCTTCTCCGTCATAATATCCCGGGGCCGGATGTTTTTGCGCAACAGCTCCATCACCTGCATGCCAGCGTGCTTGGCCAGCTTCAGCCGCTCCGAGTACACCGCCGGAATGGTGCCGTTGCCCCGGAGCCCCATGCCCAGGGCCTCCGTCAGGCAGTTCATGCTGTTGGCCGTGTACATGCCGGAGCAGGAACCGCAGGTGGGACACACCTTGTTCTCAAATTCCTCCACGTCCTCCTCCGTCATGGTACCGGCGCTGTAGGAGCCCACCGCCTCAAACATGCTGGAGAGGCTGCGCTTCTGCCCCTTCACATGGCCCGCCAGCATAGGCCCGCCGCTGACGAAGATAGTGGGTACGTTGATCCGGGCCGCTGCCATCAGCAGGCCCGGCACGTTCTTATCACAGTTGGGGACCATCACCAGGGCGTCAAAGGCGTGGGCCATGGCCATACACTCGGTGGAATCGCAGATCAGATCCCGGGTGACCAGGGAGTATTTCATGCCGATATGCCCCATGGCAATGCCGTCGCACACGGCGATGGCCGGAAACACAATGGGGGTTCCGCCGGCCATGGCCACGCCCATCTTCACCGCTTCCACAATCTTATCCAGATTCATGTGGCCCGGCACAATCTCATTGTAGGAGCTGACAATGCCCACCAGCGGCCGCTCCAATTCTTCCTTGGTCATGCCCAGGGCATTGAACAGGGAACGGTGGGGGGCCTGCTGCATCCCTTTGGTTACCGCGTCACTTTTCTTCATGATTTTCTCCTCCTTACTCCCGGAATCGGATCGCTCTATCTTTTTGTTTCTACTATTGTTCTGTTTCTTACAGCCTCTCGATAATGGCGGCGCCCATCTCCACGGTGCCCACCTTTTGACAGCCCTCGGACCATATATCGCCGGTGCGGTAGCCATCTGCCAGCACCTGCTTCACCGCACGCTCCACCGCGTCTGCCTCCTCCATCAAATCGAAGGAGTACCGGAGCATCATGGCGGCGGACAGGATGGTGGCAATGGGGTTGGCCAGGTTCTTTCCGGCAATGTCTGGTGCGGAGCCATGGCCCGGCTCATAGAGCCCCAGCTTGCCGGCGCCCAGGCTGGCGGAAGCCAGCATGCCGATGGAACCGGTGATCTCGCTGGCCTCATCGGAAAGGATATCGCCGAACATGTTCTCGGTGAGAATTACATCGTACTGGGCCGGGTTGTGTACCAGCTGCATGGCGCAGCTGTCCACCAGGCCGTGGGACAGCTCCACATCCGGATAGTCCTGGGCCACTTCCTCCACCACCGCTCTCCAGAGCCGGGAGGAATCCAGCACATTGGCCTTGTCAATGCTGGTCACCTTTTTCCGACGCTTCTCCGCAATCTCAAAGGCCTTCACGGCAATCCGGCGGATCTCGTTCTCATCGTACACCAGGGTATCCGTGGCCCGGCGCACCCCATCCACCGTCTCGGTAAACCGCTTGCCAAAGTACAGGCCGCCGGTGAGCTCCCGGACAATGACCATGTCAAAGCCGTCCTTCACAATGTCCGGCCGCAGCGGGCAGCTGGCCGCCAGCTCCGGGTACAGGGCAGCCGGGCGGATGTTGGCAAACAGCTCCAGGCCCTTGCGCAGCTGCAGCAGGCCGGACTCCGGCCGCTCCTGAGGCGGGCGGTTGTACCAGCTGGGATTGTTCTGGGCATCCCCGCCCACGGCTCCCAGCAGGACCGAATCACTGTTTTTGGCGGTCTCCAGCGCCTCCCGGGTCAGCGGCAGCCCGCAGGCGTCAATGGACACGCCGCCCATGAGCACTTCCGTGTAGGTAAACTGGTGGCCAAATTTTTTGCCCACCGCGTCCAGGACCTTCTTTGCCTCTCCCACAATCTCCGGGCCAATTCCGTCTCCCGGGATCACTGCAATCCGATAATTCATTTTATTTTCCTCTCAAACTTATGATTTTTTTCACAAAGTCCATTATCGTCCATCATACCGCACTTTGGCTGGCATTTCAACTGTTTCCCGTGGTAAAGTGGTATATGATTCGCAAATGTACTTATGCAGATTCCCTATCTCTGTATGCCATACCGTGCGCACAGACGGGAAAACTCTGCCGAATCGGTGAAGCCTGCCAGCACCTGCTCCCGACTCCAGCCGGAGGCCAGGCAGTTCATCCAGGTCTGTTTGCCGGATGTGTCGGAACTCCGGTCAAACAGAGCCCGGTAAAGGGCCTCCACAAATGCATCGTTGCTCAGCTGTTTCCTCTGAAATTCCGCGCTGAACACAAAGCCTTTTGCCACCTGTGTTCCGGTTTGGCTTCCGTTCACCAGCCAGGTCACCCAATCCAACATTCCGCTGTCATCCGGCTCCCGTCCCAGGCAGGTTCGGTACAAGCGCGCCACGAATGCTGTTACATCCGGATTCTGATCCCGGACATCGGTGGAGACCCAGCTGCCAGCCGTAATCCCATAGTTTCCGCATAAACGGCGAAACTCTGTGGAATTCAAGAAACCTTGCAGGACAAAATTTCTGGTTACGCCTGTATACAGATAATCCGTCCAAAACACGGTTTCATCGGCCCTGGGCTCCCGGTTCATCAGCACACGGTACAGCATTTCTACGTAGGAAGTATCGGAAGTATTCTTGCGTTTATATTCGGCGCTGTTGACAAATCCTTCCGCCACCTGCGCCCCGGTAAAGCTCCCATTCAACAGGCGTTTCACCCAGTCTGCCGCTTCCGCCTGGGTAGGCGTTCTCCCCAGCGCCAGCTGATACAACCGCGTCACAAACTCCGTCACCAAATTCTGCTGGGTGGCCGGCAGCTTGGCTGTGCTCTGCTCCTCCGTCCGGCCGCACCGGCTGCAGGTCCGCCGCTGCAGGCCCTGGCTGGACGTGGTGGCCTGGGTTACCGTCTGCCAGCTGCCCCAGCTGTGTCCCAGGGCCGCCGCCGTCACCTCCCGGTACTCCGCTCCGCAGGTGCAGACGTACAGCTGATACCCGTCGGACTCACAATCCGCCCCTTGGCTTTCCCCCTGCGACCAGCTGTGGACCAGGCTCTCCCCGGACCAACTGCTTGCCGGCAATGTAGGCGAGACAAACGGCGTATAGGTGGCAGCTCCGTTGAAATTCATAAACACACCGGAAAACAGATGATTCCCGTTTACCTGTTCTGCCCCGGCCAAAAACCATTCCCGGGAGGGAGCCGCGCTTGCGGTATCGTCCCAGGTCACATCCACCAGGTACCAGTTCCCATCCTCCAGCTGCACATAGTTCCACATGTGATCCACCACCGTGGTGCTGGCCGTGCTGCGCCCCACCGCCACCACACAGGGGATGTTCCAGCGGCCGCAGAAAATCTGAAACAGCTTGGCGTAGGCCTCACAGACCCCCTGATGATTATATGTGTCCAGCAAGGCGCCGGTGATGGTGTGGGCACTGCCCGAGGGACTTGCCGTCCCATAGGTGATCCGCTCCGCCAGCCAGTCATGGATGGCCCCCAGCACTGCGGTCCGGTCTGCGCCTTCACGCAGATGGAGGGAGATTTCCGACTCCGCCTCATCCAGGGCGGCCGACACGGCCTGCCGCTCCGCCCCAATGCCATTATAATAAGGTGTGGGAGACAGCGTCACACTGGCAATCACCAGTCGCTGCCCGCCATCCTCCCTTGGCTCCGTGATTCCCACGGTAAAATAGTAGGAGAGTCCCTGAATCCAATAGGAGTCCTCCATATAGTCCTTCAGGTAAGCGTCATAAGCCCGGAGCACAGATCGCTCCGCCTCGGCCCGCATGGCCTGATAATCGGGATCCTCCCGGTATGCCCCCTGTTCCCATTGTTCCTGGGTGTACTCCATGCCAAACAGGTACAGGCCGCTGCCGCGCAACTCCACGTTCAGCGAATCCCCCTCTTCCACTGACGCCAGCCCTGCGCTCTCCAGCGCCTGGTAAATCACTTGCTCGTTGTCACCCAGCTGATCCCCATAACAGCTGCCAAATTCCGGCGCCTCCAGGGAAAAGGCGGAAATCTGTGCCTGTACCTCTGCGCCGAATATGTCTTCCGTCTGTTCCCAGCTGCCTGCCGGTTCCGATGCCGCCAGGCTTTCCGGCTCCTCCGCCCAGGCAGTTCCCTGGGACAGCAGCAGTCCCGCTCCCGCCAGCAGCAGCGCCAGCAAACCGTTTCGCAGCTTTTTGATCCCGTTGCTCATTGCTTCCCCTTTTCTATGGATGAATTCCGTTGATCCCAAGGATACCGTCTCCCCCGTGTCAAACGCTCCCGGTATCATCTAAAAAAGTATCGGAAAATGCCGTTCCGCATTTTCCGATACGCTTGCATCCCTATTGCAGCCTGCTCTCGGCAGCTTACTCGCCGGAGCCTGGCTTTTCAATCTGGACGATGGCTTCCTTCTGCATGGGGATCCGGCAGTTCTTGTTGCTGCCAAACTCCACAATCACCGTGTCGTCCGTAATATCAATGATCACGCCGTAAAACCCGCTGGTGGTCAGTACACTGTCCCCGATCGCCATGCTGGCCATCAGCTCTGCCTGTTTCTGCTTCTGCTTTTTCTGCGGACGAATCATCAGGAAGTACATCATGGCCACAATGGCGATAATGTAAACGATCATAATTCCCGCACTCATACCACCGCTAGCTGTCAAAAAACTCATAATTTCTCCTCCTAGGGAATGTTTCTATATTGTCAAGCATCTGCTTTGACATTCCTGTTCTCCAGTGCACACGGAGGGCGGCTAATCCGCCGGAACACCGGTGACACCCGCCAGCTTCCGCGCCTTGTAGGCCGGCCAGGTATCCGTGTCCAGGGCCTCCCGGATCTCCTCCATCATCCGATTGTAAAAATACAGGTTGTGAAGTACGCAGAACCGCAGGCCCAAAATCTCACCGGCCTTCAGCAGGTGCCGAATGTAGGCCCGGCTGTACCGCTGGCACACCGGACAGCCGCAGCCCTCCTCAATGGGCCGGTCATCCAGTTCATACCGGGCATTGAGCAGGTTCCGCTTCCCCTGGTTGGTATATACATGGCCGTGACGGCCGTTGCGGCTGGGATAGACACAGTCAAAGAAATCCACGCCCCGGTCCACCGCCTCCAGGATGTTGGCGGGCGTTCCCACCCCCATCAGGTAAACCGGCTTGTCCTCCGGCAGATGCGGCACCGTTTCCTCCAAAATTCGATACATCTCCGCATGGGTTTCCCCCACTGCCAGGCCGCCCAGGGCGTATCCGTCCAAATCCAGCTCCGTAATCCGCTTGGCCTGCTCAATCCGGATATCCGCAAAGGTCCCTCCCTGATTGATGCCAAACAGCATCTGATGGGGATTGATGGTATCCGGCAGCGCATTCAGCCGCTCCATCTCCGCCTTGCAGCGGACCAGCCAGCGGGTGGTCCGATCCACACTGTTCTGCATATACTCCCGGGTAGCCGGGTACGGCGGACATTCGTCAAAAGCCATGGCAATGGTAGACGCCAGATGGGACTGGATCCGCATACTCTCCTCCGGCCCCATAAAAATCTTCCGCCCGTCCACGTGAGAGTGAAAATACACCCCCTCCTCCCGGATCTTCCGCAGGCCGGTGAGGGAAAACACCTGAAAGCCCCCGGAATCCGTAAGGATGGGCCTGTCCCAGGCCATAAACTTGTGCAGGCCCCCCAGCTTCCAAATCACCTCATCCCCCGGACGGACATGAAGGTGATAGGTATTGGACAGCTCCACCTGGGTTCCAATCATCCGCAGGTCCTGCGCAGAAACGCCGCCCTTGATGGCGGCGGCCGTTCCCACATTCATAAATACAGGCGTCTCAATGATCCCGTGGACCGTCTCCAGACGCCCCCTTTTGGCATTTCCACATTTCTTCAGCAAAGTGTACATAAACGTAGTATAGCGGAGAAAAGCATCTTTTGCAAGTGGTTCGCCAAAATTTTTCAGGAAAGCATACCGCCCAGCATACCTCCCGCCAGGCAAATCCCGCAGGCTGCCGCCATCTCCGCCAGATTTCCGCTCCATCCGCCGGTGGTGGCGCCGGAGATCACAAACAGGATCAGAAAGTACACCAGACCCATCAGCATCCCCCAGAGGAAACGGCGGCTGCGCAGCTTTTTTCCCACCAGGAAGCCGCCCGCCAGGGAGGAAAGGCCGTACACCGCCCACACGCCCATCTGCAAAACCGAATTGCTCCAGCGGAACTGATACAGCCCCCAGCTTAACAGAAGCAAAAGGATTCCCGTGACCAATCCGCTGACCAGAATTCCCAGCCCATATACCTTCACCTTCATATTGTCCTCCTCCCGCCTGGGGCGCACCCAAGCAGTATTTCCTTCCATTAATATATGTGGCCGGAACTTGACAATAGTCCTGCCTTATTGTAGAATTTCTTCAGATTGCAAGGGCCGGAAAAAGGCCAATTATCCGACAGGAGTGATACTGTTTTGGATCCAAGTGACGGCATACTGCTGCTGATAATCCTGTTTTTGATCATTCTTTCCTCTTTCTTTTCCGCCTCCGAGACGGCGCTGACCACCGTAAGCCGCCATCGCCTGCGGGCGCTGGCAGAGGAGGGAAACACCCGGGCTGCCTTGGCCCTGCAGACGCTGGAGGATGCAGACAAAATGCTCTCCGCCATCTTTATTGGCGATACCATTGCGAATCTCTGCGCAGCTGCCCTGACCACGGTGCTTGCCGCCGGTATGGGAGGCTGGGCGATGGCTGCCGCTGTCGCGGTTTTGATTGTCCTGATTTTGGTTTTCGGGGAGCTTTCGCCCAAGGCCATGGCCTCTGTGCAGGCTGAGCGGCTGGTACTCCGGAATATCCGGGCCATCCACCTGCTCATACGTTTGCTGACTCCCCTGATCTTCTGCCTGCAGTGCCTGGCACGGCTGCACCTGTGGCTTCTGCGGGTAGACCTTTCCCAAAAACCGGATTCGGTCACGGAGGATCAACTGCGCTCCCTGGTGGAGGAAAGCCATGAGGAGGGCGTCCTGGAGTCTGAGGAGAAGGATATGATCAACAACGTCTTTGATCTGGGGGAATCCCAGGCCAAAGATGTGATGGTACCGCGGGTCAGCGTGGTCTGCCTGGGCCTGGAAGCCTCCTACCAGGAGGTTTTGGAGGTATTCCAGCGGGAACGCTTCACCCGCATTCCCATCTATGAGGAGGATCCGGACAACATTGTTGGTATTTTGAATATGAAGGATCTGCTTCTGCACCAGACCGGAAGCCCCTTCCGGATAAAGGACTATCTGCGGGAAGCCTATTTCACCCACGAATTCAAAAATACGTATCAGCTGTTCCACGAGATGCGCCAGGCCTCGGTGACCATGGCCATTGTGTTGGATGAGTACGGCTACATGGCCGGGCTGATCACCATGGAGGATATGGTGGAGGAGATTGTGGGGGACATCCGGGATGAATTTGACCAGGAGGAGCTGGAACACCTGCAAAAGATTCAGGATGGGGAATATCTGGTGGAAGGTTCCTTCCGGCTGGACAATCTGAACGATGAAATTGGCATACATCTGGAAAATGAAGACTACGATTCCATCGGCGGTTATCTGCTGGGCCTTCTGGGCCACTTCCCGCAAAAAGGGGAGGAAGCCACCGACACAGAGGGGTACCGGCTGATCGCCGAGAAGGTATACCGCAACCGGATTGAAAAGGTCCGGCTGATCTTCCCTCCCGGCGCCCGGGAAAAAGAAAAAACGCCCCTCCCATCCCAGGGGGAAAAGGAGGCAACATGAAAATTGGAGCACTGGAAGCCGGCGGCACCAAGATGGTCTGCGCCGCCGGGGATGAATACGGCCGGGTAACCGCAGAGCGCCAGTTTCCCACGGAGACACCGGAAACCACACTGCCGCAGATCCTGGCCTTCTTTCAGGAACAAGGCATAGAGGCTCTGGGGATCGGCTGTTTTGGGCCGGTGGATCTGCGCAAAGATTCTCCCTCTTACGGTTCCATCACCTCCACCCCCAAGCGGGACTGGCAGAACTGCCGGATTGTCCCCTATTTTCAGGAGGCGCTCACGATTCCGGTGGGCTTTGACACGGATGTCAATGCTTCCATGCTGGGGGAGTTATTTTTTGGCGCAGCCAAAGGCCTCACCGACTGCCTGTATCTGACCGTGGGAACCGGCATTGGCGCCGGCATTCTCTCCGGCGGCCAGCTGGTCCACGGCCTGCTGCACCCGGAGGCCGGCCACGTTTTGGTACAGAAACGCCCGGAGGATCCCTATACCGGCCACTGCCCCTACCACCCCTCCTGCCTGGAAGGGCTGGCCAGCGGCCCTGCGCTGGAAGACCGGTGGGGAAAACCGGCGGCAGCGCTTCCGCCGGACCACCCGGCCTGGATCTGGGAGGCCGACTATCTGGGGCAGGCGCTGACCGGCTATATTTTTACCCTGTCCCCCCAGCGGATGATTCTGGGCGGCGGGGTCATGAACCAGCCGCAGCTGTTCCCGCTGATCCGCCAGCGGGTAAAGGAGCTGCTGGGCGGCTACCTGCAGGCAAAGGAGCTGGAAAATCTGGATACATTTATTGTGCCGCCGGCCTGCGGCGGGCGCCAGGGAATCCTGGGCTGCCTGCGGCTGGGCTATGGGGCCAGACAGGAAGGTTAACACGGATATGGAACACTATTTGAAGCTTCGGCCCGTGGAAAAGACCCCTATATGGGGGCGGGAGCTGTGGGTGATTGCCGCCCACGAGCACGGAGATTCCGAAATTTTAAACGGAGCCTGGAAGGGAAAGACCCTCCGCTGGCTCTGGGATAACCACCGGGAATACTTTGGCAATATGCAGGGGAAACGCTTCCCCCTTTTGATCAAGGAAATCACGGCGGAGGCAGACCTGAGCATTCAGGTGCATCCGGATAACGCTTACGCCTGCGCCCACGAAAACGGCGCCTCCGGAAAAAATGAGTGCTGGTACATTCTGGGGGCCCGGGAGGGCGCCAGCCTGATCATGGGACACAATGCCCGCAGCCGCCAGGAGGCGGAGGAGATGATCCGGGAGGGCCGCTGGCAGGATTTTCTCCGGCAGGTTCTGGTGAAACCCGGCGATTTCTTCCAGATTGACGCCGGCTGTATCCATTCCATCAAGGGGGGCATCCGCCTGCTGGAGATCCAGCAGAACAGCGACATCACCTACCGGCTGTACGATTATGGGCGGCTGGACAAGGATGGAAAGCCTCGGCAGTTGCATGTGGAAAAGAGCCTGGACGTGATCACCTACCCGGCCCGGGAGCCGGAACCAACCCCCGCTGCTCCGGCAGGCAGCTGCGCACAACCGCTGATCCACACCCCCTATTATCAGGTGGAGAAGCTGGCGCTGAAGGGCGAGGCATACCGGCTGCCCCAGGACCGGCCTTTCCTCTGCCTTTCTGTGCTGGAGGGGGCTGTAGTGCTGACGGAGAAGGGGACGGCGGGAGAGGCTGTTCCGGCAGAAGGGGAGAAGCTGGAAGCCGGGACGCATCTGTTGATTCCGCCCCAGGGAGACACGCTGTATCTGCGGGGGAGCGGGACGGTGCTGGTGTCCTCGCCGTGAGGCGGCAGCACTTCTGCCCTTTCATCCAAAACAAAAAAGCGAGGTTAGACAATGAATCAGCTGGCAGAGCGAAGGGACTTTATTTGGTACGGAACAGGTTTTTTATTTCTGTTGGCCTGCTTTTTTTGTCTTACCTCACATGTCATATTCGCAGTTGAAGAGGAATGGGAATTATACTATATCGTCCAGAAGGGAGATTTCCTTTCGTGGCTGAATCATATCAGCCACGAAACGGGACGCATTACATTCTACGTTCTCTGCTGGTTTTGGGGCGGCCCCATGTTTCTAGGACCAGAGGTGTATAAAATCTATCTCTGTGTATTGGTTGCGCTGGATTTTCTGGTGTTTTTCCGCCTGCTCTATGTGCATGCCAGCCACTCCTTTGCGTTTCTGTGCACCACCATGCTCATCCTGTTTCTGCAGATCAGCAACCAGCATAATCTGGTGGTCACGTATGCCTATCTGCATGTCCCTTTTATTTTGGTCATGCTTTCCTTCCATTGGCTGTTGGATTACACCCAAAAGAAAAAAGGCTACCAGGCGGTGCTGCTCAGTGCCCTCTGCAACGGGATTGCCTCCTTCTTCCAGGAAAACTTTGTCCTTTTCTATATTCCCTGCTTTTTCATCCTCTTTTTTGCCCGGGAGGAGAAGAACCTGTTCCGGCGGACAATCCATTCCCTCTGGACGCTCCGCTTCCATGTGTTGGGCGGCCTTGTATTCCTGGGCAGCTATTTCCTGTTCCGTGCATCCTGCGGAGGAGGAACCTACAATGGGATCAGCAGCGATTTCAGCCATCCGCTCCAGAGCCTGCGGGTACTGATTACTTTTATGCTGGGAATGCTGCCCGGATTAACCTTTGGGACCGTACCGGATCCCATGGCGTATCTGAACTGGAAAAATGTTCTATTGCCGGCTGCCGGTAGCCTATTCCTGGCACTGCAGCTGTACCGAATGCCCAAAATTACCTTTTCCAAAGTGCTGGTCTTTACCCCGGCTGTCAGCGCTGTCCTATCCTGCCTGCTTCACGCTTTCTCGCCTAAGTATATGGATTGGGTGGCAAACGGCACGTATGCCTATGTTCCCAGCTATTACGCCTATTTCTTTCTGGGAGGCATTGCCGCCATGCTTGTGACAAAGATTTATCAGGCCATTTCACGGCGCAAACTGCAAATTTCTTTTTTACTCCTGTTTACACTGCTCTGCACTGGCCTTTCCACGGCGGTTTCCGTCAGCAACCAATATTTTTCCCAGTATTACCAGGAACGTTACGAGCATTACCTGGCCTATCAGGAACTCTTTCAGACCTGCGCATTTTCCCAATGGGAACCGGACACACAGATTCTTTTGCAGGACCCGGACCCCACCATTCAGGAAAATACCCTTTTACTCAGCATCACCACTGTATACCACGATGCCGCATTTTCCATTGTCCGGGATGCCGGTGAACTGGAAGCAGGCCGTGGTTACTATATTCTGAACTACGGGGAGGGCACTCCATTTTTCCAATATATTCCCCCAACCGTCAACCAGGGAGCTTCCCTTCCTGCCGGCCATCTAAGGATGCGTTCTCCGATGTCGGGCCGGATTTTTCTTTTGGTGTGGCCCGGGGATCCGTTTCCAATCCCTCTACCCGCTCCACAATATAAATCGGACGTCCTTTGACTTCCGCAAACAGAATGGCCACATACTCGCCGATAATCCCTACAATGACCATCAGGAGCGAGAACATAAAGCAAAGCAGCACCACAATGGTTGCGTACCCGCTGGGAGTCCCATGCGCTAGCTTGGAATAGATCGTGTAAATCATTACCACCAGCCCCACCAGGGCCATAAAACAGCCAGAGTAGATTCCCAGCTTCAGCGGCATGTCGGAAAAACACAGCAAAGAATTCACGGAAAATTTCACCAGTTTCCCGATATTGTATTTGCTCTTTCCCGCCTGTCTCTCCCTGGCCTCATAATAAAGCGTTGTTTTCGGGAAACCAAGGCTTTGGACATAGCCCCGAAGGAACCGCACCCGTTCCCGATAGGCCTGCCGCAGCACATTGGCCGCCGCTCTGGAAAAAGCCAGAAAATCTGAGGCATTCTCCTCAAAGTGCACTGGGGACAGCAGATTAAGCACCTTATAGAAAGCGGTGGATGTTACATTTTTAAAAAATCCTGCATCCTTATTTTGGGTACGGACCAGATTGACCACTCCATACCCTTCCTCAAATTTCTGCACAATTTCCGGAATACAGGCAGGCGGGTGCTGCAAATCCGCATCCATACAGATCACCCCGTCGCCCCGACTATAATCAATGCCGGCAATCATGGCTGCCTCATGGCCAAAATTTCTGGAAAAGTTAATCAGACGGATATGGGAATTTCTTTTGACAAACTGTTCCAATAGCATCAGGCTGGTATCCTGGCTGCCATCATTGACAAAGATCAATTCATATTCCCATGGAATCGTCTCCAGCACTGCCTGAGTCTCCGCCAGGAAATCCTCCAATACCAGTTCCTCATTGTATACCGATACCACTACGGACAATAATCTCTTTTCCTTGTCTTCCATCCGTATTTTCCGCCTTCCTACTTCTCGGTCAAATCAGCCAATTGGATCCGCTGAACCATTTCCACACCAGCCACAGATTAATGAGAATGGACAACACCAGGACACCCGCACAGAGGACCCGGCTCCTTCTCTTGGCCAGGAAATCCCCTGACGCAAAGACAAACACCCCTCCGCCAATCAGATAGCGCGGAATGGAGTATAGGCGGACGCTCAGAGGGATCACCCAAAAAATCACTGCCAAGCAAACTTCTGACCACCGTTTCTCCTTAACCAGATAAAGGAGCAGGATCAGGCCCACAATGGCACAGCAAGCCAGGCAGAAAAAGATTAAATTGCCGGACTGCAGGCCATCCCATATCGTTTTGAACGGATTCCCGCTGCCCGTGCCCCAGGCCACCTGCACATGGAGAAAAGCCAGGGGATCGCCCAGTTTTATGCCCAGATAAACGATATAGGAAAACATTCCCAGGGGGATCAGGCAGGTACCCAGCACCAGCTTCCAGTCTGAAAAAACACTTTTCAGAAAATCCTTGACGCTCTTGCCTGTTTTTTCCTGCCTGCAGTAATCCTCCAGTACCTGCACGGCTATAGCAAAAACCACCATAATCCCTGTATTCCGAGTGGCGCTTAAAAGGGCTCCCGCCACCCCCATCCAAAGATATTTTCGGGTGCGTAAAAAATAGAGGGTGGCCACCAGCAGCAGCAAATATAAGGTTTCCGTATAGAGCAGAGCAAAATAAAAGCTATATAAACCCAATGCAAAAAAAATCTGAATTCCCAGTGCCTCCCCCCGGCTGCGGCCGGTTACCAGCAGATAGCGGTAAACGATTGCCAGCATCAAAACCGACAGCCCGGACATGACAATTCCCGCAACGGTATTCAGATCTCCTCCCAGCAATTGCCAGAAAAAGCGCACAATGGCAGGCAGCAACGGGAAGAACGCCCATGTGGCCGTTCCATCCGGCATGGGAGAGGTCCCATAGCCATTCTGGATAATGTTGAGATACCACCCTGCATCCCAAGTGTTCAGAGAATCCCAAAATCCCGTATTTTGCCTCTGAGTCCAGACATATGTCTCATAGATGGCAAATAGAATTATACGGGACAAGAGGACCAGCACCAAAGACCAGAGCATCAACCTTCCCCATTCTCGTCCGGTCCACTTTTCACTTGTCATATTCCATTCCATCCTTTTCCATTTTAATTTTGGAAATCATTACACCCAATTCCCGGTTATCATTTCCTCCCGTCGGCACTACAGTTTGCTGTATATATAAAACAATTTCCAACACTCCGTTTTCATCTGTACAGTTAGCCGGAACTGAAAAAAGCACTGTTCCAGACTGGGAAGGAGAAATCTCCCCCATCAAAATATCCCCTGCATAGACTAACACCGGTTCCGGCGTAATACAAGCCACAATGTCACACGCCAACTGGAAGGATGAACTTTGCTCTCCCTCTGGAATCCTATACCACATTCGTACCTGATTTCCGTCTGTCCACCGGCCCTCTGCCTCCCGGTGAGACCATCCTCGTCCCATCCGTTTTGATGCCTTTTCCTCTTCTCCATTCGTTACGCCCAGATACTCCCATTCTCCAGAAATAAACGAAATGCCATCCTCCCCCGGCCATTCCTGAAGTTCATGATCTATATAATACATCCGGTAAACATCGGAAACATCCGGAGTTCTTGCCCACCATAAAATTCCCACATACCCAACAAACAAAATTCCGGCCAATGTGTAGGCCATTATCCTTCCGATCTTCATATTTTATTGTCCGTCTGCCTTGCAGCTGCTCTCAACTGCATGCTGCCTCCATTTTTCTACTCAATTTCTCTGCAAACCAGCATCTTTAGAACGTGCGCCGCTAGGCACACTACAAACGTGTGGAGAGACCCGAGTCTCTCCACACGTATACGGATCATACCTCAATCCCATATGCATTGCAAATGCGCCTGAACTCCGCCGAATACGCAAAACCGTCAAATACAAACGTACGGCTGGCTCCATTATTCAGCCGGTCAACCCAATCCTGCGCCTCTGCATTGGTAGGGACACGGTCCATAAATGCCTGATACAACAGGCGCACGTACTGTGTGTTGCTATGGTTCTGACGCTGAAATTCTGCGCTGAAGAAAAAGCCATAAGCCACCTCCCTGCCGCCAAAGCTGCCTTCCACCAGGCGCCTTACCCAATCCTCCACCTCATCGGTCCGGGGATTTCTTCCCAGGCAGGTCTGATACAGCCTGGCCACAAAGAAGGTGACCTGCTCATGATTGTCCACATAGCTCCGCTCGCTGTAGCTGCCCTGCACAATTCCATAATTCCCGCAAATCCGGCCGAATTCTGTGGAATTGGCAAAACCTTCATAGACAAAATTCCGTGTAAATCCAGCATCCAGATAGTTTTGCCAGAATGCCACCTCGTCATCACGTGGATCCCGTCCCATCATCGTCTGATACATGGTGTAGACATACTGATAATTGCTGACATTCTTTCTCTGATACTCCGCGCTGAAGACAAACCCGGCTGCCACTTCGGTTCCAGACATCTCATGGTTTTTGAGAATATCCGCCCAGAATTCCACCTCATCGTTCCTCGGCACACGTCCCAGCACCAGGCGGTACAGCCGTTTTACAAACCCCTCCACCGTGTTGTCTACCTCTTCCCGTGTCACATGCACGGTGCACACTGCCGTTTTTCCTCCGGCAGATGCCTGGATGACCACATTCACCGTATGGCCATAGGCGTCCTCAACACTGCCGTTTAGTCCTGTCACCGTGCCATTTCTGTCCACAGTAGCCACTGTGGTATCCATACTCTTCCATGTTACACTCTGCCCCGTCGTGTTGGTCAGGGAAAGACGAATGCTCTCCCCCTCCTGAATCCAGACATCGTTTTCTGCAAAAAAGAGCTGGCTGGCACACTGGCTGCAGGTATCTCCCTCCACCGGGGAGGCACAGCTATGGGTATAAGTCACGGAATTTCTGCCGTTGAAACGATACAGCGTGTATCCGGAACCCAGATAGGTCTCATGGAGCGTGGCCAGGGTTTCCTCCCCACCAACTCCATATCGGGTCAACTTTACCTTGGGAGGCGTCTGCTGCAAGATGTCAATGTACTCAATGGTTCCATCGCTGGCATAGCCAATGTCCGCCACCAATACCGTATGGCTGCCTGCTTTATTGAAAATATCTCCCACCTGGACGCTGTAGATGCTCTGATTGCTGACCTTGGTGCATTCCCCCGGCAAGCTGGATGTGGTATGCCGATACAGTCCCCAGGCGTAGGAGACGAAGGAACTGCAGTCGGAGGAATAGTAGGGCGCAATTCCGGTGTAAGTGGAAACTTTGGTATACATCAGGCTGTCCGGATCACGGACAGCATCCAGGAACTCCTGCAGGGATTCTACGGAAGGCGTGCTGTTGTCCGATTCAAAGGGTACAAATTGTCCGTAAATCGGCTGCCCATACGGAATCCCCTGGTAAACAGTTCCCGCCTCAAAGGTATACTGTTCCCGCCAGCCTGCAATATCCTCCAGCGGTGTCCACTGAATCTGATACTGCTGCTCTGCCCGTTTGACAATATTTTGGATTCCTGTGCTCAGGGACGCATAGGCGGATACATCCGATGTAGCCTCCAGGGGCTCCGGCTCCTCCTCCACTTCCATCAGCCCTTCCGCCACCAGGTCGCCGTTGGCCGCACAGACCTCACACTCCTCATCATGATTCAAAAGCTCATCCACCGAATGGGTCTCGCCCATCTGGTAAGTTTCCAGCTGAGAAGCACTGCGGGCACCGCTGAAAAGCTCCGAAAGAGATTTTTGATAGTCTTCCCCTTCTATAGAAAGAACCAGATAACCGTCCTCGCAATCCCAGTGGGAGACGTTCGAGGCAACCAGTGTCTCTCCAGCCCAAATATCCCAATGCAGCGCGCTTCCCTTGGCATACAGCATTCCCTCCCGGGTAGGCACAAAGCCCGCAATGGAGCCATCCTCCCGGATACAGCTTACCTCTGCTCCCAAAGTGCCGCCATACAGGCTGCCGCCGGCCAGAAAATAAAGGCCGGATTCATCTACCACATAGAGCTGATCAATCGCCTCATTCCAGGATAACAGGGTAGAAATCTGTCCTGTGGACAGCTGAAGCATCCGCACTTCACTGTCAACTACATAGTAGACAGCATCCGCAAATACATTCAAGCTGGTGCCCTCCTGGGAAGCTACGGTACGTACATTTCCCTGGCTGTCCTGATACTGGAGTGCACCCGAATCCTTCTCCGAAAAATATACACCGCCGTCCGCTGTCTCCGCCAGCCGGCCACCGCCCAGAATAGCAGCCGGCGTATTGCCCAGCGTTCCGTCTCCCCACGAAAAAACCACATCCTGGCTTTCCTCCGTGACTTCTGCCTCAGACTCCGCCAGCGCTTCTTCTGTTTCCGGGCTTTCCTCCAGGCTTTCCTCTCCGCTCTCCACCAGCGTTCCCCCGGAAGCGGTCTCCTCTGCCAATACCGGCTGAGCCGCCCCCAGGCTCTGCAGTACCATGGAGGCTGTCAACAGATACATGACAACCTTTCTCTTCATTCGTTTAACCCCCTCTTTCTTCTTTATGCTCGTTTTTCTTGCCAACCTGCTTTTTGTTCCCCATCTATTCGCCAAACAACGGTGTGGGGTATGCCCCCTCCCGCACCATCTCCGCCAGGCGGTTTGCCACCAGTTCCCGATCCTCCTGGTATGTCATGCCAAACCAGGAGTCTTCCGTAGGCAGAACATGAACCTCCGCCTCTCCTCTGGCCAGCATTTGATCTACCAGAATCGGCAGCAGGTATTCTTCC
Organism: Candidatus Pseudolachnospira avium; assembly: GCA_904420025.1. GTDB lineage: Bacteria > Bacillota > Clostridia > Lachnospirales > Lachnospiraceae > Pseudolachnospira > Pseudolachnospira avium. The sequence goes on from CAJFTW010000040.1 coordinate 22,506, forward strand.
TTGTCTGCATCCTGAAGCTGGCCCAGGAATTCTGCAAAGCCCCGCTCCAGCCGGGGAAGGAATTCCGGAGGAAAGCCCCAAAAATTCATGGACACCGGGCCCCTGTCATTGAGCTCCTTTTTCCGCCCCTGGTAGGTTCCCCGAACCGCACCGTCTTCCTCCCGGCGAATCTCCTTGGTCTCCTCAATGCCTGTCAGCTTTCCCTCCGCATCCGTCAGGCAGATACCACGGGTAACGGTCCCATAGTCGCTGAGGGTATTCCCCAAAATAAAGCCCGCCATTCCAAAAGTAAAATGCTCCTCCTGTTGGGGCGGCATACTTTCCAGGAACTGATAGATCTTCTGGAAGGCCTCTTTTCCGTAATAGTCATCCGCATTGATGACAGCAAAAGGCGCATCCAGAATATGCCGGCAGGCCAGTACCGCCTGACCGGTGCCCCAGGGCTTTGTTCGGCCGGCTGGCCGAGTAAACCCAACCGGAAGATCATCCGGATCCTGGAATACATAACGCACCTCCATAGACTTTTCCAAACGGTCCCCGATCTTCTCCCGGAAATCTCTCTCAATATCCCGGCGAATAATGAAAATTACCGTCTCAAATCCGGCCTCTCGGGCATCGTACACGGAATAGTCAATAACCAGCTCGCCGGAAGGCCCCACAGAAGCCAGCTGTTTGATCCCTCCGCCATACCGGCTGCCGATTCCGGCTGCCATCACCACCAACACAGGTTTCTTTTTCTCTTGTTGACGCATGGGCTACCCCTTCCTTTTCTTTTCGTTTTGATAAATCTGGTAAACCTGATCCAGCATGATGCTTTCCAGGTAATTTTCCTCCACCCGCTTCCGGGCATTTTCCCCCCACTGTTTTCGAAGCTCCGGCTTTTCCACCATTTCCCGCATAGCCTGTGCCAAAGCATCCACATTCCGCGGTTCTACGGTAAGACCGGTAACCCGGTCCAGGCTGACGTAAGGGACGCCGCTGGGAAGGCGCGTATTGATCACAGGCTTTCCCCATGCCATTGCCTCAATCTGTACCAAGCCAAAAGCTTCTGCCTGGGTCACAGAAGGCAATACCAGCACATCACACTGCTGCAGCTGCTCCTGCACCTGGGAGTCCGAAAGGCCGTGCAAAAACCGGACGCGATCTTCTATATGCAGCTGCTGGGCCTGTGCCTCCAGCTCCTCCCGCAGGACACCATCCCCCACCAGCGTCAGCTCCGCCTGTTCAACCTTGTGGAAGGCCTGCAGAAGCACATCGCATCCCTTATAGGAGACCAGACGTCCCAGAAACAAAAAACGCACCGGCAACTGATTCCGAAACGGCAGCGGCTCTTCTACCCTGGAAACCCCAAAGGGAATCACCACGCACTTGGCCGCAAACGGCCGCAGATAGGGGGAGTGGTCTATATGTCCCTGGGTTGCCGCGATAATCACATCCGCCCGCTGCAGCATCCACTGCATCAACGGTTTATAGAGACGCATCAGCTTTTTCTGACGCACAATATCACTGTGCCACCAAAGCACCACCGAGCCACGATAGCCGGACAGAAGACAGGCCAAATCCCCCAGGGGGAACGGAAGATGCATCTGCACCACATCCCGATCCCGGGAAAGCCGGCGAAACTCCCGCAAAAAAGCAAACGATACCGGCATGGAAAAGAATGTTCCCAGACTGGAGGCCCTGTGTACTTCCACGCCATTCAGCCATTCGGTTTTTCCCTTTCCTTTTTGCTGGCAGACCAGTACTTTGGTATCTGTCCGATCCCGCAGGCCTTCTGCCAGCTGCTGGGCAACCCGCTCAATTCCGCCGTTGACCGGAGCATACAGCTTATTCACCTGAAGCACCTTTATTTTTTTGTTATTTTCCATCTTGAACCAGCCTTTGCATGACCTCTGAGACAATTCCAGCAGAGCGCTCCCAGGTAAACTGGGAAGCCCGCCGTATTCCCCTTTCGGACAGTTCCCGACGCAAGTCCGGTTTCTCCACCAGGCGTTCCATCCCTTCGGCAATGCTCTCCACGGAAAACGGGTCCACCAAAACAGCGCTGTCTCCCGCCACCTCCGGCATAGAACTGACATTAGCTGTCAGCACCGGGGTGCCGCAGGCCATGGCCTCCAGCGGCGGCATGCCAAAGCCCTCGTAAATGGAAGGGAAGAGAAACGCCACGGCGCCGGCAATAAGCAACGGAACCGCCTCATTCTCTACGTAGCCGGTGGACCAGACATATTGTTCCAGTCCCAACTCCTGGATCTTGGCAAAGATGGTATCGTACATCCACCCTTTACGGCCAGCCAGGATCAGCGGGGGCACATCTGCGTTTCTCTGGCGCAGGACACCGTAAGCCTCCACCAGCCTCTCAATATTCTTCCGGGGCTCCAAAGTCCCCAAATACAAAAGATACTCCTTGGGAAGCCGGTATTTTTCTCTGGCTGCTCCGATCTGCTCTTCCGTATAGCCGGTATGGAATCGCTCTGAGCGAATACCCAAAGGCATTACCGTAATTTTTTCCGGGGACACCGGAAGATACTCCAGGATCTCTCTCTTGGAAAATTCCGACACTGTCAAAATGGCATCCGCCCTGCGGCAGGCCTGTTCCATGTTGGAATCCAGCATCATCTTGGTTCTGGCCCGTACCGTCTCCGGGAACCGTTTGTAGGCCATATCGTGAAAGATGGTAATCTTTTTCCCCTTCACGCCCGGCGGTATATAGTAATTGAAAAACACCGTCACATCTGTGTCTTTTCCAAAGAACCAGGAATAGGGAAGCGGCAGCACATTCCATATCATCCGATACAGGCTGAAGCTAAACCGGGCAGATACATCCTGAAATCCCAGCTGCACATATTCTTCCATGGAAGCCGGGCGGCCCGCAGAGCGGTTCCGCAGCTTAAAATAGTTCAGCTGCATGGTGTCCTCTGGCCTCTGCCGGCGCAGCTGCCGTAAAATGCCATCTGCCACCCAACCGATGCCCGTTTTTTCCGCCTCCATCAGGAGCTGCGATTCAAATGCAATCTTCATGCCCTCTCCCTATATTTTTGCCCTGCCGGCAACAACACAAACTACTTTTCCGCAACTTTTATCATTATACACGAAAAGGCCTTCCTTGGCAACAAAAAGGGACAGGATCGCTCCTGCCCCTTTTGCTCCCTTTCATCAATGGCATCCTCTGGCCTGGCACCGGGAATAGGCTGTAGGATCGGTGGGATCCCAGGTATGCCAGGACGGCAACGTGTAGGCGCTGGGCTTCCCATAGGGGCCGGCCACCGAGCTCTCATACACAATCACCGTAGTTCCCAGTGCGCAGTTGTCATAAATCCACTTGGCATCTCCCGCTGTCAGGCGCACACAGCCGTGCGAAACCGAGCTTCCCAGCTGATTGTAGGCGTTAGTGTACAGCGTTGAATTGGTATAGTCATGGTAATATACGGAATGGAACAGCACACCGCCCACAATCCGGGTACACCACTGGCCATACACCTCCCCCATCAGCTCATGCCAGCGATACTTGTTGGGAGTAGTGTAAGTTCCCAGCGGTGTTGCACCGTTGGCTCCGGTGGAGCAGATAAAGGACTTGACCGGAATGATGTATCCATTATTTCCATCCTTCGCGTAAACCGTCACCGTGTTGCACTGCCGGTTGACCTTAATCTGGTAGGAGGACTGCTTGCCGATAATGCCTTCCAGATTCGTGCACAGCGTTCCATCGCTGTTGAAGTAATACTTCAGGCCATCCGCATAGGTCCAGCCGGTGGCACGCGCATTTCCATCCGATGGATCAAAATAATAGCGGGTTCCATCAATGGTCTGCCAACCACTGAGCATGGTATCATTCTGCACATAGTAACTTTTCCCGCCAACCGTCATCCAGCCGTTTTTCAGATACGCCACTCCGATGGCCTCACATTTTGCCCGGTACTCCCGGCTCTCTGTCATGGTGGCAATCACGGTCTCCCGGCTCCAGCCATTGTTCAAACGCTGTACCCAATCATTCCGTTCGCTCTCTGTGCCGGTACGCCCCAGCAGCGCACGGTATGCATCCGCCACAAAGTCATAATTGCTCCGGTTTTTACGGGTATACTCATTGGAGAAGAAAAACCCGGACGCAATATCCAGACCGGAGGAAGATTTGGATGCCAGGCGGCTTACCCAATCATTCAGTTCCTCGCCTCTGGCCTCTCTTCCCAGGCACACCTGATAAAATTCTTTCACAAAGCTGCTGATGTCCGGATAAAGATCGCGGGCCTCCGCAAGAGCGAACTCTCCCTGGGTAATTCCGTACTGGCTGCAGATTCGATGGAACTCATTGGAATACAGAAATCCACGCACTACATACCGCTTGGACACACCTTTATCAAATTCTGCCAGCCAGGTATCCATCCCCTGATCTGGCTCTCTGCCCATCAGCGCCCGGTAGAGCAGCGCGATATATTCTCTCTCACTGAGATTTTTGCGGTTTACCTCCGCACTGTCCAGGAAGCCCCAAGCCACATCGCAGCCGGTCATGCTTCCATCCAGAAGCCAGCCAACCCAGTCCTTCAGGCCCTGCTCATAAGGATAAGGCCGGCGGCCCAGGCAGGTTTCATATAGCCGGATCACAAAACTGGTCACATCCAGATTGCGGTCCTGCACATCGTTGGAATGGTATTCCCCTTTGTTTACCTGGTACTGGGCACAAATCCGTGTAAACTCTGCGGAATTTACAAAGCCCTCAAATACCCATTCACGGCTGGCGCCTCTCTCCAGGTAGGCCAGCCAGGTCTGCGCTTCTCCGCTTTGAATTTCTCTTCCCAGGATTGTACGGTACAGCATTGCAACATAAGAAGCATCATCGGTCTGTTTCCGTTTGTATTCTGCGCTGAAAATAAATCCATAAGCTGTATCGGCGCCGTTAGCCGTTCCCGCCTCCAAGCGCTGTACCCAAGCAGCCACCTCGTCCGGCCTCGCAGTACGCCCCAGACACTTCTCATACAGCCGGGTCACAAACCCCTCCAGATATGTACGGCGGTCACTGGGTGCCTCCACTGCCAAGGCCTCCGCAGATTCCTGCGTTTCTTCCGTATTTTCGGCAGTTTCCTCTGCCGCGATATTCTCCTCTGCCACCGTGGTTCCCTCTGGCATAGAGGATTCCTCTGCCACGGTAGTCTCTTCCGCCGCACTTTCCTCCACCACAGAGCTTTCAGAGGCAGCCTGGCTGCTCTCCTCCGACGTGGAAAGCGTCTCTTCTGGTGCGACTTCGCTGCTCTCCACTACCGGCAAGGTCTCATCCGGCAGTGAAGCTGCCATCACCGGCACACTGCTCAGGGCTGTTACAGCCGCACAGACAACCGCACACACTCTCAACCTGAATCGCTTCAAAAAAACCGACTCCCCTTTCCTTATTTTTTGGAATCGCTGAATTCCCCCTTGGATAACTCGATTTTCAGCGTTCCGTTCTAACTATATCACAAGTGTATATTCCGGACAAGTAATTTCTCAACTTTTTTCGTCATTTTAACACTTATCACCATTCTGTATCTGTGCCCGCCAGTAATTCAATGTATCTTCCAACGTTTTCTCCAGCGAAAACGTTGGCATCCAACCAGTATCTGTCTGCAGCTTTCGAATATCTGCCTCCAACACAGGCACATCCACCGGACGGAATTTTGCCGGATCCACCTCTGCCTGAATATCCCCCTTTGACAGAGAAAGAAGGCACCGCAGCAGTTCCCGGATCTCCACCGCATGGCCGCTGCCTACATTGTAGGTCTCTCCCGGGCGGCCCTTTTCCGCCAGCAGCCGGTAAGCCCGCACCACATCCCGCACATCGGTAAAGTCCCGCCGGGCAGTAAGATTGCCCACCCGCATTACCGGCTCCCGGAGCCCTGCTTCTGCCTCTGCAATCTGCTTGCAGAAATCCGCAGCCACAAACCCCGGCAGCTGCCCCGGCCCAATATGATTAAAGGGGCGGACCAAAACCACCGGTAAGCGGTATGCCTGCGCATAAATTTTACCGATCAGATTTTGAGCAGCCTTGGTAGCAGCATACAGATTGCCCGGCCGAAGCAGATTTTCCTCTGTCACCGGCGTTTCCTGGGGAAGGATGTGCCCATACTCTTCTCCAGAGCCAATGAGAACCGTCTGGGGCCAGGGCTCCCCTGCCTGTCGAATCGCCTCCAATAGGTTCACCGAGCCCTTGACATTCACATCCACCGTCAAGGCCGGATTTCTCCAGGACAGCGCCACGGAACTCTGGGCCGCCAGATGAAACACCACATCTGGCCGCAGCCGCCGCAGCAAGTTTTCAATGGCCACTTGTTCCAGGATATTCAGGTGGCAAAAATGTTCCGGAAGCCCCTCAGCCCCTTCTTCCTCCAGGCCTGTAATATATACCGTCCAGCCTGCCTCCTCCAGTTCTTCTCGCAAATATTTTCCCACAAAACCGGAACCACCGGTAATCAATGCTTTCATGGCTCTCCCCTGTCATTCCTGACACCACACACCGGAAGCTTCCAGGCGCACCCGCTCCTGATCCGCCTGTACCATTCGCTCCACCATCTGCTCAAAAGAAATCTCCCGCTTCCATCCCAGCACTTGTTCGGCTTTCTCCGGATTTCCCACCAGCAATTCCACCTCCGCCGGCCGGAAGAACCGGGGATTCACCCGCACCAGCACCTTGCCATCACTTTTGCGGATTCCCTGCTCTTCCACTCCGGTTCCCTGCCATTCCAGTTGGATTCCCACCTTCTGGAAAGCAATCTCCGTAAAGGCACGCACCGTGCGTGTCTCCCGGGTAGCCACCACATAATCATCCGGCTGCTCCTGCTGCAGCATCAGCCACATGGCCCGCACGTAGTCTGCCGAATGGCCCCAGTCCCGTTTGGAATCCAGATTCCCCAACTCCAGCACTTCCTGTAGTCCCATGGAAATCCGCACTGCCGCATCGGTAATTTTCCGGGTCACAAACTCCTTACCCCGGCGCTCACTCTCATGGTTGAACAAAATGCCGCTGCAGGCAAACATTCCATAGCTCTCCCGATAATTTTTGGTAATCCAGTGGCCATACAGCTTGGCCACCCCATAAGGACTCCGAGGATAAAACGGCGTAGCCTCGCTCTGAGGAATCTCCTGCACCTTTCCAAACATCTCGCTGGTGGATGCCTGATAGAACCGAGCCTCCGGCCGCACAATCCGCACCGCCTCCAGCAGGTTGGCCACGCCAATGGCATTAATTTCCGCCGTGGCCACCGGCTGATCCCAGCTGGGCGCTACAAAGGACTGCGCCGCCAGGTTATACACCTCATCTGCCTGGGATACCTGCATGGCATGAACCAGGGAAACCAGATCCGTCATGTCCCCATAGATGAAGTGCAGCTGATCCTTCAGATGCTCCACATTGCCGTAATCAATCACGCTTTTCCGTCTCAAAAGCCCATAAACCCGGTACCCTTTTCCCAGAAGCAACTCTGCCAGATAAGAACCGTCCTGTCCGGTAATGCCGGTAATCAATGCTGTTTTCATTTTCACATCTCCTGCTTTTTCTGTTTTCTGCTTGCCGTTGATTTCCTTACAAATATTCCAAACAATCGCGGTTGCGAAGCTCCTCTAACACCTTCTTGATTTCCCCCGCATGATTCTTGGAGCAAATCAGAATGGCGTCCTCCGTATCCACCACAATCATATTTTCCAGCCCTACGGCAGCAATCAACTTTTTGCCACCCTGGATGGTGCTGCGGGACGTATTCACAGCCACCACATTGCCTTCCAGCACATTGCCCTGGCTGTCTGCCGGGCGGATCCGCTCCACTGCCAGCCAGCTTCCCACATCGTCCCAGCCAAAATCTCCTGGAATCGTATAAATGTGGTCGGCCTTTTCCATAATGCCGTAATCCACCGACTCAGAGGGAAGATTCCGGAATTCCCGGTCCAAAACCGCCTCCTGCTCCGGTGTGCCGATGGCATCCTGAATGATTTTCAATCCCTTGGCAGCCTCCGGCATATACTGTGCCATTTTGGCCTGGATGGTGGAAACCTTCCAAATAAACATGCCGCTGTTCCACAGATAATGGCCGGAAGCCAGATACCTCTCCGCGGTTTCCCGGTCCGGTTTTTCCACAAACCGCTCCACCGGATAGGCATGGGCCTCCGGGTATGCCGGCTCCTTTTCATGGCAGATATAGCCGTATCCGGTCTCCGGATACGTGGGCTGGATCCCCAGGGTCACCAGGTTTTCCCCGTCCTCCGCCACCTGACAAGCTCGCTCCAGGTCCTGTCGGAATACCTCCGGCTTTTGAATCAAATGATCGCTGGCCAAGACCAGCATCACTGCATCCGGGTATTTCCGGGCTATATGGGCAGCCCCCAGTCCAATGCAGGGAGCCGTATTCCGTCCCACCGGCTCGCAGAGGATGTTTTCCTCCGGCAGCTGAGGCAGCTGCTCCCGCACCAGCTCTCGGTAATCCCGGTTGGTGGCCACATAAATATCTTCCATGTCAACCATCGGCAAAATCCGCTCCACCGTCAGCTGAATCATGGTTTTTCCATCGCCTGTTATGGACAGGAATTGTTTCGGGCAGCTTTTCCGGCTCTTGGGCCAGAACCGCTCTCCCTTTCCACCTGCCATAATCAACGCTGTCTTTTTCATGCCTCCTCCTTACCGGAAGCGGCAGCTTCCCCCGCCAGCTTCCTGAAAAAATCCATATAAACCTGGACAATGTGGTCCCAGGCAAAGTTCTGCAGTACAAATTGCCGACCGGACTGGCCCATTGCATCCGCCGTCGCCGGGTGTTGCTCCAGGTACCGCACGGCCCCTTCAAACTCAAAATAATTTCCAAAATACAAGCCTCCAGAGGCCTCCACTGCAAAATGGCGGGTCACCGGGCACTCCCCATGGACCAGCACCGGCCGGCCACAGAGCCAGCTCTCCATAATCACCAGGGAAAAGCTTTCATTGCGGGAAGGCTGGCAGAGGGCCAGAGCTCCCGCCTCCACATCATACTTGTCCTGGATGCTCAGGAAGCCCAGATCCCGCACATCTTCCTGTATTGACTTCGGGATCTGAATTTCACCACCGCCAATGAGCACCAGCTTCAGAGGCGAATCCTGACGTTTCTTGTACTCCGCAAAATAATTCAGCAGCGTGTGTACATTTTTCCCCCGGTCCTTTCGGCCCGCATACAGCAGATAAGGCGAATCCAGAGCATACGCGGTTCTTCCCCGCTCCCCGTCACAGGTGAGTTCCGTATCCACGCCTTCCCCCAGCACCGCCTGTTCCACCTTCTCCATGGAATAATTCCGGTTGGTCAGATCGTACTCCGGCTGTGCGTGGTAAATAATTCCCCGAATTTTGGAGTAGGCCTCCCGATAGATATTCATATAGAAATAGCTCTCATCATGGAAGCAGGGGATCAGCACCGACTTTTCCGGGCAAACCTGACTGCCATAATAGGTAGTTCCAAACATGTACGGGATAAAAATAAACAGGGCATACTCATCCTGGTGTTGCCGCATATAATCGTACAACGCCGGACTGTTCACCGACTCCCGGATATAGGTTTCCTCCTCCTCCGGCGTCACCGGCAGCCCACTCATCAGCTTTTTGTTCACCGCGTCAAAACACCGGGCATCCCGGAGGCGCACCCGAAACCGGCGCACGGGAATCCCTTGGATGTTCTCCACTCCTGCCTTATAATAATTGATATTCCAATCGCTGGCAAACTCCTTCACGCAGGTAGTGAGGATTTCCAGCTCCACACCTGCCTGGTGCAGATGAGAGGTCAGTCCCCGCAGCTCCATCTCTGCCCCGCCGGGAATATTTTCCCCGTACCAGGGAACCACAAATCCAAGCTTTTTCATGTCTTATCTCCCTCGAGCACCCGCTCCAGGAAATCCAGGAACCGGGCTTTAATCTTTTCATGTGAGAAATCCTGCAGCCGCTTCTTCTCCCCGTCCACAATCCGCTTTCGAAGCTCCGGATCCGAAACCAACCGGTGGATGGCCTCCGCCACTTGATCCGGAGACTTATCCGACAGCAAAAGCCCGCTGCCCCCCAAGGTCTCCCCCACCGCGCTGCAATCGTAGGCTACAATGGGGATACCAAAATACATAGCCTCCACCAGCGGAATACAGAAGCCCTCGTGCTCTGTCATGGACACAAACACATGGGCCAGCCGATAGTAGGCCAGGATCTCCGGGAAACGGGTATGGCCGGTAAAAATCACATCCGCCTCCAGCTCCAGCGCCCTCACATATTCCTGCAGGCGGGCAAAGTAAGCGTCCCCGCCGCCTCCATGAGCCCCCACCAAAAACAGACGCGACTTTGGATTGTAATGCTTCTTATAATAGTAAAAGGCGGTGATAATATCCTCCTGCTTTTTGTGAGGGAATACCCGGCCAGTAAAAATCAGATTGGTATAACCATCTCCCTGATACCGCTTCAGCACCGCCGGATCCGGCTCCTTCTCAAAATCTTCAAAGGCAATGAGAATAGGGAGGGTCTCCAGCGGCTGCGGATACCCGGCCCGGATTAAGTCCTGCCGGTTGAAATCCGAGTCTGCCAGTCCAAAATCCACCTTGTCCGCCAAAAAAGCCACTGCCTCCACTCCCTGACAGCAGTCCTTCCATGGTTCCGGATGAGTGCCCGCAAAGAAATGGGGCGGGGTCACATTGTGATAGATGACCCCCTTACGGCAGCGAAGCTCCGCCAACCGGTAGTTCCACTCGGAGCCAGTGGACAGATGGTACAGCACCAGGTCGTCCGGCTGTTCCCGATACTCTTCAATGGGCCTGGCGGTTCCCGCCGGCAGCCGATCATCTATATAATCTGCATAAATTTCCGTTTCATAACCAGCTTCCTGTAAAGCCCCCTTCAGGGCCACCGTGTCGTTGCCGATTCCGTCCCCAAACGCCAAAGCCGGCAGCATCTGGATCACCCGCAATTTTTCCCGCTGCAGCGTATGGGAATACTCCGGAAGCCGGGAGCGGGTCCACTGCAGTTCCCGGCGCAGGCGACGGTTTTCCGCCTGCAGGCTGCTCTGATTCTCACAGATCAGATGGGCCAGTTTCTTGATGGCCTCCGCCTGCTCTACATTTCTTTTATTCTGTTCCTCCACCATGGGAACCACATAAAAACGGATCAACTTGCGGATCACTTTTTTCAGGAAACGCTTGCCACGGCCGCCTCCCAGCTCATGGTATTCATGAATACAGGGATTTGTCACCGTTTCAGCTATGGTAGTTTCCACCTGTTCCCACTCCCAGGGGTGCTCCCGGTAATGATCCGGTCCGCCAAACAATCTCTCTTTCAGCTCCCGCAGTTCCTCCTGCCGCCCACTATCTTCCATCTCATCCTCCCCTTCCTCCGGTTCTTACTTCGGATCCCCCAATTCTCTCCACTGATGCGGGATCCGAAACAGGCCCACATCCGCGATATGGGAGTATACCTCAAAACGATGTGCATCTTTATAATAATCCATCGTATTATCGTAAATATCCTGGATGGCTGTCTCCAGCAGGTATTCGCAGGGGAGCAATTCAATGTTCCGCAGCTCCAGCTCCACCGTACCATCCTGCGTCAGGTCAAAGGCAGGCATCTGATCGATCTTAGTGTTGGTCCCGTAACAGTGAATTCCATCCACCCGGAACAGGGCTATGCCAAATACCGCATTGCGGATCGGCTTCAGCACCCGGTAAGAGATTCTCATATAGATGGTCTCCCCGGTGGCAAAAACGTTTTTCTCCTCCCGGGCCGCATTGTAGGTATGAACCTCTGTAACAAAGGCCGCCCGTGTCCCCCAGCGGCGGTCCGGATTCTCGTACCCGGCTGGGATCCCCAAAACCTTCTGCTGCTCCAGCTTTTCCGGGTTTTCTTCCTTCAGCTTCCGCTGGCGCTCCTTTTCTTTTTCAATAATCTCCTGACGTTTTTCCCCCATAAATTCCAAATACTGGGCATGCACCTCATGGGGCTCGCCCTCTGCACGGATCCGGCCGTCATGGATCCAAAGGCTTCGGTCACAGATCTGTTCAATCTGCCCCAGGGAATGGGAGACAATCACAATGGTGGTCCCTTTCTCTTTGATCTCCCGCAACCGGTTGAAGCATTTGGTCTGGAAGTTGGCATCGCCCACCGCCAAAATCTCATCAATGAGCAGAATATCCGCATCCACATTGATGGCCACGGAGAAGGCCAAACGCATGTACATACCGGAGGAATACGTCCGCACCGGGTTATCCAGAAATTCCTCCAGCTCTGAAAAAGCGATAATATCATCAATCCGGGCATCAATCTCCTTTTTGGTCAGGCCAAAAATGGATGCATTGGTATAAATATTTTCCCGCCCGCTCATATCCGGGTGGAAGCCAGCTCCCAGCTCAATCAGGCTGGACACCCGCCCTTTCATCTGAATTGTTCCGCTGTCCGGATAGATGATCCGAGTCAGCAGCTTCAAGGTCGTACTCTTTCCGCAGCCATTGTGGCCAATCAGGCCAATGGCCTCCCCCTTTTTTACCTGAAAGCTGATGTCCTTCAGGACCCAGCGGTCCTCATACCGGTTTCGGGAGCGAAACAGAAGGCGCTCCTTCAATTCAGTTCCCTTATCCAAAAATACTTTAAACTTTTTTGTCACATGCTGGACATCAATGGCAATCTCCTCTGATGCCGTGTTCCGCATTTCCTCCATACGATCACCCCTCGGCCATTTTTCCGCTGCCTCAGGACAGCTTTTCCAAAATTACACTCCGGCAGATCAAGCCGCTGCTGCCGCCGGTCATCAGCCGGATTTCAAACCCGGTTACCGGCTCATCCAGTTGGAACTCCAGCACCGTCTCACCGGAAGTCACCATCTGTTTTTCCACTACAACAGGTATTTCTACAGATCCCATCTCCACAAAGGTATTTTCGTACCCCTCTGCCTGCTCCATTGCCAGCGTCACCCGGTAGGTTCCCGCCTCCAGGTTGGCATAGGGCCCATAAAATATCATCCCCCCCTGCTCCAGCGCCAGAATATTTCCGTCCCCGTCATACTCGGCGTTCTGCAGGAGAAGATCTCCCTCCTGCAGGTTGACTCGAGTGCTTGGCTGGTACACCAGTTTGCCCACATTTCCGTTGTAATACCGGCGGTACAGAGAATCCGGGTATTCTCCCATAACCGCTTCCAAATAAAGGCCGGACATAATCTGATAATGTTCCACCTCTTTCTGGTAATCCATCCGATTCAGGTTGTACAAAGGAAAATCTCCCACAAAATACAATTCCCCGTTATCTTCCAAATACCGAAGCAACCCCTCCGTCTCCGCAGCATTTACCTGATAGACCTGCTTTCCATACACATAACGCAGGGTAGAGGCAATCTCATTGTTCCAGGCAAAATAGATGGTATCATCTTCCAGGCTTGCCGCCAGCTCTTGATACTGCTCATCCAGTCCTCCCAGCATGGGCGTCAACAAGAAGGTCCGGCATTGCCAAAGCAGGAAAGCGCTAAGCCCTGCCGTACCAGCATAAATTCCCGCCTGCTTCCAACCTTTTCCGAACCGTTTCCACAGAAACTGCCAGGCATAGCAACCCAATAGCACCGTTACCGGGAAGTTTACGCTGACCCAGCGCCGTGCCGCCCAGATATGGTCCGCTGTAATGGACGGATTGATTAAATATGCCGCCACACAAACCATGCCGGTACACAGAAACACATAGTATAAATCTGCCTGCTTCTTCTTTTCTTCCAAAAGGATAACGATTCCTACCAGCATCAGCAAAAACAGCGGCACGCTGGTATACCAACAATATTCAATGATCGCTGTCTTATTGAAGTCTGAACTATTTCCCCATTCGCTGCGCACAACATACAGATAGAAGAACGCCAGCGCAAACACAATGCTCCATCCAATCCATGCCTTCCGGTTATCCGTCCATTTGTGGATCCAGTTATACCGTTCCAGAGAAACGTTTTTCCAAATCCTGGAAACCAGCCCCCCTGCCAAAAGGAGCGCCAGGCCGATTCCATTCACCAGCCACGCAGTCTGCAGTGCATGATTCTGTATATGCAAGATATAGTACGCCGGGCTGAATATATACAGGCACAGGCAAGCCAATACCGCGGTTGCCAGGTAAGTGCCGCAGCTTTCCCAGATTCCTCTGCGCTTTTCCGGATGCCAGACCACCCCATAGGCTGCCGCCACCAGAAAACCCAGCCCAACAATCATCATATCAATCCGGTTAAAGATATTATATCCCAACACAAAACCGGCATAAATCAGAATCCGTTTTTTTCCATCCCGCCAGCCGATCATCCAAAGATACATAGCTGCGAAAAACAACAGCTGCGCCAGCAGCTCCGTTTCCGGAATACGGGCCCCCCAGAGTTGAGCTGGATTCAAACCCAGAATCAGCACTGCAATTTCCGCTCGCCGGAAAAAAAACTCCTTGATAAAGTAATAAAACAGCATCAACGCCAGAATACCCACGATTGCATTCACGCGCAGCAAACATGCCATACCTCCCAAACCATAGCCAATGGCCAGCAGGGAAGAATACATAGGCATAAAGTGGGCCGAAACCTGTCCCACTTCCGTTTCCAACTCCGGATATTGAACAGAGGTATATAACACAGGATACCCGGGACTTATGAAATCCCCGTATTCCTCATACAGTTCCTCCAGCTGCGAATCATATTCAAACGTAAAGGAGCCGGTTTTGGCTATGTTCACCCCATGGATAATATAAAGCCCCGGATCCCGCACACCGGTCAGATATTCCGTAGGGAAAGCAGCATACAGGATGGCCAAAGCAAGCAGAATCACTGCCACTCCTCCCCGGAACGGTCTTGCAAACAAAACCTTTTTCCATTGCTGTATGGAAAGGCCCTTTCCCCTTTCCATGAATGCGCCCAGAGCATTGATTCCTAGCAGGATCCCCGCAAGCAGCCCAATGGAAAAGCAGCCGGCCAGGGCCAGAACCATTCCCACGCTGTTTACCGACAGAAACGCTCCCACCAAAGCAAACACCACATGCTTTCTGCCCAACTGCTCCGGATTTTTTTTCACCGCCAGCCCCTGCAGCCAAACCCACCAGTGCCACAGGAACGCAATGCCAAACAGGACGATCATACCGATTCTCCTACCATCTCAACCATTTGCGAGAGACGATCCACAATCTTGTCCCACCGATAATTTTTCTCTACGTACTCTACACCCAGTTCCCCCATCTGCTTCCGCAGCTCCGTCCGGTTCAGGAGATAGTTCAGCGTTCCCTCAAACTCAAAATAGTCCCGGTAATACAGGCCAGCGTTGCTGCGGATGCAGTGTTCTTTCAGCACATCACACTTTCCATTGACCACCACCGGTACACCTAGGCTCATAGATTCCAGCACGACCAGGGAAAGACTCTCAAACCGGGATGGCAGCACCAGGGCCTCCGCCCCCGCCATTCCGTTATACTTTTCCTCATCCGTGACAAAGCCCAGCGGCAGAATATCCGGATGAGACGGAATCTCCATCACCGGTTTTCCCATGAGAACCAGCTTCAGGGTTCCGGGGTTCCGCCTCTTGTACTCTTCAAAATATTGAAACAGCTGGGCACATCCCTTGGATTTGTCAATCCGTCCCACATAGATCAGATACCGTTCCAAGTCATGCTGCTCCCGAAAAATTTCCGGCTGGGGATGTGCCGGCGTCTCAATCCCCGCACCACCCATTCCCTGGTTGTTCAGGATTTCCCCATTGTGGAACAGCCGCTCCACCAAAGCCTTTTCCTCCGGCGTATTGTAAAAAATCCCCTTGGGAAGATGGAAAAAATCCCGAAAAATGGGTACATAAATGGGAGGCTCATCGTGGGCGGTAGGAAGCAAAATTGCCTTCTCCCGCACCAGGGGCAGCCCCATATAGGTCGTATAATACAGGTACGTAAAGAAGATAAACACCTGATAATTTGCCTGGTGTTCCTGAATAAAATCCAGCAATGCCGGACAGTAAGGCCCCTGCCATTCCATCCACTGCTGGTTTTCTTCCGGTGTTGACTGGTGAGTAAATACACGGGCAGAGAGCGCGTCAAACTTTTTGCTGTTTCTGGTCTTGGACACAGGGAAACGGCGGATGAGAACACCATTCAGTTCTTCCTGATCCGACGGATACTCATTTTTCCATGTAATATAGTCAATGGCTTTTGTTGTCAGCACTTCCACCTCGTACCGCTCGGTCATGTGCTCCGCCATCTGCCGGCAGAGCAACTCCGCTCCACCGTTTACTTCTCGTCCATATCGCTGAACCACAAACGCAATTTTTTTCTTCAACATACTGCCCTTTCTAATGCTCTGCCTGTTTTCCGTCCTCCACGGCCTCCAGCCGCTTCTCCAGAATTTCCACCCGCTCCTGCTGCTCCTTTACGTAGGCCAACAGCTGGCGCAGGCTTTGAGCCAGCACTTGATTTTCCCGATTCTGATTCTCCACAATGGGAACATAGGCAAAGCGGATCAGTTTCCGGATTACTTTTTTCATCAGACGTACCGGCAGACTGCCCTCCGCCTGGTAATACCACGGCACCTCTGCACGCAGAGAAGCCTCCTGTACCCGGCGTTCCAGCTCCTCCAGACGAAATTTTTCCTCTTGTCCCAGAGGCAGTTCGTCCTCGCCGTCCACATCCTGGAAACTGAGCATGCTGGCATCATACCCTTTCTCCCGGATTTCCTGACGGATCTCATCCATAATCTTTTCCACATCAATTTTTTCCACGGAATCCACCGTCTTCTTCTCCTCTGCCATCTTACGCGCGTCCTTTCATCATAAACTGCTCCAGGCAAGCCCGGAACCGGGCCCGGATTTTCTGGTGCGAAAAATCCTGCAGCCGTTTCTGCTGCCCTGCCAAAATTGTTTCTTTCAACTCTGCATCCGACAGTACTCGATGAATCATGCCGGCCGTCAACGCCGGCGTCTTCTCTGGCATCAAAATCCCACTGCCGCCCAGGGTATCCCCAATGGCACTGCTGTCGTATGCAATGATGGGGATGTTAAAATACATGGCTTCTACCAGCGGCACACAGAAGCCTTCGTGTTCACTGGCGCAGACAAACACATCCGCCAAGCGGTAGTAGGCCAAAATCTCGTCAAAGGGAATATGGCCGGTAAAAATCACATCCGATACCCCCAATGCCTTCTGATAGGCCAGCAGCCGGGCATAGTACCGCTCCATCCCCCTCCAATCCCCTACCAGGAACAGCCGTGCATCCGGATCGTAGTATTTTTTGTATGCCGCAAAGGCCGCCAGCACATCCTCCTGGCATTTGTTGGGAACAATCCGTCCGGTAAACAAGATGTTCGCTCCGGGCAGCCCCCGGTATTTGGCCAGTATCTTACGGCTTGGCTCCTTTTCATAATCCTCAAAAGGAATCAAAATTGGCAACACATCCATGGGACAGGTGTAGCCCATAGCCGCCAGATCCCGGCGGTTGAAATCCGAAACCGGCAGACAGTAGTCCACATAGTCTGCCAGATATTTAGCCCCATTCAGGCCATACTGACATTGATCGGCTTTTTCCGGCGCATAAGGAGCCAAGAATGACGGCGGCGTAATATTGTGGTAAATCACTACCTTCCGGCAGGGATATTCCGCAAACTGATAATTCAGCTCTGTGCCGGTGGAAAGATGGTAGAGGACCACATCCTCCGCTGCCAAAGGAGGCAGCTCCCGGATCGGATGCACGGTTCCCTCCGGCAAGCGCGGGTCAATATTCTCTGCATAAATATGGGAACCATATCCCATTTCCCGCAGCGCTGCTCCCAGGGCAATGGTATCATTCCCTACCGCATCCCCAAAAGAAAGCGTTGTCAAAACCTGAATCACCTTCAAAGCCTGTTCCTCCCTGCCTACAGCTCCTCCGCAAAGCCCTTCTGCAGCTTGCGGAAGGCCCAGTATCCCACAACCAGGACTACCACGCCCAAGATTGCCGCGCTGAGCAGCGTGTTGATGTGCGGAACCTGTCCATAATACAGAATATCCCGATAGGCCACCGTAATGGGCGTCATGGGATTCAGCCAGTACAGCCACATCAGGTTGGTCATATTATGGGCAGCCAGCTGATTTTCCACCAGCGAAATAGAATACAAAACCGGCGTCAGATACATCCACGCCATGGTCACGATCCCCAAAATATGCTCCAGGTCCCGAAAATACACGGTCAACCCGGAAGTCAGCAAGGCACCGCCCAACGCCAGCAGATACTCCACAATCATAATAATAGGAAGATACAGCAACGCCTCCCAGTGAAAATGCTCTCCTTCCGGGGGGACGGTTCCGCCAATCAGCATAACCGCAAAAATCACCAGGAAACACAGCAGCATGTTTACAAATGCGCTGGTGACATAAGAGATTGGCAGCACTTCCCGGGGAAAATAGATCTTCTTCACCATATCCTTGGATGCAATGACACTGACAGAGCCACCTGTCAGAGAGGAGGAAAAAAAGATCCACGGCACCAGAGCCACAAACAGGTGCAGATAATACTTGGGAATATCGCTTCCCAACAGGAAAGCAAATACCAGCGCATAGACCACCAGCTGCAACAGAGGATTCAGGAAAGTCCACAAAAATCCCAGCACAGACCCTTTATAACGCCCCCGCAGCTCTTTTTTCACCAGACTGAAAATCATCTGCCGGTACGCGTATAACTCCTTAAGCGTATTCATAAACGTTCCCTTTCCGATCGACGCCCAGGTATTTCCCTGCGGCGCTTGCACAGTACAACCTTTAAAATAACATAGAATCCGCTATTTGGAAAGTGATTTTTTTCTTAAATCGCCTCCGGAACTACCTCCAGAGGCGAAAACTCAAAATCGGAAATAGATGAAGGGATTAAAATCCGTAATCAGCAAGTAGCAAAGAGACAGGAAAAAAGCCGCCAAAATCAACACATCACGCAGCACAAAACTCCGGTCAATACGATTCCAGAGCTTCCCTTTGGGAATACAAATCAAAATGGAACACAGCAGCCAGCAAAGATTCTCCCGATTCAGCAGTTTGATAATTTCCAGATGCTGCCAGTTCTGGGGGCCTGGCACAAACATACTCTGCAGATAAGCTGCCGCCTGGGGAAGTGTTTCCGCACGGAAGAAAACCCACCCCACCAACACTACCAGCATGCAGTACAGCCAGCGCACCACCGTAGGCAGCCGGTCCAGCACCTTCCCAAAGCCGGCCCGTTCCAACACCAAAAACACGCCAAACCACAGTCCCCAGACCACAAAATTCCAACTAGCCCCATGCCAGAGGCCGGTAAGGAAAAAGACAATCAACAGGTTCCGGTAGGTTTTTGCTGTCCCTTTCCGGCTTCCGCCCAGAGGAATATACAGGTAATCCCGGAAAAAGGTAGACAGGGAAATATGCCACCGACGCCAAAATTCCCGGACCGTCCGGGAAATGTATGGATAATTGAAGTTTTCCTTAAAATGAAAGCCAAACATTTTTCCCAGCCCAATGGCCATATCGGAATAGGCGGAGAAATCCAAGAAAATGTGGAAGGCATAGGCGGCCACCCCCATCCAGGAATATAACATATTGTCATATACGGCCAGTCCAAAGGCAGCATCCGAAATTTCTCCCATCTGATTGGCCAGCAGCATCTTCTTGGCAAATCCCAGCATAAAACGTCGAATGCCTGTGTATAGATCCTCTGTCCGAGTCCGGCGCTGCCGGATTTCCTGATCCACATCCGCATAACGGACAATGGGACCGGCGATCAACTGGGGAAACAGCATAATATACAGAGCCAGATCAAAATAGTTTTTCTGCACCGGCACTTCTCCCCGGTACAGGTCAATGACATACGTCATAATCTGAAACGTAAAGAAGGAGATACCGATGGGCAACGGAATCCGTGGCAGCCCATTGGCCACGGTGGGGTCAAAAATCTGTAAAATAGCCACTGCCGTGTCGGTAAAAAAGTTGAAATACTTGAAAAACCCCAGCAGCGCCAGGTTCACCACCATGGCCGCCGCCAGCCAGCCTTTCCGATGATGGGGGCTCCGATCCAGAAACAGTCCCATGACAAAGTTGACAATAGTGCTGAACAGAATCAAAAATGTGTACTGGAGGCCCCCCCAGGAATAGAAAATCAGGGAAGCAATCAAAAGTACCCAGTTTTTAGCCCGCTGGCTTCCCGTAAGAGAAACCAAAAAATAGAGCAATACGGTCAGCGGCAAAAAGTAAAATATAAATACAACGGATGTAAATACCATGGTTCTTTCCTCTGTTATGAAGTGACTTTTGTCAA